>DASZPV010000132.1:0-6993 GCA_035549875.1 Caulobacterales bacterium
CTCCGGCAAAATCATCAGCAGCGCCGATTACGCCGGCAAGCCGCTGGCGGTCGCGTTCATCTGCAATCACTGCCCGTATGTGCTGCATATCGCCGATGCGTTCGCCGCCTTCGCGAAGGACTATCAGGCCAAGGGGCTCGCCATCGTCGCGATCAGCGCCAATGATGTAACCACCCACCCGCAGGACGGACCCGACAAGATGATGGTCTTCGCCGCGCAGAGGGGCTTTTCGTTTCCCTATCTCTACGACGAGACGCAAAAGACCGCGCAGGCCTATCAGGCGATGTGCACGCCGGATTTCTTCCTGTTCGATAAGGCCGGAAAGCTCGCCTATCGCGGCCAGTTCGACGACACGCGCCCCGGCAAGGGAACGCCCACCGGCGCCGATCTCCGCGCCGCCGCCGACGCCGTGCTCGCCGACCACGCGCCCAGCGCCGCGCAAAAGCCCAGCATCGGCTGCAACATCAAATGGAAAGCCGGCGCCGAGCCGGAATGGGCGGCTTAGGCGCCCTTAGTTGGTGGCGATCGCCGCCACTGCGGAGCGGATCATCGCCTTGTCCATTTCGGTCAACGTCGGGCTATCCTGGTCGTAGGCCACGACCCAGAGATTACCGTTCCGCTGCTGGGCGTAGGTGGTGAGATTGTTGAACTGGTATGCGTCCGCGCTGAGCGCCGGACAAGAATAGGTTGCGTGCACCAGGAACGCCGCCAGACCGGACACCGGGTTACGATCCATGCTGTATGTCAGCCGGGCGCAACTGGGGCTTTTGGCCTTGAAAAGGTTGTCGACAGTGGTCATGCCATCCGGACCGGCTGAAATATCGGCGGCCTTAGCTGTAAAGCTGGCGATGTTCTGAGGCGCCGCTCCGCGCACCCCAAGCGTTACGGAGAGGAAGGGTAACGCCTTGCCGCAAGGCCGCACTTCCAATGCCGACACTTTGCCGCCCGAGCCGTCGTCCTGCTGAGCCGTCTTTGGGCACCAACCAGCCTGCTCAGGAAACGCGACGCCTTCAAACGTCCAAGGCGACTGCGCAAGCGCCGGCGCCGCGCCGCACACCCCCACAAGGAGAAAGCCCGCCGCCAAGATGATCCGCATATGAAGCCCTCCGTCCCTCAACAGCCACGCGCCCAGCGCCGCGCTAAACCCAGAATCGGCAGCAACATCAAATAGGCCTAACCCTCAAGCCCGCTTCGTCCACGCCGCCTGCTCGCCTGCCTTCAGCATTTCCTCGATCACCAGCGGCACGACGGTGCGGAAGGGCGGGGCTTCGTTCAGCGCCAGATCGACCAGCGCGGCGATGGCCTCGGCAGGATCGAACTAGCTGTCGAGTATCGCCGCCGTTCCGGCCATGTCCTCCCGCCGCGTGAAATTGGTCTCCGGGTTCATCCAGCGCGCACTGGTGGCCCACATGCGGTCGTAAAGCCGGTCTTGTAGGGGCCGGGATTGAACGTCAGCACTTTGACGCCGTGCGGGGCAAGTTCGGCGTTCATGCAGCCGGCGATGGCTTCGAGCGCATGCTTTGATGCGCAATATGCGCCCACGTAGGGGATCGCCGTCAGGCCGGCCAGCGACGACACAAAGATGATCCGCCCGTGTCCGCGCCCGACCATGCCGCGCGCCGCGAGCTGGCTTAGCGCAAGAGCGGCGAACACGTTCGTCTCGAACACCGCGCGCACCAGATCCATCGGTTGCTCGGCGATGGGCCCGGTTTCGCTGACGCCAGCATTGTTGATGAGCGCGTCAATCTCTTCGCCCGCCAGAAATTCGCGATCGCTGGCTTGCAGCAGATCGACCTTCTCGACCCGCAGCGTCAGTTTTTCCGCCGCTGCCGCGGCGCGCAATGCATCGGCCTGCTCTGGAAATTGTACGGCGGCGAGCACGCGCGCGCCCTTGCGCGCCAGGCCTAGCGCCGCGCCGCGCCCCAGCCCGCTGCCCGCGCCGGTGATGGCAATGAACGGCGTGGACGGCATGAGCGGACCCCTGTGATTTCGGTAGTATTGCGGCCAATCAATCGCCCGGCAAGGCGCGCCGATGTGACACTGCACGCAAACCGGCGCACACTCGGCTCCAGGTGGAGGTACCGTAATGGCAAAGCCGACACGTCGCGAGATCGACCTCAAGCTGGCGCAGGCGCGCGGAAACGCGCCCAAGCCGCCCAAGCCCAAAGGCCCGCCGCCAAAGCTTTATGAAAAGCCGACGCCCAAGGTGAGCCGGCTCAAGAAGGCCAAGGTGCTCACAGCCGCCGAGCGCGCCGCCTTCCTGGCCTCGCGGCCCGATCTCAAGGGCAAGTAGCGCGGCGCGACGCGCGGACGAGACTGGCGAGTCAGGCTAGGTTTCAGAATCAGATGGCCAAGCCCGACACGATCTATGTCTGCCAGTCCTGCGGCGCGCTTTCCCCGAAATGGGCGGGCAAGTGCGAGGCGTGCGGCGCATGGAACACGCTTGAGGCGGAAGCTGCGCGGGTAGCGCCGGGCGCGCTCAAGGCGCCGACCAGCGGCGCGCGCTCCAAAAGCAGACTCGAATTCGTCGATCTTTCCGCAATCGCCGAAGCGCCGCCGCGCTTTTCCACCGGCATCGGCGAATTTGACCGCGTCTGCGGCGGCGGCCTCGTGCCCGCATCCGCCGTGCTGATCGGTGGCGATCCGGGCATCGGCAAATCGACTTTGCTGCTTCAGGCTGGCGCCAGTCTCGCGCGTGGCGGCGCCAGCGTCGCCTACATTACCGGCGAGGAGGCCGAAGCGCAGATCCAGGACCGCGCCCGCCGCCTTGGCGCGGCCAGCGCGCCGGTAAGCCTCGCCGCTGAAACCGACCTGCGCAAAATCCTCGACGGCCTGAAAACGCTGAAGCCCGACGTCGCGATCATCGATTCCATCCAAACGCTCTGGTCCGACCAGGTCGAGGCCGCGCCCGGCACGGTGACGCAAGTGCGCGCTTGCGCGCATGAACTCGTGCGCTTCGCCAAGAAGAACGGGACCGCCATCCTGCTCGTCGGCCACGTCACCAAGGACGGCCAGATCGCCGGCCCGCGCGTGGTCGAACACCTCGTCGATGCGGTGATCTATTTCGAGGGCGAGCGCGGCCACGCCTTCCGCATCCTGCGCGCGGTGAAAAACCGCTTCGGCCCCACCGATGAGATCGGCGTGTTTGAAATGGCCGAAGCCGGGCTGCGCGAAACACCCAACCCCTCGGCCCTGTTCCTGGGGTCCTCCGGGGAAAGGGCCAGCGGAACCTCGGTATTCGCGGGCATGGAGGGCACGCGGCCGGTGCTGGTTGAAATCCAGGCCCTGGCCGCCCCGACAGCCCTCGGCACCCCCCGCCGGGCGGTGGTCGGCTGGGAGCCGGCCCGTATGGCGATGATCCTGGCCGTCCTGGAAACGCGGTGTGGGCTTTCCTTTGCCGGCCGGGACGTTTACCTAAACATTGCTGGGGGGCTCAAAATATCCGAGCCCGCCGCAGATTTGGCCGTGGCGGCGGCCTTGATCTCTGCGCTTGCGGACGTTGCGCTGCCGAAGGACAGCGTGGCGTTCGGGGAGGTGGCGCTTTCGGGGGACGTGCGGGCCGTGGCCCGAACGGATGCGCGCCTGAAAGAAGCCGCTAAGCTGGGGTTCAAGTCTGCCTTCACGCCGGAGGGAGCCGAGGGCGCGGGATTGTCCATGCGTCCCATCGCCAGAATAGGCGATCTGGTCATCGCCCTTGAGGGCCCGGCCAGCGAACGGAGGAGGCGGTGATGGAATTCACAGCGTTCGACTTCGCGGTGATCGCGATCGTCCTTCTATCCAGCATCATGGCGTTCGCCCGCGGCCTGCTTCGCGAGGTGTTTTCGATCGTCGCTTTCGCCGTCGCCGCCGTGGCGCTCTATTTCGAGATCAGCCACCAGTTTCTGGGCGGGCTGCTGGAAGGGCTGATCCAGCCCAAGATTCTGGCCGACATCGCCGCCGCGATCGTCGTGTTCCTCGCGGTCTTCGTGATCATCACCTTCCTGACCTCGACTGCCGCCAAGGCGATCCACAGCTCAGGCGAAATCGGCGCGATTGACCGCGCCGCGGGGCTGGTGTTCGGCGCGGCGCGCGGGGTTTTGGTCATGGTGCTGGTGGTGCTGGTGGTGCGCCACGTCACCGGGCCAACCGTTCCGATGCCGGACCTGATCGCCAAAGCGCGCACTTTTGCAGTGCTGAACGCCGCCGCCGAGGGCTTGGAAAGCTTCGTTCCCAAGGCCAGAGAGGCTATAAAAAGCAGAGACGAGACTGAGTCGGCCTCGCCCCCGCCATGACCGAAGGCTGAATCCATGCACGCCATCGTCAATTCCCGCCCCCCGGAAGACGATCGGCTCCACGAAGAATGCGGGGTATTCGCGGTTTTCGGCAGCGAGGATGCGGCAATCCTCACCGCGCTCGGCCTGCACGCGCTCCAGCATCGCGGCCAGGAAGGCTGCGGCATCGCCACGTTCGACGGCAAACGCTTCCACACCGAACGCCATCTCGGCCTGGTCGGCGACAATCTCAACGGCCCTGACCTGCCCCAGCGCCTGCCGGGCTTCGCCGCCATCGGCCACACCCGCTACGCCACCCAGGGCGGCACGCTGATCCGCAACATCCAGCCTTTGTTCGCCGACCTCTCCACCGGCGGCTTCGCCATCGCCCATAACGGCAACCTCACCAACGCACGGGCGCTGCGCGAGGAACTGGTCGCCGACGGCGCCATTTTCCAATCCACTTCCGACACCGAATGCATCCTGCAACTGATCGCCCGTTCGCGGCGCGCCGGCGTGGTCGAGCGGTTCATCGACGCGCTGCGCCAGATCGAGGGCGCCTACGCCCTTGTGTGCCTGACCAACGACATGGTGATCGGCGCGCGCGATCCGCTGGGCATCCGCCCGCTGGTGCTGGGCGATCTCAACGGCGCGCCGATCCTGGCTTCCGAGACCTGCGCGCTCGACATGATCGGCGCGCGCTTCGTGCGCGAGATCGAGAACGGCGAGATCGTCACCATCACCCGCGGCGCCGACGGCACGGGCCGGGTGGAATCGCACCGCCCGTTCGGCCGGCGCCCGCCGCGGCCATGCATTTTCGAATTCGTATATTTCTCGCGGCCCGATTCCGTCGTCGATGGCCGCAGCGTCTACGAAGTGCGCAAGCGCATGGGCATACGCCTGGCGCAGGAAACCAAGATCGCCGCCGATGTCGTCGTGCCGGTGCCCGATTCCGGCGTGCCGGCGGCGATGGGTTTTGCCGAAGCCTCGGGCCTGCCCTACGAACTCGGCATCATCCGCAACCATTATGTCGGCCGCACCTTCATCGAGCCGAAGCAGGAAATCCGCCAACTCGGCGTGCGCCTGAAGCATTCGGCGAACAGGACGGTGCTCAAGGGCCAGCGCGTGATCCTGGTCGATGATTCCATCGTGCGCGGGACCACGTCGGCGAAGATCGTGCAGATGGTGCGCGAAGCCGGCGCCAAGGAAGTGCACCTGCGCAGCGCCAGCCCGCCGATCAAGTTTCCCGATTTCTACGGCATCGACATGCCGACCAAGGCGCAATTGCTGGCCGCCACGCACAGCCTGTCGGAAATGACCAAATTCCTCGGCGTCGACAGCCTCGGCTTTCTGTCGGTCGAGGGGCTTTACTGGGCGATGGGCGAAACCCGCGATCCGGTGCAGCCGCAATTCACCGATCATTGTTTCACCGGCGAGTATCCCACGCCGCTGGCCGACCTGAAGGCCGACCGCGCCCACAAGGATCATCAGCTCTCGTTCCTCGTCGAAGCGTAAGAGAGGGAGTCGGGAATAGGGCGGAGGGAATAGATTTCCGGCTGCTTCCCACCTATTCCTTATTCCCCACTCCCTATTCGCTGATCCATGTCCGATCCAACATCCTCTCCCATCGCCCTCGTCACCGGCGCGTCGCGCGGCATTGGCCGCGCCGCGGCTGTGGCGCTTGCCGCTAACGGCTGGCGCGTCGTCGCGACGGCGCGCTCGCAGAAGGCGCTTGAGCAGCTCGACGATGAAATCCGCGCAGCCGGCGGCGAAGCCACGCTCGTCCCGCTCGACCTCAAGGATTTCGACGGCATCGACCGGCTCGGCGGCGCGCTGTACGAACGCTACGGCAGGCTCGACGGCCTGGTTTCCTGCGCCGGCGTGCTCGGCGATCTGACGCCGGTGGCGCAAGCGCGCCCGGCGATGATGAATGAGGTGATCGCGGTCAATCTCGTCGCCAACCAGCGCCTGATCCGCTCGATGGACCCGCTGCTGCGTGCAGCCCCCGCCGCGCGCGCCGTGTTCACCACGTCGGGCGCGGCCCGCAACCGCCGCGCGTTCTGCGGCCCCTACGCCGCCAGCAAAGCCGGCCTCGAAGCGCTGGTGAACGCCTACGCGCTGGAAGTGGCGATCACGCCGATAAAAGTGAACCTGCTCGATCCCGGCCCCGTGCGCACCGCCTTGCGCTACAAGGCGTTTCCGGGGGAGGACCCGACCACGCTGCCGACGCCGGAAGATGTCGCGCCGCTTTACGTGGAAATGCTGGCGCCGTCTTACATGAAACACGGAGAGCGCGTGCGCTACGAGCGCGCGAACGCCTGAACGATCTTCCTCCTTTCCCTTGATGGGATAGGTGGTGGTGCGAAGCCCCGGATGAGAGCGCCAGGTCGATCTCGCAGAAGTCTGAAGCGGCTGTCTTAAGCGGATAAAACGCTCGCTATCCCAGGAAAGAAAAACCACTTCCAGCAGAACGTTGTTCTCGGCTCCCGCGCAGGCGGGAGCCCATAATCACAGCCGTTGCAGGATAATCTCCGCCGTTAGCGTTTATGGGCCCCGGCATGCGCCGGGGCCGAGTGCTTGCAAAATCGGGGGATAAATAAACCTTGGGGCTGTCCTAGGAAACGCTGCGGTTTGAGAGCCTGATCCACGTTCTAAGGGTGCGCAAGAGCTTTGCTGGCGAGCCGTAATTGAAGCGCCACTCGCATTCTTTGAGGAAGAGATGGAAGTGGTGGCGCGGAACGCC
>DASZPV010000133.1:0-6178 GCA_035549875.1 Caulobacterales bacterium
CTGGCGCGTTACGACCGCACGAAGTTGGTGGATGGCCTGCAAAGAGGCGTGATGATGTCTCACCCCGATATGCCGAAAGTGTTCCTCACCGAAAAGTCGGCGAAAGACCTGATCGCCTATCTCGAAACCATCGAGGCGAAATAATCAGCCGCGCGCCGCCCCATCCAGCATCGCGATCGGCGCGCCTTTCGGGATCAGCGTCCACATTTTCACTGGCGAATTCATGCGTTCGGCCCAGCGCCCTGCTTCCGGTCCCGTACCGGCGAAGAAATCGCCGCGCAACGGGCCGCGCTTGATCGCCCCGCCCGTATCCTGCGCCACGACCAGGCGATCGAACGCGGCGCCGTCATACACCCCATCGACATAGATCAGCGCTCCATAGGGATGATACGACGGATCGACCGCCATCGAGCCCATCGGCGTCAGCGGCACGCTCGCCGCCCCGCGCGGTCCGGCGCTCGGATCGGTTATCGGCTCTTCCGCAAAGAAGATGTACGACGGATCGTAATTGAGCACCGATTTCGCCGCACCAGGATTGGCGTCGAAATAAGAGCGCATGTTCGCCCATGTCGCGCCCGATACCTGCCCCGTATCGCGCAGCGCGATGAGCGCTGACCGCCACTTGTATCCGTTCTGCGCGGCGTAAGCGGCGCGCACTTGCTGGCCGTCCAGAAAGCCGAGCCGCCCGGAGCCCTGCACCTGAAGATTATAAACATCCGCCGGATTGGCGTAGCCGATGATCTGGCCCTGATACGGAATAATCGCCTCGCGCTTCGGATACGGCACGACCTTGTTGCCTTGCAATTGTCCCGTCAGCGCGCGCGGCGCGCCGCGCAAAGTCGAATCGTCATAGGCCAAGGCAAAGCCGGCCAGATCGACCGTCACCATATCGGTCGGCTTGAGCAGCAACGGCTCGGTGAGGCCCGGCGCCGGCGTGCGGCTGGCGGTGATCACCGGCTCGTAATACGCGGTGAGGCGCGCCTCGCCGCCTGCGATATTGACCGCAGCCGGCGTGAAATAGGATTCGAAAAACGCACGCTCCCCGCCGGGCGCCACGCTTTGCGCCGCCGCGCAGGCCGGCAGCCACATGCCCACCGTGCCGCCATAGGCGCCGCCGAGCGGCCGGTCCGGCGTGAGATTGGCCCAGTTGGCGCATTGCCGGCGCAGCGCCGCGAGCGTGGGCGAAAGATCGGTCCTTTGCCAATCGGGCAGATCGGAAAAGCGCACTTCGCGCAGCAGGGGCGCCGCCGCCTCGGGGCGCGCGATTATCGGCGCGCTTGGCTTTGCGGGATGTGGCGTCGGCGTACTCGCACAGGCGCCAAGCAACAGCGCAAGACCAAACCCTGCCAGATGCTTCTGCGCCATACTCAACCGCCTCAGGTTCCGCCGTCCCCGGCGCACTTGTCTACCAACCAGGGCGTTGTCGCTGAAACCGAAAACGCAGCGGGCCGGCAGCGGTGAGGGGTTGTTTCTTCCCGCGCCAAGCGTATAGTGGCCCGTCTTATGCTTAAAGTGAGCATAAGCGGGAGGGCGTAAGGCTGGCTTGTCCGTTTTTCTCACCCTATATATGCTCATGTTGAGCATAACTGAGGAGGGCTCGGATGGCCCGGATTATCGACGCTCCCGCTGGCGGGCCCTGCGAGCCCAAACAGGTTGGAACCTGGGGCCGTCTCGATGGCGCGGCCCAACGCGGGCTGGTCTATGACGCAAAGGTCAGAGCCGAGACCGACCCGCTCTATGCCAGGGTGCAGCACGTCGTGCCCGCGTTTGAATGGCAGGCCTACGCCCCGCTGATCGCCGCAATCAACCGCCTCAAGGCGGAAAAGCACGCCGTAATCCTCGCGCACAATTACATGACCAGCGAGATATTCTATTGCGTCGGTGATTTTCGCGGCGACAGCCTCGCGCTGGCGCGCGAAGCGGCGCGCACGGATGCGAAGGTCATCGTGCAGGCCGGCGTGCATTTCATGGCCGAGACGTCGAAAATCCTGTCGCCCGAAAAGACTGTGCTGATCCCGGATATGCGCGCGGGCTGCTCGCTCGCCGCCTCGATCACTGGCGCGGACGTGCGCTTGATCAAGCAGAAATACCCCGGCCTGCCGGTCGTCACCTATGTAAACACCTTGGCCGACGTGAAGGCCGAGAGCGACATCACGTGCACATCGTCCAACGCCGTGCAGGTCGTCGAGCACGTGGCTAAAGAATGGGGCGTCGATCGGGTGATCATGATCCCCGACGAATACTTGGCCAAGAACGTCGCTGCGCAGACGGGGATCAAGATCATCGCCTGGCACGGCCGCTGCGAAGTACACGAGCGTTTCACGGCGGAAGACATCGCCGAATTGCGCGCCGCCCACCTTGGCGTAGTGGTTCTGGCCCACCCGGAATGCTCGCCAGAGGTCATGGCGGCGGCCGATTTCGCCGGCTCGACGGCGGCGCTCTCGCACTATGTCGAGGCCCATAAACCCGGCAAAGTGGTGCTGCTGACCGAATGCTCGATGTCGGACAATGTCGCGGCGGCCAACCCGACGACCGATTTCGTGCGCCCTTGCAACCTCTGCCCGCACATGAAACGCATCACGCTGGAGGCCATTTACGACGCCCTGGCCGAGATGAAGCATGAAGTGACCGTTCCGGAGGCCGTGCGCGTTCGCGCAAAAGCCGCAATCGATGCTATGCTCGCCCTGCCCAGGCCCGCCCGTCCGCTCACTTTTGAGACGGGCAAGGCGCCGGCTGCGGTGGAGGTGGTTTAAGGGCATGATGCGCGCTTTGGTATTCGCCGCGGCCCTCGCGGCCGCGCTACCGGCAGCGGCGCAAAAGCCTGCACCCGGCTCAAAGAGCGCGAACATCACCGGCGCCTGGTCGTTCCTCACGCAGAGCTATGCCAAGGGCTGCCGCATGTCGGGGCAGATGCGCCTTGCGCCAAGCGCCTCGGGAAAGCACGCCTGCACCTTCTCGACTGAGGAGAAATGTCCGGACATCGTCGTACACGCAAAAGAAACCTGCGAGGCCGTGCGCGAGGGCGGCAAGCTCACGATCAAGAGCAAGGTTGACTCCGTCGATCCGCAGGTCGGCTACGATCCCGACGATTTCGAGCTGACGATCCAGAACGGCGCCCGCATGACCGGCATGATGCGCTCATTCAATTCGGCCCCCGTGGAGTTCTTCCGCGGCGATGCGCCGGTGTCTTGAAATGCTCCGCGCGCTCGCGCTTGTCGCCGGCCTTGCGTTCGCCGGCTCGGCGCTGGCCGCGGCGCAATCATCGGACATCACCGGCGCCTGGACGTTTCAGACCGGCCATTTCGACAATGGCTGCAGCATGACCGGCCAGATGAAGATCGCGCGCGCCGCCAATGGAGCGCATAGCTGTACATTCTCCACGCACGAGACCTGCGCCAATATTTCGGGCGGCGCGAAACAGAGTTGTACAGCCGAACGCAAAGACGGAAAGCTCTCGATCAAGAGCAAGGTGTTATCCGTCGAGCCTACGTTCCAGCATTACTATCCGGACGATTTCGAACTTGAGATCGTCAGCGGCGCCTACATGAAGGGCCAGCTCAATTCAGCCGGCCAGGCGCCAGTAGAGTTTTTCCGCGGCGACGCGCCCGTTTCATAACCCTTCATGGCTGGAACTATCTCTCGCGGCGACGACGCGGCGCTAATCGTCGGCGCGGGCCTGGCGGGTCTGTTCCTCGCTTTGCGCCTCGCGCCGCGCCGCGCGCTGGTGCTGTCGCCCGCCCCGCTCGGCGAAGGCGCCGCCTCGGCCTGGGCCCAGGGCGGCATGGCCGTGGCGATGGGCGAAGACGACAGCGCTGAACTGCACGCCGCCGACACGATCGCCGCCGGCGCCGGCCTCGTCGATCCGATGGTCGCGCTTTTGCTTGCCGAAGAAGGTCCCGCGCGGGTGGCCGATCTCATCGCGCTCGGCGTGCCGTTCGACAAAACCGAAACGGGCGTGTTGCGCCAAAGCCTCGAAGCGGCCCATTCGCGCGCGCGGATCGCGCGCGTTTCCGGCGATCTGGCCGGGCGCGCGATCATGGATGCGCTGATCGCCGCCGCCAAAGCCGCGCCGCACATCGAAATCATCGAAGGCGCGGCCGCGCGCGCGCTGCTGTTGGACGAACACGGGGCCGTGCGTGGCGCGCTGGCGCGGCGGCGCAATGGCGACCTCGTGGAAATTCACGCCGGCCACACCGTCATCGCCACCGGCGGCGTCGGCGGTCTCTTTCGCGTCACCACCAATCCGCCGAGCGCGGTCGGCCATGGCCTGGCGATGGCGGCGCGCGCGGGTGCCGCGATCGGCGATCCCGAATTCGTGCAATTTCATCCCACCGCCATCGATGTCGGCCGCGATCCGGCCCCGCTCGCCACCGAAGCGCTGCGCGGCGAAGGTGCAAAACTCGTCAGCGCCGACGGCGCGCCGTTCATGGCCGCTTACGATGTGCGCGCCGAGCTTGCCCCGCGCGATGTGGTGGCGCGCGCTATCCACCGCCAGCGCCTGACCGGCAAGGGCGCCTATCTCGATGCGCGCGCCGCGATCGGCGCACATTTTCCCGAAGCGTTTCCCACCGTGTTCGCCGCCTGCATTGAAGCCGGCATCGATCCGCGCATCGATCTCATCCCGGTAGCCCCGGCCGCGCACTACCACATGGGCGGAATCGTCTCCGACCTGTACGGCAAGAGCAGCGTAGCGCGCCTCTCCATCGTCGGCGAATGCGCCTCCACCGGCGCGCATGGCGCCAATCGACTTGCTTCCAACTCATTGCTTGAATCGGTCGTTTTCGCCGCGCGCATTGCCGAAGATTTGCGCGGCGCCGATACGGCCAACGGCGTACGCCTTGCGCCTTCCGCGCCGATACCCGAATTACCCGCGGACGCGCGCGCGCAATTGCGCATGCTGATGGACCTTGAACTCGGCGTCGAGCGCAGCGAGCCAGGCTTGTCCGCCGCGCACGCGCAGATCGCCAATTGGGCCGAGAGCTTCGGCGCCTGCAACGAATTGATCGCCGCCGGACTCATCGTCGAGGGCGCGCGCGCACGGCGCGCCAGCGTGGGCGCGCATTACCGGCGCGATTTTCCGCAAGCCGATTCGGGCGTGCGCACCTTTCTCACGCGCGCCGATCTGCCCTGGAACGTATTTTGGCCCGCGCGCGAAAGAGCATTGGTATGAGCCTGCCCGACAGCCTCGTCGAACCGCTGGTGCGCGCCGCGCTGCTGGAAGATCTCGCCGGCGGCGGCGATGTCACCGGCCAGCTTCTGTCCGCCGCGCCACTATCGACGCGCCTTGTTGCGCGCAGACCCGGCGTCATTGCCGGCCTGCAACCGGCGCGCCTCGCCTGCACGCTGGTCGATCCGCAGATCATTTTCGGCGCCCGCGTCAGCGATGGCGCGCACGTCGAAGCAGGCAGTGTGATCGCCACGATCGTCGGCCCCGCCGCGTCCGTGCTCACCGCCGAACGCACGGCACTGAATTTTCTCACGCACCTTTCCGGAATCGCCACGTTGACCGCGCAATACGTCGCCGCCGTCGCCGGCACGAACGCGAAAATCGCCGGCACGCGCAAGACGTTGCCCGGCCTGCGCGCGTTGCAGAAACAAGCGTTGATCGCCGGCGGCGCCTGGCCGCACCGCTTTTCCCTCTCCGACGCGATCCTGATCAAGGACAACCACATCGCCGCCGCCGGCTCCGTCTCCGCCGCGCTGGCGCGTGCGCGCGATATCGCAGGCCACATGCGCGTGATCGAGATCGAAGTAGATAGCCTGGCGCAACTGGACGAAGCCCTCCCCTTCGCCCCGCACGCTATGTTGCTGGATAATTTCGCGCTGGCCGATCTGGCAGAAGCGGTTCGGCGTGCCAAAGGCAAAACGGTCCTGGAAGCCAGCGGCGGCGTTACGCTCGCCACAGTGCGTGCTATCGCGGAAACCGGCGTGGACGTGATCAGCGTCGGCGCGCTGACGCACAGCGCGCCCGCGCTAGATTTGGGGCTGGATGCTTAGATCCTCCCAGTTTACGGGGAGGTGGATCGCGCGAAGCGCGAGACGGAGGGGGAGTGCGGTGCGCAACCGCCCCTTGTCAGCTTTGCTGACAGCCCCCCGTAAACGGGGGAGCATTTACACCCTCAACTTCCCCTCGCTCATCACCACCACGTCCCCGCCGATCTCCACGCCCTCAAGGCGC
>DASZPV010000134.1:0-3019 GCA_035549875.1 Caulobacterales bacterium
GCGAAGTGGTAGCAGAGTTCGCCGTCTTCATCGTCCTTGCTGAGGACGCCGAGGAATTCGTCGCCCAGGTAGACTTCGGCGCTGTCGTTCTTTTTCGGGCGCGTGCGCACTTCAAGCTTCGGCGCGTTGAAGGTCTTGCGAAGATAGGTTTCGATGCGCGTGCGTTCTTGCGGGTCCAAGGCTTCTTTCCTTCGGAAAAAGGGATTGGGGAGTTGGGATTAGGGGATAGAGTCTTCGCTCGCCGGCGCCAACCTCTTTTCCTACTCCCTATTCCCCACGCCCAAATCCCTAATCTCAAATCCCCGCGTCGAACATCTGGTTCATCGCCTCGGAGGGCGCGCCGTCGCAGCAGGGGCCGCCAATCGGCTTGGCGGGCACGCCGGCCACTGTGCAGCGCGCCGGGACGTTGGTGAGGACGACCGAGCCGGCGGCGATGCGGGCTTCTTCGCCGACTTCGATATTGCCGAGTATTTTCGCGCCCGCGCCGATCAGCACGCCGCGGCGGATTTTCGGGTGGCGGTCGCCGCGCGCCTTGCCGGTGCCGCCGAGCGTGACGGAATGCAGCATGGATACGTCATCTTCCACCACGGCGGTTTCGCCGATGACGATGCCATGCGCGTGGTCGATAAACACGCCGGCGCCGATCTCGGCGTTGGGGTGAATATCGACGGAGAACAATTCCGAGATGCGGCTTTGCAGATGGAAGGCCAGAATTTCGCGTTCATTCTGCCAGAGCCAGTGCGAGATGCGGTAGGCCTGCAAGCCGGCATAGCCTTTGAAATACAAGAACGGCTGCAGGTAGGTGCGGCAGGCCGGATCGCGCTCGCGCACGACGCGCATATCGCGTTCAGCCTGGCGGGCGATTTCGGGCTTGGCCGCATAGGCTTCGCGGCATACTTCGGCCAGTTGCAGCGGGCTCATATCGCCGCCGCCGAGTTTCTGCGCGAGGTGATAGGACAGCGCCTCCTCGATCTTGTCGTGATGCAAAATCGTGGCGTGCAGATAGGACGCAAGCGCCGGCTCCTCGGCCGCGGCCTGCATCGCCTGCACCCGCAGGGCCGACCAGGCCCCGCCTGCGCCCTCGAACGCTTCCACCGTCTGGCGTTGTGCAGAATCCGCCATGGTTACTCCTTATCGCCCAAGCTTAGCATAAGGGCCGCCAGCGCCGGCGGGATTTCCCCCGTGATCGCCATGTGGTGCGCCCGCAGCAGGGCCGCAACGGTCATCGCGTCGGTAATGGCGCCCGAAATTGCCAAAGCCAGAGCCTCCCGAAACGGCAGGACTTTATGGGACAGGGCCTCAGTATCTTCGGGCGCTGCTTCCCCAGAGTTAAGGCCGAGCGCCAAAAACAGGTCCGCCCGCTCATCCGTGCTGGAATTTGACAGCGCCATGCGCAGGATCGGGATCAGCCGGTCGCAGGCAAGGCCGGTCTCTTCCCTGAGTTCGCGCCGGGCGCAGGCCTCGGGGCTCTCGCCCGGATCAGCCCCGCCCTCCGGCATTTCCCAGGAATATTCGTCCAGCGGCGGGCGCCATTGGCCGACCAGATGCACCCGGCCCGCCTCGTCGATCGGCAACACGCCAACGGCCCGGCGCTTGAAACGCACGATGCCATACACGCCCGCCGTGCCCGCGGGCGTCAGCACCTCGCGGTGATCGACGGCGATCCACGGGTTTTCGTAGACGCGCCGTTCGGTGAGGACGGTCCAGGGATCTTGCTCTTTCATCGTGCTTCCCTATCGCGCAGGCGATGAATTCGCTATCGCCCGCCCATGATGAAGATCGATCCGGCTCGCCTGCCCGCCCCGCCCGCCGAAAACACGCCGCTGCCCACCGCGCAGCCCTCGCTCGAAACGCTGAGCTTGCTGGCGCGCCGGCGCTCGACGCCGATTGGGCTGATGACAGGCCCCGGCCCCTCGCGCGCCGAGATCGAAGCGCTCATCGCGCTGGCCGCGCGCGTGCCCGACCACGGCAAGCTGGGACCGTGGCGGTTTCTGGTGATCGAGGGCGCGGCGCGCGAACGCGCCGGTGAAAAACTGGCCGCGCTGGTAGCGCAGCGCAATCCGAACGCCGACGCCGAGCAATTGAAGATGGAGCGCGAACGGCTCACGCGCGCGCCTGTCGTGATCGCGGTGATCTCGACCGCCGCGCCGCATGCGAAAATTCCGGAATGGGAGCAGGTGCTGTCTTCCGGCGCCGTTGCGTTCCAGCTCGTGCTGGCGGCGCATGCGATGGGCTATGCCGGCGTGTGGCTCACGGAATGGCTGACCTATGATTCCGAGGCGCGCGCCGCGCTCGGCCTTGCCCCGCACGAGCGCATCGCGGGCCTGGTCTATCTAGGCACGGCGAAAGCCGATCCGCCCGAGCGCGTGCGGCCGGACGTAAAGCAGCGCATCGCCTGGCATGAATGATGCGCCTTGCCGATTATCTACGCCGGATCGGTTATCGCGGCGGGCTTGAACCTGACCTCGAAACGCTGACCGGCGTTCACCGCGCGCATTTGCTGGCTGTTCCCTACGAAAATCTCGATGTCGTCCTGCGCCGGCCGGTGACGCGAGACCCTGCCGCCGCGTTCGAGAAGATCGTCACGCGACGGCGCGGCGGCTGGTGTTATGAGATGAACGGCCTGCTCGGCTGGGCGCTGGAGGAGATCGGCTTTACCGTCACCCGCCTTGCCGGCGGCGTGAACCGCGCAACCATGGGCGAGGATGTGGTGGGCAATCACCTCGTGCTGCGCGTCGATCTCGACCGGCCCTATATCGCCGACGCCGGCTTTGGCGACGGCCTGCTGGACCCTGTTCCGCTGGCCGAAGCCGCCTACACGCAGCGCGGCTTTACGTTTCGGCTGGAAAAGCTCGACGCGCGCTGGTGGCGGTTTCACAACCATCAGCACGGGTCGGCGCCCTCTTTCGATTTCACCGATGAGCCGGCCGATCCGGCGCTGCTTGAATGCAAATGCCAGTGGCTGCAGCAGGACGCATCGCCCTTCGTCAATAACGTCATCCTCCAGGCGCATACGCCC
>DASZPV010000135.1:0-5612 GCA_035549875.1 Caulobacterales bacterium
CAGCCGCCCCGCCCCTCGCGGGGAGGGTGAAGCATTGTGCTATACTTCCCCGACTCATGACCATCCGCGTTCTCCCCCCCGAAGCGGTCAACCGCATCGCCGCCGGCGAAGTGATTGAGCGGCCGGCTGCCGTCGTGAAGGAGCTGGTTGAGAACGCGCTGGATGCCGGCGCTACGCGCATCGCCGTGCGCATCGAGGGCGGCGGGCTTACGCTGATCCGGATCGACGATGATGGCGCGGGCATTGCACGCGAGCAATTGCCGTTGGCGATCGAGCGGCATGCAACGTCGAAATTGCACGCTGAGGAAGACGGCGCGGTCGATCTGCTCAACATCAACACCATGGGCTTTCGCGGCGAGGCGCTGCCTTCGATCGGCGCGATTTCGCGGCTGACGATCACATCGCGCGCGCGCGGCGCCGCGGATGCGTGGGCGATCAGCGTGGAAGGCGGTGTAAAGAGCGCGCCGGCGCCGGCAGCGCTGGCCGGCGGCACGATCGTCGAGGCGCGCGATCTGTTCTTCGCCACGCCCGCGCGGCTGAAATTCATGAAGACCGAGCGCGCCGAGGCGATGGCGATCACCGATATCGTCAAGCGCATCGCGATGATCCGCGCCGAGGTCGGCTTCACGCTGGAGATTGACGGGCGCGCGGTGCTGCGTCTGGCGCCCGATACGCCGGATCGCCGCCTTGGCGCGATTCTGGGTGCAGATTTTCGCGAGAACGCGGTCGAGCTTGATATGATGCGGGGCGAAGCGCATCTGACGGGCTTTGCCGGCCTGCCGACATTCAATCGCGGCGGGCGCGATCACCAGCATTTGTTCGTCAATCGCCGCCCGGTGAAGGATAAAATGCTGCTCGGCGCGGTGCGCGGCGCTTATCAGGACTTGCTCGCGCGCGACCGCCATCCGGTGCTGGCGTTGTTCATCGATCTGCCGCCGGAGGAGGTGGATGTGAATGTGCATCCGGCGAAGACCGAAGTGCGCTTCCGCGATTCCGCCGGCATGCGCGGGCTGATCGTTGGCGGATTGAAGCACGCGTTGGCAAGCGCCGGCCATCGGGCCAGCACGAGCGTCGCCGAGCAGGCGTTCGCCTATGCGCGGCCCGAACAACGCGGGCTGGCCCAGCAATGGACGCTCAACGAAGGCGCGCTGGCGTCGCCGGATTTCGTGATGCCAAGCGCGCGGGTGGAAGGTAACGGACCGCCGGCATCCTTGCCGGCGAGCGCAGCAGGGACTTGGACCAACGATGCCGGCGGGACGCCGGCGGTCCCATCCTTTCCGCTTGGCGCGGCGCGGGCGCAGGTGCATGAAACCTATATCGTGGCGCAGACGGCGGATGGTATCGTCATTGTCGATCAGCACGCGGCGCATGAGCGGCTGACCTATGAGCGGATCAAAGGCATGCTTCCCAATGGCGGCGTAAAGCGCCAGGCGCTGCTGATCCCGCAAGTGGTTAATCTGGACGCGGCCGAAACGGAATTGTTGCTCGCGCGCGCGGAGGAGTTTGCTGAGCTTGGCCTGGTGATCGAGCCGTTCGGCGGCGGCGCGGTGCTGGTGCGCGAGATTCCAGCATTGTTGGGGCCTGTCGATTGCGCGGCTTTGCTGCGCGATCTGGCCGATGACTTATCGGAGCTTGGCGCCGCTCACGCGCTGAAGGAGCGGCTGGAGGATGTGTGTTCGTCGATGGCGTGCCATGGCTCGGTGCGCGCCGGCAGGCGCATGAGCGCCGACGAGATGAACGCGCTACTGCGCCAGATGGAAGCGACGCCCTTCTCCGGCCAGTGCAATCACGGCAGGCCGACCTATGTCGAGTTGCGCCTTGCCGACATCGAGAAATTGTTCGGGCGCCGCTGATCCTCACAATTTGCGACATCTTCCCGTCATGGCGGCGAGGTTCTATCTGAGACGCAATGGCCGATGTTTTCATTTCCTATTCCAGCGAGGACCGTGATCGCGTGCGTCCGCTGGCCGAAGCGCTGGAGCAGCGCGGCCTTAGCGTGTGGTGGGATCGCGCGCAGGCGGGCGGCGATGATTATGCGTGGACGATCCAGAAGGCGCTCGACGAGGCGCGCGTCGTCGTGGTGGCATGGTCGTTCAACTCTGTGGAATCTCCGTGGGTGCGCGATGAAGCGGCGCGTGCGCGGGCGGCAAAGCGGCTCGCGCCGGTCCTGCTCGATCGGGCGCGGATTCCGGCAGGTTTCGGTTCCATCAATGCGGAAGACTTCACTGCATGGAATGGCGCCGCGAGCGCGCCGCAGATGGACATGCTGCACAACATGCTGAAGGCGCGGATTGAAGGACGTGCCCCCGATGGGGGCGTACTGGCGTGCTGGCGCAACGCCAAGGCGCGCGTCAAGCTGGCCTTGGTGCTGGGCGTCGTTGCGCTGGCGATGCTCGGCATCGCTTGCGGTGTCGTGATCTGGATCAATGGTCATGCGCCGGCGCAGACAACACCGGCCGCACCCCGTTCCGATGTCACGCACTTGAGCGGCCTGGTCGGTCAGGGAAAAATTTCCGGTGAGCAGGCGGTGGAATTATCGCAACTTCTGCAGCAGCAGGCGTTCGTAGACGTTCCGGCGCCGCGTCCGGCGACCGCCCCTGGTGCGCCGGCCGCCGTGTCCGCCGTAGAACTGGATGAAAGCGCGCGGGCGACGTTCGCCGATGCGGCCGCGCAATTGTTGCAGGATCCCAATCCCGCGGTGCGCGAGGCGACGCTTGAGGCGGCAAGGCCGCGAACGCGTCAGGCCGGCATAGATAACTTATGGGACATCGCGAAAAAGGACAGTCCTTCATCCGGCGCGATCTATCGCTATTGCGCTGCGATCGGGGCGCTGGCGCAGGACTCGCGAACCCAGACGGCGCTTGAGCGCGCGCGCGATTCAAATCCGCAGGATCGCCGGCTTTGGCGCCTTCTCAGCGCCCAATACGCCAGGAATAATGACGCCAAAGCGGCAAAAGGCGCCGCGCTCGTCGGCGAAGGCCTTTCCGCCGCGGCGCAAGGCCAGCCGGATCGGGCGGCCGAGACGCTGGAGAAGGCGCTGCCGCTGCTGACGGCGCCCGGCTCCAAAGCGTTCGTACTCGGCCAATTGGGCGACGCCGCAGCCAAACGCGACGATTGGAGCGCGGCGGAAAAACGCTATCGCGCCGCCGTCGATCTGCATGCGCAGGAGAAGAATATCGCCGGCGTTGCGATTGACGCGCCGAAATTGGCGCGCGCGCAATTTCAGCAAGGCGAACAGGCCAAGGCCTGCGCAACGCTGAACGCGGCCAGGCGTTTGGGCGTGGAAACCGTCGCCGGGCAATTGTCGCAGATGTGCGGCAAGGACGCCGCGCCCTCTACTTCGCCCTAGGGCCAGGAGAGAAACAGCACTTTCGCGGCGCCGTAGGTGCGCTCGTCGTGCAGTGTAAATCCGTCCACGGACGGTTTCTCGTCGGCGCTGCATTCGAGCACGATGCAGGCGCCGTTGTCGATCCAGTCTCCTTCGGGCAGGCGCCTGAGAGCCTCTTCAGCCAGGCCCTTTGCGTAGGGCGGGTCGATGAATACGAGGTTGAACGGCGCGTCCAGCCCGGCGGGACGACGGCCCAGATCGATGGCGCTGCGCCGGTGCAGGCGCGTGTTGCCGAACAGGCCGAGGGTTTCGATGTTGTCGCGGATGGCGCCGCGCGCGGCGGCGTCAGTCTCCACGAACAGGGCGAAAGCCGCGCCCCGCGACATGGCTTCAAGACCATAGGCGCCCGAGCCCGCGAACAGGTCCAGCACGCGCCGGCCCTCCAGGCCGGCAGACCACGGCGCGTGCGCCAGCACGTTGAACACCGCCTCGCGCGCCCGATCGCTGGTGGGGCGGGTGGCGCGCCCGGGCGGGGCGACAAGGGGGCGGCCGCTGAAGGTTCCGGCGATGATCCGCATGCCCCGTTCTGGCCGGCTCGGCTTTGCTGCGCAACCGGCATGGGGTTGGCGCGTTGGTGGGGCAGGCGAATAGGAGCGACCGATGAAACTATTGCATGTTGTGGCGCTTTCCGCCGGCTTGGCTGGCGCAGCGCTGTTTGCGAGCCCAACACAGGCGGCCACCGCCACCAACCAAACCGCGTCGCTTACCGAACAGGGCGCGGACGCGCAGACGTTTTACTCGGAAAGCGAGGTCGGCCCGGCGCGGCGTGGGTTCCGCGCGAAATGCAGCACACATGAAGACAGCGGTGTCTGCGAGTGTCTTGCAGCCGCCTATGCTCAAGCGCTTACGCCGCCCGAGGTGAATCTCGCCGCGGCGATGATCGGCCCGAGGTCGCTCATGAAAACCCGCGCCATGCGCGCGTTCGCGAGCGCGGAGGCCCAGGAAGTCGCCCGCGCCCATGTCGAACAGGCCGCGGCGCAATATGAGCCGCTGTGCCGCCAGCCGGGGCCGGCATGAGGGCTTGACCCCGCCTGCTTCGCCGCTGAGAACCGGCAAGGGGAAAAGGCGGGAAGATGCTGGCCGATATCGCGGCGCTGGTTGAAGTCATCCTGATCGATCTGGCGCTGTCCGCGGATAACGCCGTGGCTGTGGGCCTTGCCGCGTCGGCGTTGGATTATACGCAGCGGCGGCGCGCCGTGATGTGGGGCGTGTTGCTGGCCCTCGTCTTGCGGATTGTCTTTGGGCTGCTGACAGTCGAGCTTCTACAGATACGCGGCCTATTGCTGGTCGGCGGCCTGGTGCTGTTCTGGGTGGCCTGGCGGATGTGGCAGGATTTGCGCAAGGGCGAGGCTGCCAATCAGGCGTCAAACCTGGAGCGCAAACCGCCCGTGAGCTTCGGCCGGGCATTGGTGTCCATCGTGGTCGCCAATCTAGCCTTGTCGCTCGATAACGTCCTCGCGGTTGCGGGCGTCGCGCGGCATACGCCCGCGATCATGACATTTGGGCTGATCTTGTCCGTCGTGCTGATGGGCGTGGCGGCGAATTTCATCGCGCGGATCATCGAGCGGCATCGATGGATCGGCTATGCCGGCGTCGCCGTGATCGTGGTCGCGGGCGCAGCGATGATCTGGGAGGATGGCAACGCTTTTCTGCCCGCCTATATACCGGCGCCGCCATCCTGGCTTGGCGGCGACACGATTTAGGCTTTCGCCTTTTTCTTTTTGGACTTCTTGCCTGGCGGCGCATCGCCGAGCAGTTCGGGCAGCAGCTTGCGCGGCGTTTCCTCGACCGCGTTCGGCTCGAGTTCGCCGAGATGGAACGGGCCGTAGGAAATACGGATCAACCGGTTGACGCGCAGGCCGATGCCTTCAAGCACGCGGCGCACTTCACGGTTCTTGCCTTCGGTAAGGCTGACGTTGAGCCAGACGTTGGAGGCCTGCTTGCGTTCGAATTGCGCGTTGATCGGGCCGTATTTCACGCCGTCGATGGTGACGCCCTTGGCGAGCGTGTCGAGCGCGGCCTGATCGGTCACGCCGTGCGCGCGCACGCGATAGCGGCGCAGCCAGCCGGTCGTCGGCAATTCCAGCCGCCGCGCAAGCGCGCCGTCATTGGTGAGCAGCAGCAGGCCCTCTGAATTAAAATCCAGCCGGCCGACGGAAATGACGCGGGGTAAATCCTTCGGCAGGTTGTCGAACACGGTGGGCCGGCCGCCGGGATCCTTGTG
>DASZPV010000136.1:0-4882 GCA_035549875.1 Caulobacterales bacterium
GGAACCTCGGTGATCTTGCCCTAGTATCCCGCGCGGGCCATTGTGTTGGCATGTTGGATTGGTCCGAATGCCCGGCAGTGGAGCGCATTGAAGGCAAGGTCAGCGGCGCGCTGCTGTTCAAGAACTCGCGCGTCCCGGTGAAAGCCCTGTTCGAAAATCTCGAAGCCGGGGCGACAACCGATCAATTCCTACAATGGTTCCCCGGGGTTACGCGCGAACAAGTCATAGCGGTGCTTGACTATGCGCAACGAAGTCTCGAGCCGGCGTAAGGCGCCCTGCGGTGAAAATCCTATTTGATCAGGGGACGCCGGCCCCTTTGCCCGCAGGCATGATATGGAAGCGGACAACGCTATTGGCGATCTTCGGATGGATATGAAGACCATGAGGTCGATGAGAAAAACACTAATATCTGCAATTGCCTTGGCGCTTTTGCCTTTAACGGCCGAGGCTCTAGAATCCAAAGTCGTGGGCACTGTGGATTTTGATGCAGCCTTGAAGGCGCCGCCGGAACTGCTGGTCGCGCAAGTTCTCGGTCAACCTGTGAGACCGCGTTACTCCCTTGAGTATAACGATGGAGCAGACCGCGTTGGCGTGCTCGACGTTTCAGCGTTGATCGAACTCCGGAGGGCGCTGGAGAAATGCGACATTCTCGCGCCCACCACTCCCATTGCCGCCACGTATCGAACCGACGCGCTCGTAAGCGTCGGCTTTTACGACGATGGGATTTTGCGACAGGGACTTCGGACCCCGCTCAGGTCTTCGCGCCGAGTTTGCGAAGCAGTTCCGGCGTGCCGGTGTGCGTGACCATATATTCGGAATCCTGAGACAGCCCCTTCAGCTTAGGCGGGGGCGCGAGCGCCTCGTCCAGCGGCGTTTGTCCATTTCGATTGCGGGCATTGAGCGCGGCGCCGCTGTCCACCAAGGCCTGCACGAACAGATCACGCCGCTTTGCAGCAGCGATATGCAAGGCGGTGTCGCCAACTCGATCCGCACGATTGACAGGCGTCCCCAGCTGGATCGCCAGTTTGAGCGCTTCCACTCCCCGCGCCTCAGAAAGAAGCGGCCCCCACTGCGTCGCGTACCCGGCCAGCAACATGAGCGCGGTTCGGCCATCCGCTAGCGTGAGCGATGGATCGGCCCCGCCGGCCACCAGCGTGCGCATCACATCGAGCCGACCAGCAACCGCGGCAAGGGCGAACGGCGTGGCGCCGACCAGCAAGTGGTCGAGCGCATGCCCGCTCCGCAATCGTTTAGAGGGACTGCCTTTCAACTGACGCGCATTGGGATCGGCCCGGTGGGCGAGCAGCGCCTTCACAAGCGCGAGATCGCCCCGCGTGGCGGCAACGTGCAGCGCGGTGTATCCCGCGCCCGCGGAATTGGGATCGGCGCCGGAATCGAGCAGGAACGCAGCCATGCCCGTCTGCCCGACATGCGCAGCCACGACCAGAGCGCTCAGTCCCTCCGGCGCGGTCTCATTGACGTCCGCGCCAGCGGCGAGGATCAATCGCGCGGACTCGACATCGCCATCTTGAGCGGCAAACAGCAGCGGAGTAAATCCACCCCGTTCGATCATCGTGACTCCGGTTTCGTCCCCTTGATAGAGCTGGCAGCACAGGATCACCCGCTGCATCCATGATTTCGATCGCGCCCGCACATCCGCGCCGGCCGCGATCAGCAGCCGCACGACATCGGGGTGCCCTTCCGCCGCCGCCCACATCAACGCGGTCTGCCCGTGGCGGGCCTCGCGTGCATTCGGGTCCGCGCCGGCCGCCAGCAGCGCCTTCACCGCCGCGGCATTGCCCCGCTGCGCCGCGATCATCAGCGGCGCGCCATCCGTCGGCGGGGCGATGTTCGGGTCAGCGTGGGCTTGCAGCAGGCGCGTAATCATCGCCGTGTTGGAATTGCGCGCGGCGATCCACAGCGGCGTGACGCCAAGGCGGGTTTTCGCATCCACCGCCGCGCCTTTGCGGATCAGCAGATCGGCGACCTCCAGGGCGTCCTGGTCGGCGGCCCAATGCAATGCCGTCGTGTCGTCGGCGGCGCGCGCATTTACATCGACGTCAGCGGCGAGCAGGGCGCGCACCATTGGCGCGTCAGCGCGCCTGCTTGCTTCAATCAGCCGGGAATCACGATCCGCCGCGGTCGCGTGGGGCGCCAGCAACAGGCACATGGCGAAACACACAACACCCACTCTTTTGGTGTGCACGCAGAAGCCTCCCAGCCCGTCATTATAACGACCTGGAAGCCTACCCAGCCCCGGTGACGTCGTCTAGAGATTCGCGGGTTCCTTTAATTTTAAAACCCGAATACAATTTGGCAAAGGTCCAGCCCTTCAATAATTTGGACCGGAGGAGACGGAGCCTTGGGACGCAGTTTCGTCCGGACACTGGTCGTCGTGGTCGCGGCCTGCGCACTCGCCGCCTGGGGGACGATTTTTGCCGAACAAACCGGTGCGAAGGTAACGGCTTCTGCCCCTGCGCCATCGTCGGCGCACCCCCTCGACGCAGCGATGCTCGGCAAATATTGCTTCACCTGTCATAACAGCAAAAAGCGCGCCGGCGGCCTCGCGCTCGACACCAAGGATCTTTCCCATGTCAGCGGCGACGCTGAGGTTTGGGAGAAAGTGCTGCGCAAGCTGCGGATGGGCGCGATGCCGCCCTTGGGCATGCCGCGGCCCGACAGCCAAACCACTGTCGCCTTCGTCCAGGCGCTTGAAGCCCAACTCGATCGCGAGGCCGCGTTGCGGCCCCGTCCCGGCCGCACCCGGGCGCTGCACCGTCTGAACCGCGCCGAATACAAGAACGCGATTCGCGATCTGCTCGCGCTCGACATCGATCCGACCACCTTGCTGCCGCCCGACGCTGCCGACGCGCAAGGGCTCGATAACAACGCCAGCCTGTTGACAGTGTCGCCGGCGCTGCTTGAGCGCTATCAGATCTTGGGGCAGCGGGTCAGTCGTCTGGCCCTGGCGATGCCGCCGTCTGGCCCGGACATTGAAACGTTCAAAATGTCGAAACTCTCGACTCAGGATGGGCAAGGCGAAGGCCTGCCATTCGGCTCGCGCGGTGGCGGCGCGATCCGTTACAACTTTCCCGCCGACGGCAAATACGTCGTCAAGCTCCTGCTGAAGCGGCAATTGTACGACTACATAATCGGCCTTAACGAGCCCGAGCAGATCGACCTCCGCATCGACGGCGAAAGTGTGAAGACGTTCAAGGTCGGCGGCGAGGACCACGGCCTTACGGCGCCGGATAGTTACGGCGGAGAAATCTTCGGCGATCCCGATTGGGAACACTGGGTGATCCACGCCGACGATAACTTTGAAGTGCGCCTGGACGTAAAGGCCGGGCCGCATGTCGTTGACGTGTCGTTCGCCGGCCGACACGGTCTGGCCGAAGACCCAACACTTCGCGCCAAAAGAACAGGAGGCAACCTCACTCGCGACGAAACCCTTCCCCAGGCGATCGACAGTGTAGTGATCAGCGGCCCGTATGGCGCGACCGCAGGCGGTGCGGACACGCCCAGCCTGCGCAAGATCATGCTCTGCCGGCCCGCAACCGGCGCCGACGAGACGCCGTGCGCAATGCTGATTATTTCCGCGCTGGCGCGGCAAGCCTATCGCCGGCCGGTCGCCGATAAAGAACTCGAGGGGCTGATGGCGTTCTACCGGGAGGGCCGCCGCGACGGCGATTTCACTGCCGGGCTTCAGCTCGCGCTGGCGCGTATCCTCACCGCGCCCAGTTTCCTCTTCCGCGTCGAACCGGATCCGCCCAACCTCGCGCCGGGCGCGACGTATCGGATCAGTGATCTGGCGCTTGCCTCGCGCCTTTCTTTCTTCCTCTGGAGCAGCATTCCCGACGCCACCCTGGTGGATCTGGCTGTGAAAGGTAGGCTGCACCAGCCGGCCGTGCTTGATCAGCAGGTGCGCCGGATGATCGCCGATCCGAAGTCGAAGGCGCTGGTCGATAACTTCGTCGGGCAGTGGCTGCTGTTGCGCGATATCCGTGACGCGGCGCCCAGCCAGGAGATATTCCCAGACTTCGGTGAGGACCTGCCCTCATACTTCGAGCAGGAGACGCAGCTTTTCGTCTACGATCAGATCACGCGCAATCAGAGCGTGGTCGACTTGTTGGGCGCACGCTACACCTTCCTCAACGAGCGCCTTGCCAAGCATTACGGCATCGCCGGCGTATACGGCCCCCGTTTCCGCCGTGTCGATCTTCCGGCCGAGAGTCCACGTGGCGGACTTCTCGGCCAAGGCTCGCTGCTCATGGTGACATCTTACCCCAACCGCACTTCACCGGTGCTGCGCGGGAAGTGGGTGCTGTCCAGCCTGCTCGGCACGCCGCCGCCCCAGCCGCCGGCCAACGTGCCGGGCCTGAAAGATACGGACGCCAACGGCAAGCCCGCTACGGTCCGCGCGCGACTCGAAGAGCACCGCAAAAATCCCGTCTGCGCGGCGTGTCACGCGCCGATGGATCCGCTGGGATTTGCGCTGGAGAATTTCGACGCGACCGGCAAATGGCGCACAAGCGAGGCCGGCGCGCCAATCGATGCGTCCGGCGTGCTGCCCAGCGGCGAGAAATTTGACGGCCCAATCGGCCTGCGCGAGGCTTTGCTGGCGCGCAAGGACCAATTCGTGCAGGCGATGACCGAAAAACTCCTCGCCTACGCGCTCGGGCGGCAGTTGGAAGCCTACGACATGCCGACCGTGCGCAAGATCGTGCGCGATGCGCGCGCCGACGACTACCGCTGGCAATCCATCATCGGCGGCATCGTCAAAAGCGGGCCGTTCCTGATGCGCACCGCGCCGATCGAAACCGCGGCGCCGGCGCCGAAAGAAGAGCATGTCACGCCCGCATCGGATTTGAAATGAGGCCCC
>DASZPV010000137.1:0-10388 GCA_035549875.1 Caulobacterales bacterium
GCGGGCGGCGATGTGGGGGTCGGCGAGCAGTTCCGGGGCGCGGTTGACCGGGCCGCAGGGCACGGCGTGTTCGTCGCACAGGCGCTGCACCTCCGCGCTGGATAGCGTGCGCGTCCACTTTTCGACAAGCGCATCGAGTTCGATCTGACTTTCACCGCGCGCGACGTGCGTGAGATAGCGTGGATCGTTCGCCAGCGCCGGTTGGCCCATCGCTTCGCACAGGCGTGCGAACACCGAATCCTGATTGGCGCCGATGATCACCATGCCGTCGGCTGTGCGGTAGATATTGCTCGGCGCGATGTTCGGCAGGAAAGATCCCGCGCGTTCGCGGATCACGGCCCCATGCTGATAATCCGGGATCAGGCTTTCTATCATCGCCATGCACGATTCATAGATCGAGGCGTCGACGATCTGGCCGCGCCCTGTGGCGTGCCGCGCATTGAGCGCCGCCACCGTGCCGAGCGCGGCGAAGGTCGCGGCGAGCGTATCGCCGAGCGATGTGCCGGTGCGCGCGGGCACGCGGTCCGGCTCGCCGATCGGATAGCGCAAGCCGCCGAAGGCTTCGCCGACGGAAGCGTAGCCGGCTTTGGAAGAATAGGGGCCGGTCTGTCCGTAACCGGAAACGCGCGTGAAGATCAGGCGCGGGTTGAGCGCGTGCAGCACGTCCCAGCCCAATCCCCATTTCTCCAGCGTGCCGGGGCGGAAATTTTCCAGCAGCACGTCGGCGCTCTTGAGCAGATCGCGCAGCAGCGCGCGGCCTTCCTCCTGGCGCAGGTCGAGCGTGGCGAATGTCTTGTTGCGCCCCACGATCGCGAACCACACGGAAACGCCCTGCGGCTTGATGCGCCCCCATTGGCGCAGCGGATCGCCTTCGGGCGGCTCCAGCTTGATCACTTCGGCGCCCATGTCCGCCAGGAATTGCCCGCAGACGGGACCTGCCAGCAATTGGCCAAGCTCGATCACGCGCAAACCGGTAAGCGGGCCGTGCTCCATCATGGGCGCAGCCACCGCGCATAAATCGCCGTCGGCAGAAGGCGCCCGCTCTCTTCCGGCAGCGTCATCTCGCCAGCCTCAACCATTCCGCCCAATCCCTCGAACGTCTGCGCCATCGCGCGCTCCAGCGCGAGATAGGAAAGCCGCACCGCATAGAGCGTGGCGATCACAAATGCGGGCCGTCCGCTTTTCGGAGCGAGGATCGGCGCCAGTGCTTCGAGCAGCGCCGGAAAATCCTTCTCCAACTGCCAGGTCTCGCCGTTCGGCCCGCGGCCATGTTTCGGCGGATCGAGGATGATCCCGTCATAGACATTGCCGCGCCGCGCTTCGCGCTTGACGAAGGCCAAAGCATCGTCCGCGATCCAGCGGATCGGCGCATCGTTCAAACCAGACAAAGCCTGATTTTCCCGCGCATGGCCGATGGCTTTCTTCGACGCATCGACATGCGTCACGCGCGCGCCGGCTTGCGCCGCATAGAGGCTTGCAGCGCCCGTATAGCCGAACAGGTTCAGCACATTGGCGCTGGGCGAAAGATGCGCGGCGCTCCATTGCCAATGCGCCGATTGCTCCGGGAAAAATCCCAGGTGGCGGAACGGCGTGCAGCGCGCATGCAGTTTCATTGCGCCAAACGCGATCGGCCAGCTTTCGGGGACGGGGCGATTGTAGCGCCACTTGCCGCGCTCATCGTCTTCGTCGGCGGCGGGGGAGAAGCGGGCGTCTTCATCCCATTGCTCAACCGGCTTGGCCGGGCGCCACAGGGCCTGCGGCTCGGGACGTGCGAACGTGTATTTGCCGACGCGCTCCAGCTTCCAGCCATCGCCGCTGTCGCGCAGCGCGTAATCGCGCCAGCCGCCGGCGATGAGCGTGTTATTTGGCGCCGTCATAACCGCGCCGGCGCCAGAAATCGTAGATCATGACCGCGGAAGCGGCGGCGAGGTTGAGGCTGTCGGCCTTGCCGGCCATCGGGACGCGCACCAGCGCATCGCACACGATTTCGGCCTCGTCCGTCAGTCCCGATTGCTCATTGCCCATCATCAGCGCGACGGCGCCATTGGCGGGCGCCGCGTCGTGGCGCAGGCTTGCGTTCAGCGAGGCGCCAAAGACTCTCATGCCGTGCTTGTTCGCCCAAGCGGAGAAACCGGCAAGGTCGGTTTGCGCAAAAGCGGTGGCGAAAATCGCCCCCATGCTGGCGCGCACGGATTCGACCGAGAACGGGTCGCAGGTTTCGCCGATCAGGATCACGCCGCCGGCGCCAGCCGCGTCCGCGGTGCGCAGCACCGTGCCGAGATTGCCGGGGTCGCGCACGCGCTCCAGCGCCAGCCACAATTTCCCGCCGGCGGCGAGGCGGGCGATCCCCGTGTCCCATTTGCGGTAGGCCGAGACGATGGTCTGGGGATTTTCTCGCTTGGCGATACCGCCCAGCACGCTTTCGCTGGTGGCGATGCAACGTGCGCCGGCCTTGCCCGCGCGTTCGATCAGCCGTGCGCTTTGCGGCCGTTCCAGCGCGGTTTCGGCGAACATCATGATCTCAGGCCACACGCCCAGTTCGCCCGCCTCGGCGGCAAGGCGCGCGCCCTCGGCAAGAAACAGCCCGGTCTCCGCGCGGGCCTTCTTCGCGTGGAGGCTTTTCATCGTCTTGACGAGAGGATTTGCCGGCGAGGTGATTTTATGGAGCATGGGCTAACGCCGCGAGATGGGGTATGATGTTTCAGCTTTCGCGCGTCCCGGCAATGCCCCATTTCGGCAAAGCGAGGGCGCGCAACGAGGACGAAAGATGCCCCATCCGATGGTGATTGGCGCGGTATTGCTGGTTGTCTGCATGATCGCCGGCCTGATTCTCGGCATCGCGCTGCATCGGCGCCTGAGCGCCGCCCACGTCGCCGACATCGACGGCGACATCAGCGCCCTGCGGCTGCGGCTGCGCGAATTGCGCGCCGACAAGCCGGCGCCGTGATCCAGTATGGTTAACGGCCGGGCCTACGTGCTTGGCGCGTGCGTGCGCGCGAAACTAGGCGCCGGATTCGGAGAAGCCGGTCGCGTTAGGCGCGAAGTAACGCGATCATGGCACGCTGGGTTAGGGACGCCTTTGTGACACTGATCGCCTACCTCTGGGGCTTCATGCTGCTGGTGACGCTGCTTGCAGCGATCGCCGGCTGGTCATGGGCCGAGGCGCGCGCCCGGCCGCGCTGGCGCGTCATGGAAGAAGAGCGCCGCAATTTGCGCGCCGAACTGCTTGGTCTGGCCGGCGGCGCGCCGCAGGGCGGGAACGGCGATGGCGGCATCGTCGCGCGCCGGCGCATCGCCGATCTTGAACAGGCCCTGGCCGAAGCGCGCGGCCGCGCCGTCGAGGTCGAAGTGCTGCGTCTGCGCATCGCCGAACTGGAGCGCGCGGGCGCGGCCCAGCCGCGCAACGTCGCCGCGTTGGACGTCACCGAATATACCAGCCGCATCAGCGCGCTGGAAAACGAACTGACGGTCGCCCGCGGCTATATTCGTGACTCCGGCGGCATGCCGTCCAGGATCGCCGCGCTCGAGACCGAACTTGCCAAGACCAAAGCCCTGCTGGAGGCAGCGCCCCCGCCGGAAGACGCCAACCGCATCTTCCTGCTCGAACAGGAACTGGAGGCGGCGCGCGGGGAGGCCGCCGCCGCCGAAGCGCTCGCCGCGCGCGTCAAAGAACTGGAGGCCGCGCCGCCGCCGATCTCGGACGATGAGCGCACGCTGCTGGAATGGCGCAATCGTTATCTGGGCGAGCGCGTCGCATTTCTCGAACGCCAGGCGCCGCCGCAGATGCTTGCCGAGCCGGCGCCGAACCCGGTCGATACCGCCGCCGCGCAAGAGCGGGCCGATCGCAGAGCCTGGCGCGCGCGCTATTTTGAACAACGCACGCTGCATCTGGAGGAAGAACGCGCAAACCTGTTGGCCGCGCCCGCGCCGCCGCCGCCGGTCGATGATGCACCGCTCAAAGCGCGCATCGCCGAACTGGAATCGCAATTGGCCGCGGCCAGCGCCGCCGCCGCCCGCCTGCCCGAACTTGAACAGCGCCTCGCCGCCAGCGGCGAGATTGAGCACGAGAGCGTGCGCACGCGCTGGAAGGCGCGCTATCTCGAAGCGCGCGTGCGCTATCTGGAAGACAAGCTGAACGCCGCGCCTGTCACAGAGCCCGCTGCCGAGCCCGCGCCGCCGGCGCCTCCGCCCGCGCCAGAGCCTGTCGTTGCGCAAGCGCCAGTGATCGTTGCGCCGGCGCCGCCCGCGCCGCCCGTAGCGGAGGCGAAAGTATTCCGTCTTGAGCGCCCCGCCGCGCTCAGCGCCCCGCGCAATGGCGCGCCCGATGATCTCCGCCTGATCGAAGGCGTCGGCGCGCAGGCCCAGGCCACGCTCAACGCCATCGGCGTTTTTCATTTCGACCAGCTCGCGCGCTGGACGCCGGCAAACGTCGCTTGGGTCGATCAATATCTGAACCTGCGCGGGCGCATCGCCGACGAACGCTGGGTGGAGCAGGCGGGGAAACTGGCGCAGGGCGTGCCGGCGTAGCGCGAGCTCGTCGCTAATAGGTATGTGTCCCTGTTATGCTGTTATGAAGACTGCGCGCGAGTGCTTGCGGGCCCGTAATTAGGCGTTCTACCCACCTGCGGCGAAGCCGTCATAGATCGCCAGAAACTCGGCCAACGTCACAATTTGCAGACTCGATGGCAGCTCCGCCGCGAGCTGCCGGCGCTTCTTCAAAATTCTCCCGTCGTGCGTGATGAAGTAGCCTCCATACTTGGCCGCTTCAAACAGGTGGCCTGCGTCCGCATCATGCTTGCCCGACTGCGCGTTGCCCTGCAAAATCGCTCGCAACTTTAGCGAAAGCATTGTCTCCCCAGACGTGTGGCCCGTGGGCAGCGAGAAGATTTCCGGCAACAGCCCGTCTCGGACGGGCTTTGGCGTATGGGGGTTTGTGAGTTCGGCGCGCACGCCGCGCGGCACAATCACTCTGAACACATTAGCGCTCTGAAGGAGCTGAAAGCGTTCTACCTGCTCGTCACGCTCATCGTCGGCGGGGTCCAGTGCGTTGGCGTCAACGCAAACGTTCACGCGGCGCGGGTCAAGCGGCTGACTCACGAGCCGACCATACTAGAAGCCTCGGACGGACGCGACCGCAAACGTCGGCGGTGTGCTTGCGGCATATTTGCTCATGTCGACCAACATTCTCGCGCTTTCGGATGGAGCCACCGCGCCCTGATACGCGCTCATGAACGTCCCCATAAACACAACATTCTCTTGTTTGAGGCATTCGACCGCCGACCCGCTAGGGCGACTGATGTCTAGGCAGACCTTCGTGACGTAGAACGGAGTGTTGTTTTGGAACGTCAGCACCTTGAGGGGTTCCGAACCGTAGTAGTCGCCGAGCTGGTCGTGCAGCCGGACATTTTCAAGGCGAGGCGAAGCCGCTGCCGTAATGTCCTTCTCAAGTGAAGCGATGCAGGCCTGTCTTATCTCGGCCACTGTGACTTGGTCCAATGTCGCCTTGCCCTTCATCAGGTCCAGCACGCAGCTGTTGTAGCTAGCCCCTTGTTGGGCGGCCGCGAATGGTGCCAGCGCGAGCGTGGCAACGAGAATTGCGGCGCGAAACATTGGTCCACCCCTCATCAACTGGCCGATAATACCATCACCGCTCCGTCGCGACCACGGTACGCTTGCGCCGCCGTTTGGTGCCGACCCGCAAGACTCACGTAAAACGGCAAAACATTTGCGCTAGTCGGCTATATTCTATTGAAAATAAAGTCGGCGATGGCCTTCACCCCAAGGTCCGAACCTAGGTCGGAGTCCTCTGTGCCGGGTGCCAAGCGTTGATCTCCGTCGGAGATTCCACCAGCGCCTTCAACGCGGCTTGGTCAAGCCTAGTCCCGTCGGCAAGCGTGGCGCTGATGTCTTCAGCGTAAATGTTTGCGAGCGTCTCCGCCGCCGTACTTAGAAAGCTCCTCATCGTCTCGAAGGTCTGCGTTCCGGGAGAAGCGGGACCGCGCAGGTTCGTCCAAGTAAGTGTGTAAGCCATCGCGGCAATCTAGGCTGATGGAGCCGAGAACGCAACGGGAACGGCTTGTTCCCTAAGACGTGTCGCGGCCTACCGGTCGAAATAAATCCATAGACCTCGCGCTAGAGACCGAATGCGGGGACACAGTACTTATATCGTGGCCTGATGTGGAACTGATGCTCCCCCCGTTTACGGGGGAGCTGTCAGCGTAGCTGGCTGAGGGGCGGCGCGGCGGCTATTCCCCCTCCGGCTTTCGCTGCGCGAAAGGCCACCTCCCCCGTAAACGGGGGAGGATAATCATGGCGCCTGATCAATCAGGCTCAGCACGCTTTCGCCGTAACGCGCCAGCTTTTTCTCACCGATTCCGGAAATACCGGAAAGATCGCGCAGCGTTTTTGGATTGGCCTCGGCGATCGCGGTCAGGGTTGCATTTGAGAAGATAACATAGGGCGGCACGCCTTCCTGTTTGGCGACGCTAAGGCGCCATTGCCGCAAGCGCTCGAACAGATCGTTTTGCGCGTCGTCTAGCCCCGCCGCATCGCCGCGCCTTGCTGCGCGCGCGGCGCGGCGTTCCTCGGGCGTGCGCCGTCCGCGTTTGGCTTGCGCTTCACGCATGCGCACGGGCAATTCCTTGCGGAAGATCGCGCGCATCGCGTCCTCATCGCCGATGGCAAGGATCGGGCGCAACGAATCTTCGCCCTCGCTCAGTACGCCGTCGAACAGCAATTGCTCGACCACGCGCCGCCAGAGCGGCTCGGGCGTATCGGCGCCGATGCCGTAGGTGGAGCGCTGCGCATAGGTTTCATCGAGGCTGTCGCGCGGCGGCTTGCCGAGCAGATGATCGATCACGCGCCCGCGGCCGAAGCGCTGATCCATGCGCAGCACCGCCGAAAGCGCCTTGGCCGCCAGTTCTGTCGCGTCGATCGAAACCGGCGGATCGAGGCAGATGTCGCAGGCGCCGCACGGCGCTGCGTCCGCCTCGCCGAAATACCGCCGCACGCCCGCGCGCCGGCAGGCAAGGCCGTCTAGGAAAGCGAATAATTGCCTCGCCTTGCGCATCTGCACGGCTTTCACGTCCGGCGCCGCGTCGGACTGGCTGGCCCACATCAGCGAACGGCGCAGATCGCCGGCGCCATAAAGCGCCACGCCCTCCGCCGGCTCGCCGTCGCGCCCCGCGCGGCCGACCTCCTGCCAATACGCCTCGATCGATTTTGGCGGATCGGCGTGGATCACGAAGCGCACGTCAGGCTTGTCCACGCCCATGCCGAACGCGACAGTGGCGGCCATCACCACGTCGTCTTCATTCTGAAAGCGCTTCTGGCGCTCGGAACGCAGGCCCGCGTCGAGCCCGGCATGATAGGCGAGGGCGGCAACGCCGGCGCCGTTCAGCGCGGCGGCGATTTTCTCCACGCCGTCTCGCGTTGAGGCGTAAACGATGCCGGCCTGTCCGGCGCGCGCTTTGACCAGTTGCGCCACGCGCTCGGCCGGGCGGTCCTTGCGCTCGGCGGCGAGCGAAAGATTGGGCCGGTCGAACGAGGCGATGAATTTGCGCGCGTCCTCAAGATGCAATTGCGCGGCGATGTCGGCGCGGGTGGGTTGATCGGCGGTGGCGGTGACGGCGATGCGCGGCACGCCGGGAAACAATTCCGCGAGCCGGCCCAGGCCGCGGTAATCGGGACGGAAATCGTGGCCCCATTGGCTGACGCAGTGGGCTTCGTCGGTCGCGATCAGCGCCAGTTTGCCAAGCCGCTCGCGCAGCGAGCCCGCTGCAAGGCCTTCGGGCGAAACGTAGAGCAGATCGAGCTTGCCAGCCTCAAGCAGGGCGAAGGTCTCGCTTCGCTCGCCCGCCGGCACGCTGGAATCCAACCGCGCCGCCGCTACGCCCGCTGTGCGCAATGCCGCGACCTGATCCTGCATCAGCGCAATCAGCGGCGAGACGACAAGGCCGACGCCCTCGCGCAACATTGCCGGTATCTGATAGCAGAGGCTCTTGCCGCCGCCGGTCGGCAGCACGGCCAGCGTATCGCGCCCGGCCAGCACTTCGCCGATCACGTCTTCCTGCAAGCCGCGAAATTCGCGGTGGCCGAAAACGCGGCGCAAAATTTCGCGCGCGTCGTTTATGTCAGGATCGGCCAAGGATCACTTGCGCGCGATGTAGCCGAACGTGCCGCAGAGCGGGGGATCGCGATCCGCCGTCGGCGGCCAGGCGGCTCCGGTGAATGCGGCAATTTCCAATTCGCCTTCGCCCGTCTGGCTCTCGCTTTCGGCGAGCGCGAGGAAAGCGGTTTTGTCGTCGCCGCACAGCCCGCCGTTCGGCGTACCCGGCTTTATGTGTTCTTCGTTGACGGCGTAGATGTTTACGTCTGACGAGTTAGGCATCAGGGTGCGCCACATGGTGGAGCCGACCTTGTCGGTCGTCGTCGCCTTGTCGATGGATTCGATCTCCCATGTGTGGCCCATGCCGGAGACGATATTGAATCGCTGCGTGGCGTTGGGCCCGGGCCGCGGCAGTTCGGTCAGCTCAAGCGTGCCGGTGAATGCCTCCGCCGTTTTCGAAAGCGGTTCGAACAGGCGCGGCGCCGCCGAAGGCGGCGGCGGGCCCGGCGCGCCGGGCTCGTCCGCGCCGGTCTGATCCGGGCTCGGCCCGCAAGCTGCGAGGGCCAGGGCCGCAAGCGCAAGAAGATAACGCACGATATCAAATCTCGGCGAGACTGAGGCTGAAGCCGTCAACGAGCAAAGCCGTCGCTTTACTGTTCGCTTCAATTCGCGTCGGGGGCGGGTAGGCCCCGTTACGCGGAGAACGGTGAACGAAAATCGCTCGTGTGTTGACGTCAACCACCCAATAGTCCCGCACGCCGTGGGCGCCATAGCGGCTCGCCGCGGCGCCCAGATCGTCATTCAGGCTGGTGTCGGCCACTTCGATCACGAGCAAGATGTTTTCGGGAGACACGTCGCCAGCGGGCGGCCCGCCGGCGAGAACGTAGAGATCAGGACTCGGCGCGTTGAATTCGGAGAGGCGCAGCGTGGTCTGTACTCCGATAAAGTAATTGTCGCTGAGCGCGCGCATGAGGCGCCGGGCCAGCGCCATGGTGAAACGAATATGAGCATCGCCGTCCGCGGGCATGTCGTAAATCTCGCCGTCGAGGAGTTGGGCGCGTTTATCGACGAATCCCTGCGCCGTAAGCGCGATGATGTCGTCCACCGTGAACCGGTGCCGCGTTATCGTGGTCGGTTGAAGCGGGACGTTCATAACCTCAGTCTAGCCCAATTCTCGCGCCCCGCCACCTGCCTATTCCGCCGCGACCACGGGCTGAGCATAGCCTAGTCGCTCGTTGAGTCGCTCCAGAATGTCGATCGCGGCCTGGGCGATTACAGTGCCGGGCAGGAACACGGAGGCCGCACCCATGTCCCGCAGGGGCGCCACATCATCGGGGGGGATGACGCCGCCGATGACCACCATGATGTCGTCGCGCTTGACGGCGTGCAGCGCCTGTTTCAGCGCCGGCAGCAGCGTCAGGTGCCCCGCCGCGAGGGAGGAAAAACCGATGACGTGGACGTTCTTCGCCAAAGCCTGCGCGGAGACCTCTTCCGGCGTCTGGAACAGCGGGCCGATATCGACCTCGAAGCCGAGGTCGGCGAAGGCGCTGGAAATTACTTTTTGGCCGCGGTCATGGCCATCCTGTCCCATCTTGGCGACGAGGATGCGTGGCCGGCGACCTTCGGCCTCGGCGAACGCCCGCGCCATGTCCCGCGCACGTGTGACGAGATATTTGCGGTCCTCGGCGCCATCGCGCGCGGCTTGACCGCCGTAGACTCCGTCGATGCGCTGTATTTTGGCGCTGTGGCGGCCCTGCGACTGCTCCATCGCGGCGGTGATTTCGCCAACGGTTGCTTTCGCCCGCGCCGCATCGACGCTGAGCGCGAGCAGATTGCCTTTACCCGTGCGCGCCGCCTGCGCCAGTGTGTCGAGCGCGGCCTTCAACGCCGCCGGATCGCGTTCACCTTTTAAGCGCTTCAGCTTGTCGAGTTGCAAGGCGCGGACCTTGGAATTATCGACCTTGAGAACGGGAACTTCTTCTTCTTCGGCGACAATAAATTTATTCACGCCGACAACGGTCTGCGCGCCGGTATCGATCCGCGCTTGCGTGCGCGCGGCGGCCTCCTCGATGCGCAGCTTCGGCAGGCCTTGCTCGATCGCTTTCGCCATGCCGCCGAGCTTTTCGACCTCGACTATATGCTCCCACGCGCGCGCCGCCAGATCGGCGGTGAGGCGCTCGACGTAGTAGGAGCCGCCCCACGGATCGGCGGGGCGGCGGAAACCGGCTTCAGTCTGCAAAAAAAGCTGCGTATTGCGGGCAATGCGCGCGGAGAAATCGGT
>DASZPV010000138.1:0-4449 GCA_035549875.1 Caulobacterales bacterium
GGTGCCGGCAATCACGGCGGAGGTGGAAGCAGCGCAGGCGATCAAAGAGAAAAAGATCAGAGTGATAACTGGGAATCCACCTTATTCCGGACATTCGAAGAACAAGGGCGCATGGATTACAACTCAGATTGGGAGATATCGAGAGGGATTTCCTGAGCTTTCCAAGCCCGCGCAAGGCAAATGGCTGCAGGACGACTATGTGAAGTTCATTCGATTTGCACAGATGAAAATCGACGGTGGCGTTTTCGAATACAGAGATGAAGACGGAAATCTTCAAAGCGTAGTAATAGACGCCGTGGACAAAGGCGTTGTCGGCATCATCACCAATCACTCCTATTTAGATAATCCGACATTCAAGGGAATGCGAAAGTCGCTGATGGAAAGCTTCCATCAAATCTACGTTCTCGACCTTCATGGAAACACTAAAAGGAAGGAACGAGCGCCCAATGGCCAAGATGACCAAAACGTTTTCGATATCGAGCAAGGCGTTGCTATCGCATTATTTATAAAAAACGAAAAGCTAGAACGAGGTGTCTGGCGAGGCGATTTGTGGGGAAAAAGGCTTTCCAAATACGAGTTCTTAACTGAGGCAAAAAAGGTGTCTGTTGAATGGCAAAGATTAGAGCCGACAGGTCCCGATTGGCTTTTCACAGTGCAAGACGGAGATGCAGCGCGCCTTTATCGCGAACTGTGGTCGATCCCAGAAATATTCTCGCAGACTGGCGACCCAGCGCCTGGCATCGTCACAACCCACGACAAATTTGCCGTTTCATTTTCAAAAGAGGAGGCGCGAGACAAAATTAAATTATTTCTTGCGACTAAATCCGAAGAAGAGGCGCGCGCCATTTGGAAACTATGCTCTACAGAACAATGGAGCTACGACGACGCAAAAGAGGAACTAGCAAAACTCAATCTAGAAGGAAGCATAACCTCGATACTTTATCAGCCGTTTGACAAGCGTTGGACTATTTGGGATCGCAACGTTGCCGTTCATAGACGTGAGCGAGTGATGCGACACATGCTCAAACCAAATTTCTCGCTCAATGTGATTCGGAAAATGGATATCGGTGGCATCTGGAGCCACGTATTAGTTTCAGACCTCCCAATCATTCACCACGCCGTATCGAGTAAAGAAGTGAACTTTACATTTCCGCTCTGGAAGTTTGATGAGACAAAGGATGGCCACTGGGAAAAGCAGGAAAATATAAACCCGGAGTTTCGTGCATTTCTTGATGAAAAATATGGTCAGCACTTTTCACCGGAAGAAATTTTTGGATACCTTTACGCCGTCCTTTATTCGCAAAGCTATAGGCTAGACTACTCGGAATTTCTCCGTCAGCAATTTCCTCGCCTTCCATTTTCGGAAAAGCCTTCCGACTTCGAGTCTCTTTCCAACCTCGGCTGGGAGTTGGTTCAGGCACATCTGCTGAAGGACTATCCAGACGCCGGGCTCGGTAAGCTCGACGGCAAGGGTGATGAAACAGTCGAGGCCGTGCGCTATTCCGAAGCGGAGAAGGCTATCTGGATCAACAAAACGCAATGCTTCAAGCCGGTGCCGGAGGATGTTTGGAATTTCCACATCGGCGGCTATCAGGTGCTGGAGAAATATCTAAAATCCCGCAAAGGGCGGCAGCTTTCGCTGGATGAGGTCAAGCATGTCGGCAGAGTGGCCGACAGCCTCGCGTTCACCATTACGCAGATGGCGAAAATCGACAAAGCCTATAAAAGGGCCTTTCCCGACCGTGGATAAGTCCGGTTCCCGCCTCCCCGCCAGCGGCTCTACCGTGCAAAATATACTTGTCCGAATCACCGGGAAGCGATGACCAGCCAGTCGGAAATGTTCGAGTCCCAGCCCGACATGTTCGGAACCGAAACCGCACCGCAATACCGGCCCGATCCGGAGAAAGTGCGCGCGCGGTTGCACAATCTTCTGGCCGAAGCGCGTGGCGCCAATGTCATTCCGTGGAGCCGTCCGGTCCTGACACTCTACAAAACCATTTTCCCGGAAATGTCCCGGCATCTGCCCGAAGACGAGGCAAAACAGCTCTGCTTCGAATTCGAAGCCGAGATCGCGCGCCTGGAAGCGGCCTGAGCCGGTCCTGCGCTTCGGCCGCGCGCGCCGCGCGATCCGCGCGATCCGCGGTCCCGCGCGCAGACGGGCAGGAAGCAGGATCGCCTTTCAATCGGCCGGGCCCTTAAGCTCCACCGTGTTTCCGTCCGGATCGAGAACATAGATCGAAGGCCCGTCGCCCTCCGCGCCATAGCGCCGGCCGGCGCCCGTGATCGTCACCTTGCAGGCGGCGAGATGGGCGCGGATCGCCGCCTCGTCGAAGGGATCGATCCGGATCGCGAAATGATCGAGGTTGCGGCCCTCCGCCTGCGGCCCGGCGCCGCCCATGCGCCCGAGCGCGCCATCGAGAGGGATAAGGTCGATCAGCGCCGCGCCGGCCCGCACCTGCCAGAGCCCGATCGCCTCCTGAACCTTGTCGAGCGAGCCGCCGAGCGCGCCGCAATAGAAGGACAGGCTCGCCTCCACGTCGCGCACCCGAAGGACGACATGATCGAGCGCCTTGAGCTGGAACGGAATCATCGGGCCCTCATCGGATTGGACAAAAGCCGGAAGGCGCGCCCGGCGGTGCTCGCCGGTCGGCCCCTTGCGGCGGTTGCGGCCTCAGATAGGTGGGCGACGGCGGCGCGCAAATCAACCGGCCGGTCGAGGCGAATGGCCGGCGATGCGCCGCGGCGCCTTCGATGAGCGCGCGCCGCTGATCAGCATGGACGCCATCGACGCGGTCGGCGCCTTTACTCCGGCCGACAACGGACAGTCGAACGCCCAGAGCGCGGTTCTGCAGCAGCTCACCGCCGTTCACGATGCGCGCCAGCAGCGCATAGCCATCAACGGCGCCGGCGTCTCGTGGCTCGAATGGCTGGTTCTCCTTCTCGGCGCGGCCTGCATCGTTTGCTTCTGCTGGCTGTTCGGACTGCGCAATGCGCGAACGCATCTGGTGATGACCTCGACGGTCGTCACCGTGATCGCCTCGATCCTGGTTCTGCTGTTCGAGCTGCAATATCCCTACCGCAGCGGCGTCGGCATCGGACCCGAGGCCTGGACCAGCGCGCTCGCGCACCTGCGCCGCATGCAGACCGGCGAGATCGCCGGCATGCGGATGTGAAATCTTACCAAGATTTCAGCCCGGCGACAGGCGCGCCTCATGCGGCGCTTCTAGCTTCAGGCGGCTTTCGAACGGGAGATCGCCATGCACGCAAACGCAAGGAATCTGCTCTTCGGCGCCGTCGCAGCCGCGGCGCTTTTGGGCGCAAGCGGACTCGCCGAGGCGGGAAGCGCAAAGCTGCACACCATGACGGTCAGGATGCCGGACGGCGAGAAGGCCATCGTCGAATATACCGGCGACATCCCGCCCAAGGTGACGTTTGAGCGCTCACCCTGGTTCGCCGCTTTCGGCGGATTTCCGGACTTCTCCGCCTTCGAGCGAATCCAGGCTCAGATGGACCGCCAGATGCAGGCTGCGATGCGCGAGGCCGGCTCCATGGCGAGGGATTTTCAGGGCGGCGACCGCCTCTTTGACGCCGATTTCGGCGACATGGCCAAAGGCGCGCGCGGCTATTCGTTCTTCTCGAGCGTTTCGAGCAACGGCGCATGCGTGAAGAGCGTCACGGTGACCAACCGAGGCGACGGCAAGCGGCCGCGCGTCGAACGGCATGTCTCCGGCGATTGCGGCAAATCCGCCGGCGCCGATACGGACAAGGGAATTTAGGCGCAGCCCTCCCCAAGCAACGCGCCTTTATGGGGCGCAGAGCGCGAACCCTCCCCCCGCTCTGCGCCCCTATTTTTCTTCGGGAAGACTCTGGCGCAGCCGACCGCCGACCCGGACGGGCTCGATCCGCGAGGCGAGCCCGCGCGCATCCGTCTCCACGAACACGGCGCAGAGCGTGGCGGGTCCGGCGGCCGGGGTGAAGCGCGCGCTCGCCATCTTGGTGGTGAAGCGCTGCAGGGGCTCGAATTTCTCCATGCCGATGACGCTGTCGTAGTCGGCGCAGGCGCCGGCGTCGGTCTGATAGGCGGTGCCATTCGGAAGAATCTGCGCATCGGCCGTGGGCACATGGGAATGCGTTCCAACCACCAGGCTGGCGCGGCCGTCGCAGAAATGGCCCATGCCCATCTTCTCGCTCGTGGCTTCGGCGTGCATGTCGACGATCACCGCATCCGCGGCCTCGCCGAGCGGACAGGCGGAAAGCTCCTGCTCGACGGCTGCGAACGGATCGTCGAGCGGATCCATGAACACGCGGCCCATCACATTCACGACCAGCACGCGCGCACCGCCGCGCGTCACATAGAGGTTGGCCCCCTTGCCGGGCGTCGCCGCCGGATAGTTGCGCGGGCGCAGAATGCGATCCTCTTCGCCGATGTAAGAGAGGATCTCCTTCTGA
>DASZPV010000139.1:0-4337 GCA_035549875.1 Caulobacterales bacterium
TGGAGGCTGGCGGCGGACGGAAGTCCCGCCAACCCGGTCAGGTCCGGAAGGAAGCAGCCGTAACGGGCCGCTTTCGGGTCGTTGTCCAGTCTCCGTCTCTTTCCGCAACGGGCGGTCATCGCCCAACGGGCAGAAGCGCGAACACGGCCGCGGCGACCAGAGCAACACCGGCCGCCACAAACATCAGCACCGCCGCCATCTGGGTTTTGGACGCCATGGCGGCGCTGCATAAAGAACAACTTTGAAGTGTTTCTTAACGGGATACCACGCGCAACCGCCCGCCGCGCGACCGGCCCAAAGCTGTTTTTCCTGACTCAATGGCTAGGCCGCGCGCTTGCCAGCCCCAATATGGGCTATATCCAAGCTTGATGGCCGACGATTCTTCCCCCGGAACCGATTTGTTCGGCGAAGCGCCCGACAAGGGCTATGTCGTGCTGGCGCGGAAATACCGCCCGGCGACCTTTGAGGACATGATCGGCCAGGAGGCGATGGTCAAAACCATCGCCAATTCCTTCGCCATGGGCCGCATCCCGCACGCCTACATGCTCACAGGCGTGCGCGGCGTCGGCAAGACCACCACGGCGCGGCTGCTGGCGCGGGCGCTGAACTACAAGCATGGCGCAATCGATGCGCCAAGCGTGAACCTGACGCCGCCGGGCGAGCATTGCCTGCCGATCATGGAAAGCCGCCACCCCGACGTGTTCGAGATGGACGCGGCCAGCCGCACCGGTATCGGCGACATTCGCGAAATCCTGGAGAGCGTGCGCTACGCCCCGGTTTCGGCGCGCAACAAGGTCTACATCATCGACGAAGTTCATATGCTGTCGACCGCCGCGTTCAACGGCCTCTTGAAGACTCTGGAAGAGCCGCCGCCGCATGTGAAGTTCATCTTCGCCACCACCGAAATCCGCAAAGTGCCGGTGACCGTGCTTTCGCGCACGCAGCGTTTCGATCTCAAGCGCATCGCGCCGGACGTGCTGGCCGCGCATCTGAAGGCGATCTGCGACAAGGAAGCCGTGGCGGTCGATGCCGAAGGGCTGATGCTGATCGCGCGCGCGGCGGAAGGCTCGGTGCGCGACGCGCTGTCCCTGCTCGATCAGGCAATCGTGCAACAGGGCGCACAGCCCGGCAAAGCCAAGAAGAAAGCCGAAGCGGTCACCGCCGAGGCGATCCGCGATATGCTGGGCCTGGCCGACCGCGGGCGCGTGATCGATCTCTTCGCGGCGATTACAAAGGGCGATGTGAAAACCGCGCTCACCGAAATGCGCGCGCAATATGATCGCGGCGCGGACCCCGCGCTGATCGTGCGCGACCTCTTGGAGATCGGCCACGAGGCCGCGCGCGTGCAGGCGCTCGGCGCCGATGTTGGCGGCTCGGGCGAGGATTGGGCGAAGAAGATTCGCGCCCTCGCCGATAGCCAGACGCCGGCGCAGCTTTCGCGGCTGTGGCAGATGCTGCTGAAGGCGCTGGAAGATGTCGCCAAGGCGCCAGAGCCGATCGCGGCGGCGGAAATGGCCGTCGTGCGGCTCTGCGCAGCGGCGAACCTGCCTTCGCCGGAGGATGCGGCGCGTCTGCTGCGGAGCGCCAGCGTCTCGCCGGCGGGCGAAGCGCCGGCAGGCGGTCCGAAAAAGTTCGAGGATGTCGTTGCATTGCTGGACCAGCACCGCCTCGTCGCTCTGCAAAGCGATGTCGAGCGCTATGTGCAGATCATGGAGTTTGCCCCAGGCCGCATCGTGTTCGCGCCCGGCAATGGCGCGCCGCCCGATCTGGCCGCCAAACTGGGCCGGACGCTGAAAGAACTGACCGGCGAAAACTGGGATGTGCGCGCCGAGCATGGCAAGGGCGTTGAAAGCCTGGCTGCGCGGCGCGCACGCGAACAGGCCGCCGCGCTCGCCGAACTGAAACGCCATCCGTTCATCGCCGACGCGCTGGCCGCGTTCCCCGGCGCCGAAATCGTCGAAGTGCGCGAGCCGCCGCAGGAAAAGCCCGCCGATGTGCTCGACATGAAACGCAAGAAGGAAGGCTGATGAAAGATATCTCCCAGATCATGCGTCAGGCCCAGCAGATGCAGGCCAAGATCGCCGAGGCGCAGGCCAAGCTGGAAGCGATGGAAGTTGAAGGCCAATCCGGCGGCGGTCTGGTGAAGGTGCGCCTCACCGGCAAGAACGCCCTTCTGGGCGTGACAATCGATCCCTCGCTGCTCAAGCCGGACGAGGCCGAAATCGTCGAAGACCTGATCAAGGCTGCGCACGAAGACGCGCGCAAAAAGCTGGAGCACGCCCAGAACGAAGAACTGAAAGCCGTTGGCGGCGGCATGGGCGGCATGCTGCCCGGATTCAAGCTGCCGTTTTGATGGGGATTAGCGCTGCTTTACGCTACGCCCGCGGCGAACAGGACGGCGGTGGCGTTTATATCCCGGTAGGGCGTGTCTTCGGCGGTCCAGTACCAGATCAGCTTGCCGCTCATCGGTACAAGTCCAATCGTGCCGCCGGTGACGCAATTTCCATGCGTTATGGTTTCGCGATAACCGCCAGACGGCAGGCGCGCGAGCGCGCCGCCGCATTTCAGCGACGGATATTCGATCGTCGCCGAGCCATCGGCCTTGATCCGCAGGTCAATCGTCCATTCGGATTCCTTGCCGCCGGAATCGACCTGAAGCCCGATGCCGCGCCAGACCCCCACGGGCGCCGCTTGCGCGCTCGCCATCGTGGCGAAGGCCGCCATCAACACGCCGAACGCCATGGCAATCAAAACACGCATCGTCATCTCCCCGCGCCGCATGGCGCTATCATAGCTTCCAAACCGCGCTAAATCATGGCCCTCCGTTCCCGCTCTCTCCCCCTCGCCTCGCCGGAAATCGAACGGCTGGTGGCGCTGCTTGCCAAACTGCCCGGCCTTGGGCCCCGCAGCGCGCGGCGGGCGGCGCTGCACCTGCTCAAAAGGCGCGACGTGCTGATGGGCCCGTTGGGCGAAGCCTTGGCGGACGCGGCCGAAAAGGTGCGCGATTGCTCGGTCTGCGGATCGCTCGACACGGTCGATCCCTGCGCGCTGTGTACGGCGCCGGAGCGCGACGATGGGCTGATCTGCGTGGTCGGCGAAGTCGGCGATGTGTGGGCGCTGGAGCGCGCGGGCGCCTATCGCGGGCGCTATCATGTGCTGGGCGGCGTGCTTTCGGCGCTGGACGGGGTGCGGCCAGAAGACTTGCGCATCGCCAAGCTGATCGAGCGCGCCTCGGCGCCGGGCGTGCGCGAAGTGATCATCGCCCTTTCAGTCACGGTCGATGGGCAAACCACCGCGCATTACCTCACCGAGCGCCTCGCCGGCGTGCAGGCCTCGGTCACGCGCCTCTCGCACGGCGTGCCCGTCGGCGGCGAACTGGAACTGCTCGACGACGGCACATTGCTCGCGGCCTTAACCAGCCGGCGGCCGTTTTAGCGCTTAGCTGCCGTCAGGGCGCAGCGTGACGGTGCGGCCGTCGGCGGCGGTGATCACCAGGCCGCCGCGATCGTTCAGCGCGTAGGTTTTCGCGGCGCCGAGCACGCCGAGATATTTGGCCTCCTGATCCATCAGCGCCGGCGCGCAGGCCATTTTCGTCGCGCCTACGCCCGAAACGCTCAGCGCCTTATCGGCTTCGCGATAGGCGCCGAAATAGCGATTGCAGCCGCCGCTGCCGGCGATCTTGTCGTCGCCCGAAAAAGACAGCGTGATGCGGGAATTGGCCACGACGCCGGCCTTGTTGACGTCTTCGGCGACCCAATTGGTTTTCGCCAGAAACAGCGTGGCCGATCCTTTCGCCGGCGTGGAGGCGCAGCCGGCGAGCACAACCCCCGCCGCCAAAACCATCGCCAACGCAGAAACTTTCATTTGTCGCCTCCAGAACAGCCCGCCACCATGGCGGGAACTTGCGGCGAAAACTAGCCGCAGGCACAGCGCTTTGGCGCCGGCGCTCACTTGTTGTTCTTCTGCGCCGCCGCCGCCTCCTGATCGGTCAACGCCACGCTCGACATCGCGATCTTGGCGGAGCCTTCGACCAGTTCGCGCGAGTGCGCGATGTAGAGAATCGTGTGGTTCTTCATGTCAACGACGCGCCGGAGCGCCATGCGCTTGAACAGCAGGCTCTGCTTCTGGCTGAATATTTCCTCGCCTGAATCGCTCAGGGAAACGCCGGCCAGATCGATCGGCCCGGTGCGCTGACAGGATACGGCGGAGTTCGACGGATTCTCGAACCAATTGCCCTGGCGCACGCGGTCGAGAAAGCTGCGATTGAAATAGGCCATGTGGCAAACCACATTCGGCAGCGCCGGATCGCGCAGCGCCTCAATCGCGATCTCGTTGCC
>DASZPV010000140.1:0-13038 GCA_035549875.1 Caulobacterales bacterium
TTCACGTTGGCGGGCGTGATCTGCCCCAGCGTGCTGTAGCGCTGACTGAAATAGGTTCCCGAATACGTCAGCCAGTTGCGCGCGTCGGCAGCGGCGGTCCGCAAACGCTCGTAACTCACCTGCGCCTGCGCGGGAACCGACACGCCCAGTGAAAGCAAAAGCGCCGCCGCGGCAAACAAAGCGCGCACGATCATTGTCAGCGCCCCTTTAACGTAAGGAGATAGGCGATGAGATCGGCGCGTTCGTTCTCGGTCAGGCGATCCTTGTAAGCGGGCATCGGGGATGTCTTGCTGATCGTGTACTCGCGCAGGTCGGCTTTCGCCAGCGACAGCAGGTTCTCGTGTTCGTCGATGATTTGGACTGAATACGTGTCTTCGTTGAGACGCCGTCCGTTGATGACGCGGCCATCGGCAGTTACGACGCGCACCGGGCGATTGATCGGCATCATCTGACTTGAGGGATCGATAAGCGTGCGCAGAAGAGAGCCCGGGCCGCGCACTGCGCCGATATCTGAAAGGTCAGGCGCGAAGCGGGGGCCGCTTGCCCCTACGCGATGGCAGGTTCCGCACGCGCCCTTGCCGTCGAAAACAAGACGGCCCCGCGCCGCATCGCCGAGTTTGACTGACGTGCGATCGAAAGAACTGAAGTTCCGCAGGTAGGCGACGATTCCCGTAACCTCGGATGGGTCGAGCTTGAAGGCCGGCATGCCTTTGCCGGGGACGCCAGTCGTGATGATGCGTGAGAGATCGCGATCAGTCACGGCGGTTCGAAAGATGCCCCGGCGGAACGAGATGCCCCCGATGCCATCGCCATTCGCGCCGTGGCACGGCGTGCATTGGGCGTCATACAAGCGGGCGCCGAAGGCGATGTCGCCAGGAGCGTAGGTTTCCGGGTGTCCCGCCTGCGCCGTGGCGCGCGAAGGCGCGGAAAATATAAGCGCGAAGGCCGCGAGGAATAAAAACGACAGCGCCCGCAACTTGCCCCCCCCTCGCTACAACTTGATGGCTTTATGCCAGGATCAAGTCCTTGTTGATCGACACGCCAAGGCCGGGCTTCGTCGGCAGATTGAAATAGCCGCCCTTCTGAAAGACCGGATATTCCTCGAATATCTGCAGTTTGTTGGAATAGTCGAGCAGCGGCAGATCGTGACTGATTTCGAGATAGGGAGAATTCGGGATCGATGCGACCAGATGCATGCAGCAAATAGTGCCAATGCCGCCATCGGCGAGGTGCGGCACCATCACCTTGTTCATAGATTCCGCCATGGCGGCGATCTTGCGGATCTCGTTAGGCCCTTCAAGCAACACTTCGGGTTGGACGATATCGAAGCAGCCCCTTTCAAGCAGCAGGCGGAATTCGTGCAAACCGCGATTGCCTTCGCCGCCGGAGATCGGAATTTCGACCAGGCGGTTTAGCTCGGCCTGATGGTCGAAATCGAAACGCGGCAGGGGCTCTTCGAGCCAGTACACATTCAATTGCTGATACGCGCGCGCCGTTTCCACTGCGCGCTGAAAGCCCCAAATGACGCTGGGCGTGAGCGGGCCATTCGTCGCCTGGTTGGCGTCGCACATGATGTCAAACTTGTCGCCGACCAATTTGCGTGTCGCCTCGACGAGGCGGACGTCTTCTTTCATCGTTTCAAAATGGGGGCGGAATTTGATCGCACGCCAGCCGTCGGCCTGGATTTTCGCCGCGAATTGCGCGCGCGTTTCGGGCGTTCCCAGGCGCGATTGGCTGGCATAGGGAACGACGTGGTCCTTGCATGGCCCCCAGATTTTATAGAGCGGCTGATTGCACGCCTTGCCGATGATGTCCCACATCGCGATTTCAGCGGAGGCGTAGGCGCGGTCGGCGCTGGTGTCGCCACCGCGGCCGGCGGCGGCGGCCAGCGGCATTGACGCCCCGGGCGTGACGGCTTGCGGCGATTCCACCGCCATGCGCCGCATTGAGCCCATGCCGGTTACTTCCCGCATATTGGCTACGAGGAGCTGAAGATTGAAGGGATCCTGACCGATGAGATTGGCTTTCAGGCGCGGCAATTGCACCGGATCGATCGCTGGGCCGATCCCGGTCAAGCCCTGATCCGTTTGTATTTCAAGGAACGCGCCGCCGCCGACGATAACCGGAGCGGTGTCCCAAGCGCCCATGAAGCCAGTCAGCATGCCAAGGTCTTTGATCACCTTCAGGCGCAGGGCCTTGATATCCGTGATCTTGATCCTGCCGGCCAGTTGGGGCGCCTGCGCCGCCGCCGGCAGCGCAACGAGCGCAGCTGCGGGTATTGCTTTCAGAAGATCTCTACGTCGCATTGCCTCACCTCTTACCCCGGACGCTCACGGTCGGGTTTGATCCTGCGCAAAAAGGGGGGGGTAAAAACTTTGCTCCCACCTGCGCCGCCTACCATATCAATGATTGTATGGTATCAAACTGTCAAGCCGGGACCCTGCGGCTCTCATTTGGTCAAAAAACCGGTATGAAACCACACTGTCGTGTTGCATATTGAGCTAGGGACAGGACTCTAAGAAGTCAGGCGGGGGAGATGAATAGTTAGTTTTCCGCTGTGACGGCTGATGTCGGTTTTGCCTTTGACTGCGCTGGTTTCGTTCCGGGCGAATGCGTCGGTGCGAGCCGGGCATGGTCAGGCAAGCTGATGTAATGTCGGCGCGGCCAAGGGACACAAGACACGCCCATTGTCCGCATGTCACATCTAGATGCGAGGGGTTGGATATTCTGGACCGAATTAACGCCGGCCTGCTGCGCGTCGCCGGCATGTAGAAAATTGCGATCGGACGTTGCTTTGCCGAGCCGCTTTGGCTCGAACACTTCGGACACAAAGAGTTTAGGGAGAGAAACACGTGAAAAAAATTGCAGCGCTTACGGCCTTGGCTTTGGCCGTGACTTCAGTCTTGGCGTTCAGCGCGCTGGCGCAGGCTCCGGCGGCGCCACGCAGCGCCGATCCTTACGCAAACAACGCCGATCCGGGAAAGTTACAATTCCCGCTGGCGGCGAAGGCGGGAGAAATCAGCGGGGCGTTCAAAACGCCGTTGCCCGGCGCGGTCAATACCGGGCCTTATGACATGACCAAGTGGAAGTATGGGCCGAAGAACGATCTGCCGCCTGGGTCTAAAATCTGGAACCCGGTCAAGATCAAGATGATGCAGGGCGGCAAGGTCGTTGGCGGCACGGTGTTCAGCGCCACCGATCCGGAAACCTATTGTGCGATGGCCAACGCCGGCTACGACTTCATCTGGACGGAGATGCAACACAGCGCGCGCGACTGGTCGCAAGTAGCCAGAATGTGGGCTGCCTGCCCACACGCCAAGGCGGTTCCGGGCGTGCGCGTGGCGAATGCTACCGAGCGTGAAATCCAGCACGCAACCGATATGGGCGCGCTCGTGGTCGTGGTGCCGACAATCGACACTGTCGAAGAGGCTATTGCGGCTCGGGATTGGGCGTTCTTCCCGCCGCTCGGCAAGCGGAGCAATGGCGGCGGACAATCGGTCACGTCGGAATTCTGGGGCGACGTACCTGGCGGTTACCGCCAGTCGATCAATAACAACCTCGTTCTCATCCTGATGATCGAGACGCTCGAAGGCCTCAAAAACGCTGAAGCGATCGCCAAGGTGCCGGGCGTGACGGCAATCTTCGCGGCGAGCGGCGATTTGGGTAATTTCAGCGGCTATGACCAAGGAACCCCCGATTACGAACGCGCCATCAACATCGTCCACGACGCGGCGCTGAAGGCGAATGTTCGGCTGTGCGGCCCGTTCGCGTGGCGTGACCGGGCTGACTTCACTTGCTTCCAGGGCGGCAGCGAAACGTCCGCCATCGCGAAGGGGGCAAAGGACGAGTTGGGCAAGCTGGCCGATACGCAGGGCAAGCCTGAGGTCGGTCCGTACGCCGCCAAGCACTAGTTGCCTGTCGGGACTCGGTCGGATGCAAGAGCGGCGGGCGCCAGCGGCGCCCGCCGGCCTTTGCTTAGTGTAAAAGCCGCTTAGACGGCTATGTTTGGGGTGGTCCAGGGAGACCAATATCGCATGCGTAACATAACGCGACGTTTGGCGCTGGCTCTGCCTGTCCTGGGATACTTGGCGTCAAAGACGCAGGCGCTGGCCCAGGCGGCAGGCGCGTCGGTGAAACCGGCCGCGGCCAATACCGACTGGCTTCACTATGCGGGTGATTTGGCCGGCACGCGTTATTCCCCACTCGACCAGATCGGACTGGGCAATTTCAAGGACATGGAAGTGGCGTGGCGGTTCGCCACCAGCCCTTACGGTCCGCAACCTGAATATATTCTGGCGTGCACGCCGCTGGTGTCCAAGGGTAGGATGTTCCTCACCGCCGGCAGCCGGCGTAGCGTTGTGTCGATCGACGCGGCGACGGGTGAAGTGCTCTGGGTCCATCGCGAGGATGAAGGCGAGCGCGCCGCGCGCGCCGCACGTCGCGGATCGGGCCGGGGCCTTGCCTATTGGACCGATGGGAAAGAGGAGCGCATCCTCTACGTCACGATCGGCTATCAATTGGTCGCGCTCGACGCCAAGACCGGCGCGCGCTGCCCAGGCTTCGGCGACAATGGCATTGTAGATCTGCGGCTGAACGACGACCAGGAAGTCGATCTGATCAAAGGTGATTTCGGCTACAATGCTGCGCCCGCGATCGGCAACGATGTCGTCGTCATCGGCGCGGCCATGAGCCCGGGCGACCAACCGCGTACCCACAACAACGTCAAAGGCTATGTTCGCGGTTTCGATGTGCGCACCGGCAAACGGCTATGGATTTTCCATACGATCCCCAAGAAGGGAGAGTTCGGCTACGATACGTGGCTGAATGGCAGCGCGGACGTGAACGGCAATACCGGCGTCTGGGGCCAAATCGCAATCGATGAGGAACTGAACACCGCCTATCTCGGCGTTGAAATGCCGACGGGCGACTACAATGGACAATATCGCCCGGGGCCTGGTCTATTCGGCGAAAGCATCGTCGCGGTCGATCTGAAAACCGGTGTGCGCAAGTGGCACTTCCAGTTCGTGCATCACGGCCTGTGGGATTTCGATCCGCCGTGCGCGGCGATCCTGGCGGATGTGCCCATCAACGGCAAAATCGTCAAAGTGCTGGCGCAACCGAGCAAGCAAGGGTTCCTCTACGTCTTTAACCGCGTGACCGGCAAACCGATCTGGCCGATCGTCGAAAAGAAGGTCGCGAAAGGTGATGTGCCCGGGGAGTGGTATTCGCCGACGCAGCCTTTCCCCACCAAGCCGCCTGCCTACGATCTTCAAGGAATCGGTCCAAAAGATTTGATCGATTTCACGCCGGCGCTTCACGCCGAAGCGCTTCGCCTGATCAAGAATTACGTAACCGGCCCGATCTTCACGCCGCCCACGGTTTACAAGCGTGACGGAACATGGGGCACGATCCAGGTGCCCAATCAGCAGGGCGGCACGAACTGGCCCGGCGGCGCCTACGATCCCGAAACGCGTACGGTTTACGTCTATTCGAAAACTGTGCCGACCATTAGGGCGGCGCTGCACAACACAAATAAAGCGGTGTCGGACATGGAGTGGATATCCATGGTCGCCGTGCCGAAAGAAGATCAAACTCTGGTCCGCGATGGCTTCAAGCCGAGGGACCTCACCGTTCAGGGCCTGCCGCTCCTAAAGCCGCCTTATGGGCGGCTCACCGCAATCAATTTGAGCAAGGGCGACATCTCCTGGCAGGTGGCGCATGGCGAAACGCCGGATCAAATTCGTAACCATCCCGCGCTCAAGGGCATCAAAATCCCAAGAACCGGGCAATCAGGCTTGCTCGGTCCCTTGGTGACAAAGACGATGCTTGTATGCGGCGACGCCATGAGCACGACCGCGCCGTCAGGAGAGCGCGGCGCAATGCTTCGCGCGTATGACAAGAAGACCGGCGAGGAAAAAGGCGCCGTCATGATGCCGGGCCCGCAAGTCGGTGCGCCGATGACCTATATGCTGAACGGCTCGCAATATATTGTGTTGTCTATCGGCGGCGGAAACGTCAAAGCGGAGATGATTGCATTCAGGTTGCCGCGCGCATCGTCCGGGCCCGCACGCCCCCCTCAAGCAGGAGACTAAAATGAACCCGAAGCATTTGATTTTGGCGTCCGCGTTGGGTTTGATCGCAACGCCTGCATTCGCTGCTGATGTCGTTTTCCTGCCGCAAGCCAAAGTCGATGCGGCGCTGGCCGGCAAGGCGAGCCTCTATCTGCATGTTGACAAGGATGTGATGGTTGAGGGCTGCTACCGCGACAAGCCGGGGGACGCAGAAGTTCACGAAAAGTTGCTCGACACCATCTACGTTACCGCAGGCGGCGCGACGTTTGTGGTCGGTGGAAAGTTGGAAGGCGGAAAAGCGAGCGGGCCCGGCCAAATTCGCGGCGGCACGATCGTAGGCGGAACCACCTATCACCTTGTCAAAGGCGACGTGATCATCGTTCCCGCCGGCGTACCGCATCAGTTTACTGAAGTCCCGGCGTCGATCAGCTATTACGTGGTCAAGCCCGTCCCTAAAGAATAGCCCTGCCGATAGCGAAGCGAACGGGAAGAACTGGAGGAACTCGCGGTGAAAAACATTTCTTTGGCGATCATGTCTCTCGGTGTTGCGCTGATCGGCGGCGTTGCCTGCGCCCAGACAGCGGCGCCGCCGAGCACGCCATCCATGCCGGTGATGAAGGATTTTGCGACCTCTGCGGAGGTTCAGGCGCTGATCGCCAAGGCTAAGGCCGAGATTAAGCCGGGCGCGATCTCTAACAATCAGCGACTACTCAGCCTGGCGCCTTACAATGTTGGTCTTGAATATCGGGTAGGCCCTGGCAATTCATCGGTACACGTTAAAGACGCCGAAATGGTATATGTGATCGAAGGCAAGGGCGTGGTGGTCAGCGGCGGAAAGCTCATGAGTCCAAAGGAGACTGCGCCAAACAATTTCACCGGGGATTCGATCAGCGGCGGCGTGTCGCGGCCGATCGCCAAGGGCGACGTGTTCATCATCCCGGAAAATACGCCGCACGCGTTCAATCCCGTGGGCGGGCCGCTTATTATGATGTCTTTGCACGTGCCGCGCGGCGGCTGAGATAGGCGTCTACGGCAGCATTGCCGCGATGTTGCGCTTCGGCGCCTGACCGGCGGGAATGCGCGCGATTTCCCGCAGGCCTACCATATCGACTGCTGACACGTCGTTTGAGCCTGCGTTGGCGACATAGGCCGTCCTGCCGTCCGGCGTGAGCGTGACCCATTCCGGTTGCAGGCCGACATCTACGCCGCCGAGCAATTTCAAGCTGGGCAGCGCGTAGATGTACACTGCGCTATTGGGGCGGCTGCTGACAATGAGGCGCGAATTATCGGCCGATACGGCTATGCCATGCGCCGTGTTGCCGCCGAGGTGCACGCGCGCTTTGTCCGGCGGGAGACTCGGCAGTTCGATGCGCTTGACCTCTTTATGCGTGGCAAAATCGATCACCGAAAAGCCATTGAAGTCACTCAGTTGCACAAACATTCTTTTGGTCGAGCCGTTGCGATTGGCCTCAAATGCAATGGGCCGCACGCCGAGAGTGAACTCCATGACCCACAGGGGCTCTTCAGTCTTCTGGTCAATGACGGTGAGCGTCTTGCCGACGACGGAGCCTGCGACCACGTACCGTCCATCAGGCGTGACGTAGGTGTTGTGACCACCGCCCTTGATCGGAATGGTCTTGACGCGTTGTAACGCCGACGTATCGACGACATCGACGGCGCCAGGCGCCTTGTTAATCGCGACGTAGATGCGACTGCCGTCGCGGCTCATCGCAATGTTGTTGGGGCGCCCGCTCAAAGCAATCTTGCTGATTACGCGCAATGTGCGCGAATCGACGACGTTGAGCGTCGCATTGGCCTCGCTGCTGATGTAAATCCGGCTGCCATCGGGGGAGACGGCGACGCCGTGGCTTACCTCGATGCCTTCAATGCGGCCGACGATTTTGTTTGTGGCGGGGTCGATGATGTGAACGTCGTCTCCTGCATTGTTGGTCTGAATGATCCGCAAGTGTAGCGGCGCCGGCGCCGTGCCAGCCAGCGTTGCGCCGCGCACCCACGCGGCAAGCGTCTGCCACTCCGGATCGTCCTTCGACGTCCAGTGTTTGCCGCCATCATGTACAGGATCGCCGCCCGCTGCTTGCGCGAGCGGGTGACGAAGCAAGCGGCTTGCGTCGGGGTTGCCGGGCACAATGCGCGTGCGCACCGCTTCGAAATTCAGGCGCGAGTCCGCATCGTTCCATGTCTCTGCGCCATCCGGCAGCGGCCGTAGCCGCATCCGTGTGCCAAGTCCGTGACACGCTACACAGCGCGCATGGCCGGGACGCTTGGCGGTGAAGATCGGCTCTACCCGCGTCTTGAAGAATTCGAAATCGAGCCCTACCGCGCTCGCAGGCGGCGTCGCGCTTGGGACGACTTGAGCAAAGGCCCCGCCGGCTGCCAGCAATAGGCAAATCGCTGCCAGCCGAAACAAGGACATGGCCTACCCCCCCGGCGCGTCGTTCTACGGCAGCATCGTGGTGATGTTGCGCTTTGGTACTTGGCCTACTGGGATACGCGTTACTTCTCGCAGGCCGACCATATCGATTACCGACACGCTGTCCGTTCCGGAATTGGCGACGTAAGCGGTTTTGCCGTCCGCCGCGATCGTCACCCAGTCGGGCAGCGAGCCGACCTCGACGCCGCCGAGCAGTTTCAAGTTGGGCAGCGAGTACACATAGGCAGCGGTGTTGGTATTGCTGTTGACGATCAGGCGCGAATTATCGGGCGAGACCGCCATGCCATGGGACATGCTGACGCCAGGCACGGGTTTCCTGTCAGGCGGCAGCTTCGGCAGTTCAATGCGTTTGACTTCCTTGCGCTTGGCGAAATCGACAACCGCGAAGCCGTTGAAGTTACTGAGCTGCACAAAGATGCGTTTGGTCGATCCGTCGCGATTGGCCTCGAAGGCGATCGGCCGTACGCCATTGTCGAATGTCATATCCCAAACCGGCTCTTCAGTCTTCTGATCGATAATCGTCATCGACTTGCCCGAGACAGAGCCGGCCACAACGTAGCGTCCGTCGGGCGTCACGTAGATATTGTGTCCTGCGCCTTTGATGGGGATAGTCTTCACGCGTTGCAACGCCAGGGTGTCGATAATATCGACCGAACCTGGTTCTTCATGAACCGCTACGTACACGCGCTTACCGTCGCGGCTGATCGCGATATTGTTGGGATCGCCGCTCAGCGGAATTCTGGTCACGACGCGCAATGTGCGCGCATCGACGACGTCGAGCGTCGCACTGGCCTCGCTGCTGATGTAAATTCTGCCGCCATCGGGGGCAACAGCCACGCCGTGGTTGGCCTCGATGCCGACGATATGGCCGACGACTTTATTGGTCGCGGGATCGATGATGTGCACGTCGTCGCCGGCGCTGTTGGTCTGAATAATCCGCGGGTGCAGCGGACCCGGCGCTGATGCGCCGGGGTTGGCCAACGTTGCGCCGCGCACCCAGGCGGCCAGCGTTCGCCATTCCGGATCGTCCTTCGACAGCCAGTGTTTGCCGCCTTCGTGATGCGGATCGCCGCCGGCGGCTTCCGCGAGGGGGTGCCGCAGCAAACGGCTCGCGTCGGGATTGCCGGGTACGACCCGCGTGCGTAGCAGATTGAAGTTGGCGCGTGAATCTTCCTCGCTCCATGTTGCGGCCCCCGGCGGTAGCGGCCGCAACTGGAACCGCGGAAAACTGACGTGGCAAGATACGCAGCGCGCGTGACCGTCGCGCTTGGTGGTGAGGATGGGTTCAACTCGCGCCTTAAAGAAATCATAGTCGAGCGTTGGGGTGGAGGCGCCGGTTGGGGCGGGGGCTGATTGGGCGGAGGCGGCGCCGGCTGACAACAGGCCAATAATAACCAACGACCGAAATAGCGACATGCCAGAACCCCTTCCGCGTAATCGGCAAGATTATACCCATGAGGTTCAGCCGATACAATCAGCGCCAGATCACGTCAGATTCCGTTGAGTGCGGCTTATGCGTGGCGGCATAAACAGAATTTGCTTGTGACGCGCACCACGCATAGGATTTGTCGCAGGGGACCATGGCGGGCGCTGCGCCGTGGTAAAATATGCCACAATACGAGGCGGGGGGATAATCAATGGTCGGGCGCCTCGAAAGCGACGATCGGGCCTATCGGCCTCGTTTATCCCGGCGGCTCGTCCTGTCGCTGCCGCTGTTCGCCTCCTTGTCGGCTTTGTTGCCCGCCCGGGCCGGGGCGGCGGCTCTTGACGCCGACTGGCTCTCATATGCGGCGGACAAGGCCAGCACACGCTATTCGCCGCTCGACCAGATCGGTCCGGGCAATTTCAAAGAGATGGAGGTTGCCTGGCGGTTCGCCACCAGCCCGTATGGTCCCCAGCCCGAGTACGTCCTGCAATGCACGCCGCTGGTGGCCAAGGGCAGGATGTTCTTTACCGCTGGCAGCCGGCGCAGCGTGGTGTCGATCGACGCAGGCACTGGCGAGGTGCTCTGGGTTCACCGCGAGGATGAGGGCGAGCGTGCGGCGAAATCGCCGCGTCGCGGATCGGGGCGGGGCCTGGCCTATTGGACCGACGGAAAAGAAGAACGCATCCTCTATGTGACGATCGGCTATCAGCTCGTCGCGCTCGACGCCAAAACCGGCGCCCGCGTGGCGGGCTTCGGCGACAACGGCATCGTTGATTTGCGGTTGAACGATGATCAGGACATGGACCTGATCAACGCCGATATCGGCTACAATGCGGCGCCCGCAATTGGCAACGATGTCGTCGTCATCGGCGCGGCGCACAGCGCCCAACCCCGCACCCACAAGAATGTCAAAGGTTATGTGCGCGGGTTCGACGTGCGCACCGGCAAGCGGCTATGGATATTCCACACGATCCCGCAGAAGGGCGAGTTCGGCTACGACACGTGGCTCGACGGCACGGAAAACGTCGGCAACGTTGGCGTATGGGCGCAGATATCGATCGATGAGGAATTGAACACGGCCTATCTCGGCGTTGAAATGCCGGTGAGCGACTTCAATGGTCAATATCGTCCGGGGCCCGGCCTGTTTGGCGAAAGCATCGTCGCGGTTGATCTGAAGACCGGCAAACGCAAATGGCACTACCAGCTCGTTCATCACGGTATCTGGGACTATGATCCGCCTTGCGCGGCGATCCTGTGCGACGTGCCGATCAACGGTAAAATGGTGAAGGCGCTGGCGCAGCCGACCAAGCAATCGTTTCTGTATGTGCTCAATCGCGAGACCGGCAAGCCGATCTGGCCGATCGTGGAGAAGAAGGTTCCGAGGGGCGATGTTCCCGGCGAATGGTATTCGCCTACGCAACCGTTTCCGAGCAGGCCGCCGGCGTACGATGTCCAAGGCGTCAGCCCGAAGGACCTGATCGATTTCACACCGGCGCTGCACGCTGAGGCGCTGCGCCTGATCAAAAATTACGTCACCGGCCCGCTGTTCACGCCGCCTTCAGTTTACAAGCCAGACGGCACATGGGGGACGATTATGGCGCCCAGTGCGAACGGCGGCGTCAACTGGCCCGGCGGCGCCTACGATCCCGAAACGCATACGGTCTACGTCTATTCGAAAACCGTGCCGACCTTGACCGGGCTGTTGCACAACACTGACCCTGCTCTCTCGGACATGGAATGGCTCGGCCTTCACGATGGACCAAAGGGTAACCTGGGCGCGCCTCGTGACGGCTTCCAGCCGAGGGATATCACGGTTCAAGGCCTGCCGCTGCTCAAGCCGCCTTATGGGCGGATCACCGCGATTGATCTGACCAAGGGCGATATAACTTGGCAGGTGGCGCATGGTGAAACGCCAGACAATGTTCGCAACCATCCCGCGCTCAAGGGTCTGAAGATCCCGAGGACGGGGCAGAGCGGCTTGCTCGGGCCATTGGTCACGAAGACGATGGTGATATGCGGCGACGCCATGAACACCACGACGCCGTCAGGCCAGCGCGGCGCCATGCTGCGCGCCTATGACAAGAAAACCGGCGAGGAAAAAGGCGCCGTCATGATGCCCGGCCCGCAGGTCGGCGCGCCGATGACCTACATGCTCAACGGATCACAATATATTGTTCTCGCCATCGGCGGCGGAAATATAAAAGCGGAGATTATCGCCTTCCGGCTGCCACGGGCTTCGGCCACAACCAGACAACCTTCCCAAGCAGGAGACTGACAGACATGAAAATGAAAGCCTTGATTTTGGCAGTGGCCGCTAGCGCCATCGTCGTATCGGCCGCCCCGGCCCAAACCGCGGCGTCGCGCGAGGTTATTCTGATCCCTGAAAAGGGACCGGTGACGATCATTCCGCATGACCGGGTTCAGGCTTCGCTCGACGGCAGAGCAGGATTGCATCTGCTCGACGCCTCAGACATCGCCATCGAGGGCTGCTTTCGCGACAAGCCGGGCGGCGTTGAGGTGCATGAGCGCCTGACCAACGTGTTCTACATCACCGACGGTGAGGCGACGATGCTGATCGGCGGCAAAAACATCGGCGGCAAGCCGACTCGTCCCGGCGAAATCCGCGGCGGCACCGTCGAGGGCGGGACCGAATATCACGTGGTCAAGGGCGATGTAATTGTCGTGCGGCCCGGCCTCCCGACTTGGTTCAAGGAAGTGCCGCACAAGGTCAGCTATTTCGTGGTGAAGAAATTCGAAACGCCCCCAGCGTAAGGCGTTTGTGCCCGGCCTGCGTCGCGCGCGCTAACCCGCGCGGCGCAGGCTCGCGCCCCTATATTACTTTGTCGATGTCGAGTTTGGCGTGACCGGAGCCTACGCTATCGACCGGCGCGCCGAGCTTGTCCATCAGGGTTACGAGCAGGTTTGCCGAGGAATCGCCGGCATATTTTAGGTGGCGTCCGCCCTTGATCTGTTGCTCGGGGCCGCCCACCAGCATGAGGGGCAGGTTTGTCTGATCGTGCGCGTTGCTGTCGCTCATGCCAGCGCCGTAAATCAGCAGCAGATGATCGAGCAAGGAGCCATCACCGTCT
>DASZPV010000141.1:0-9047 GCA_035549875.1 Caulobacterales bacterium
GACCAAATCGGCCGCCGCGCGCGCCGGCGTGCCGGCGACAAAATGCTCAAGCAGCCGCGCCGACGATTTTTCACCCAGTTTGGAGCGCTTTAAACGCATCTCTGTCCTTAAAAGCGACCCCGCTCCTAGGACAGCCCCTAAGGTTTATTTATCCCTCGATTTTGCAACACTCTCGGCCCCGGCGAAGGCCGGGGCCCACAAACGCTAACGGTCGAAATTATCCTGCAACGGCCGGGATTATGGGCTCCCGCCTGCGCGGGAGCCGAGGACAACACGACGATGGAAGTGGTCCTTCTTTCCAAGGATAACGGGCGATTTATCCGCCGCACGCCGCCCAACGCCGTCTTAGCTCAACGGTCCCACAACGATAGAAGGATCGCATAGCGTGTTGCGATATCGGCGACTGTCCCCGGATTCATGCTTAGGGCGAATGATATGCCGAGTGCGGCCCCGCGCCGAGAAGGATGGCGACCAATATTCCGCCCGCTAAAGCCCAAAGCACGGCGGGGCCAAGACGATGCTCCAGATTGATCGTCCAGCCCATGATCCAGTTTTGCCAAGACACAAACAGGCGCGTATCGTTGCGATCGTGATAAAATCCGAGCCAGTCGTAATAAGCGCTGCCGCCGCTCGTTTCCCGATCCTTCTCAGGCCCTCCACAAGCAGGTAAACTCTATATCGCGTATGCTACCCCTGCAAATTGCATCGAGCCGACGTGGCCGAACTGATTGAAATTCAGACGCGGCCTATCCCCCTTAGTATCTATCAGGTTTTGAAATCCGCAGAATATGCCGACGCGCTCACTCCCAGACAGCATCGCTGGCTGGCTAAAAATACCCGCTCTGGCTGTAATGAACAGCCTTAGAGCGGTGAAGAAAATGCTTTGAGATCTCCCCAAGGCATGCTGAAGTTGCAGCCGCAGGGAGATGGATAGGCCATGGCTACGGCAGGCACACTGATAGGATCCGGTCTAGCGATCGGCGCCACCGGTCAGGAAATCGCGAACATCGCAAAGGCGAGCATCGCGCAATCTTGGACGACCGACGGCTGCGCAGCGTTCGTCTGGGGCGTGTCAAATCTGGCTGGAGTTCCATTCTTCGACACGAGAGACATGACCCTATCGACGCCTTTGTCTATCTGGGACGGGGGCAGCGGCGGTTACGTTGTGCCGCATTCGAGCGCGCCCAACACAGCCGGCGACGGCTGGTCCGTCGTCTCCTTGGCTAATTATTCGGTCTCGACGATCGCCGCAAACGTGCAGGTCGGCGACATTGTTCGCGTTTACAAGGCGGGAAACACTACCGAGGCCTCGTTCCTCAACGGCCAAGCCGTGGCGCACTCATTCGTCGTAGTCGGCGTCAGTGGCGGTGATGTCCAGGTCGTCGATAACTGGTCGGGCGGAGTGATTTCTCAACACAGCTGGAGCAACATTACCAACGCCTTCGCCTCCGGTGGGTCGTTTCAGTACGCCAACATTAGCAGGATCGACTCGGCCTACATCAGCGCAAATCTCCCCAGCACCCTGCAGGGTTGGGGCGACGGCGACTGGAGCTCCCTCGGTAGTTCGCAGCAGGCGAACATCGTCATTGACGACCTAACCGTCACTTCCTCGACGGTGGTGGAAGATACCGGACTGTCATTCACCGCTGATCTGCGCAACGCGGGCGGCGCGTCTACGGGTACGTTTTCAACGCGTCTGTACCTATCGACGAACAGCACGTTTGATACTTCCGACTGGGCGCTTACAACATTTTCAAAATCCCTGGCCGCCGGCGCTACCACTTCCTATAGCCTGTCCGTCCCACTGCCTAACGATGCAACGCCTGGTCAATATTACCTGATCGTTTGGGCGGACTATGACAACCAAGTCACGGAGTCGAACAACAACGATAACTCCTATTCGATCCCAATTACGATTGCCGCCGCCTCGGGCGGGACGGACAACGCCGGCAACACGCTAGGCGCAGCGACCACAATTTCGATCCCAAGCAACCTCACCGGCTCAGTTGGCGTTAGTGGTGACACGGCCGACTGGTGGCGCTTCGTCCCTCAGGCTAGCGGCGTGCTGACGGTCGATCTGACCGGCCTTAGCGCCGACATCGACGTCACGCTTTACAATAGCGCGGGCTCGTCCATCGTCTCGGGGAATGTTGGCGGGCCGAATAGCGAGCATATCACCGCTAATCTGGTTTCGGGTCAAACCTATTACCTTCAGGTATTTCCCTATGTCTCAAACACCAGCTCGAATTATAGCCTATCCCTCAGCTTCTCGGGCGGCGCGCCACAGCTGTTCACCGAAGGCAACGACAATGTTGTGCTGTCGTCTCCGACGCAGAATGCACACGGGCTCGGCGGCAATGACACTATAACGGGCTCCTCTGGCGCCGATTCGATCTTCGGTGATGGCGGCAACGACCTGATCGACGGCGCCGCCGCAAATGACACCCTCTACGGCGGAACTGGATCGGACATCCTTTTTGGTGGATCGGGAAATGACTTTGCCGACGCGGGCGACAGCGACGATGGCGTGGTCATGGGCGATGGCGCGGACACCGCCACATTAGGCGATGGAAACGATTATGCCTACGGCGGTACCGGCGACGACGCGCTGTATGGGGACGCTGGGTCTGATGTTCTCGTAGGAGAAGCTGGAAACGACTTGCTCACCGGCGGATCGGAACAGGATTATCTATACGGCGGAGCGGACGACGATGCCCTCAACGGCGGCGCTGGTATCGACGTGCTGATCGGCGACATCGGCAACGACGACCTGCAGGGCGGACTCGATAATGATTACCTCTACGGCGGCCTAGGAAACGATGTCGCTTTAGGCGGGGCCGGCGCCGATCTTTTCGTCATGGACGATGGCGACGACATTGTATTTGGCGAGGACGGCAATGACTTCGTTTATGCCGGCGCTGGAAACGATCAGATCACCGGCGGCGGCGGCTCGGACATCATCCTTGGCGAGGCTGGCGATGACATCATCGATCCGGGCCTCGGCGTGGATTACATCTTCTTGGGAACGGGCAATGACACGCTCAAGATGAGCGCGTCAGCCAGCGGCGTGACAGTTCTGTACGACTTCACGCCGGGCGTCGCATCCTCGGACGTGATTGTTTTATCGGGCACAGGCTGGTCCAGCCTGGCTCAAGCCCAAGCCTCTACTTTCAATCTAGGCAACGGTTATTCGATCATGGTGCTCGACGCCGACACTGCGATCTGGTTGATCGGTGTGACGCCAGGCCAACTGACCGCGGGGGACGTCGTTTTCGCGTAGGTTCCACATCGGAATCCCCGCTCCTAAAACTCCACGTCCAGTTCTTCCAAATCCTCCGGCTCGGCCATTGCGCCTTCGATCCATTCGACCATCGGCGCCCAGGTCAGGATGGTCTTGCAATAGCCGGCGCTGACTTTGTCGAGCGTCACGTCATAGGTGCGGAAGCGCGAACAGACCGGGGCGAACATCGCATCGGCCATGGTCGGCGTTCCGAACAGGAACGGGCCGCCGTAAATCTCCAGGCAGTCGCGCCAGATTTCGGTGACGCGGGCGATATCGGGCCGGGCGCCGGCGAAGATTTTATAATTCGCGTGGCGCGCACGGATGTTCATCGGCAGCGCCGCGCGCAGATTGGCAAAGCCCGAATGCATTTCGCCGCTGACCGAGCGGCAATGGGCGCGCGCCTTGCGCTCCGTCGGCAGCAGGCCGGCTTTCGGTTTCAGTTCGGCGAGATATTCCCCGATCGCCAGCGTGTCCCACACCTTGGCGCCCTCATGCTCAAGGCAAGGCACCAGGAAGGACGGCGAGAGCAGCAGCAATTCGGCGCGGGCGGAGGGATCGTCAGCCGCGAGCGGGCGCTCCTCGAAGGCGAGACCGGCCATCTTGCACATGAGCCAGCCCCGGAGACTCCAGGAGCCGTAATTCTTGCTCGCAATCGTCAGACTCGCCGCACTCATGATCACGTCCGCCTTCTTTTGCGTCGCCTGCCCCTGATTCGGGCCTCAGGCGCCCGCTTCTGGTGCAGATCACTCGTGGCGCGCGGCCAAGGCAACTAGCTTTCGCGTATTGGCGGGAAAATACGCAGCCTTGCTCTATTTTGGATACCAGACGAATGCCGACCTGCTCGCCCCGCTGCTGAACGCGGCGAAGCTGGGCCAGGCCAGCCTCGGCTGGGTCAACGGCAAGGCCGAGCACGCGGTGTGGCGGCGGATGGCCGCTTCGCTGGAACTGGTCAGCCGCTTCCAGCTCACCCATGAGCGGCCCGATTATGGGATCGGCCGGGTCAAGGCCGGCAATCAGGAGGTTTCTGTCGTTGAAGAAGCGGCGCTGAAAACGCCGTTCGGCACGCTGCTGCATTTCCGCAAGGATATGGAAGCGCGCGGGCCGAAAGTTCTCGTCGTCGCCCCGCTCTCCGGGCATTTCGCGACGCTGCTGCGCAACACGGTAGAGACGCTGCTGGCCGACCATGACGTTTACATCACCGATTGGGCCAATGCGCGCGACGTGCCGGTTTCGGCGGGCGTGTTCGGGTTCGACGACTATCTCGATCACGTGATGGATTTCCTGCGCGCGATCGGCCCGCCGGCGCATGTCGTGGCCGTGTGCCAGCCCTGCGTGCAGACGCTGGCCGCCGCCGCGATCATGGCCGAGCGCAACGATCCGGCCCAGCCGATGAGCATGACGCTAATGGGCGGCCCGGTGGATGTGCGGGTCAACCCGACGAAAGTGAACCATCTCGCCAACGAACATTCGATCGGCTGGTTCGAGAAGAATATGATCACCGAAGTGCCGTGGCGCTATGGCGGCGCGGGCCGGCGCGTCTACCCCGGCTTCGTGCAGCTCAACGCGTTCATGCAGATGAACATGGAGCGCCACGTGGCCGCGCACAAAACGCTCTACGAGCATCTGGCGAACGGCGAGATCGACAAGGCCGAGACGATCAAGAAATTCTACGACGAATATTTCGCCGTGCTCGATCTAACGGCGGAATTTTATCTCGATACGGTGCGCATCGTGTTCCAGGAGGCGCTGCTGGCGAAAGGCGAACTCACCTATCGCGGCGCGCCGGTGCGTCCGGAGAAAATCAAACGCACCGCTCTGCTGACCGTCGAAGGCGAGCGCGACGATGTTTGCGCATTGGGCCAGACCGCCGCCGCGCATGATCTGTGCTCCTCATTGCGTCCCTACATGAAGAAGCACCACATGCAGACCAGCGTCGGCCATTACGGGCTGTTCTCCGGCAAACGCTGGGAAACGCAGATCTACCCGATCGTTCGGAACATGATTTTGACGCTGGAGGCGTGAGTCGTTCACCAGCGACCGGGAGAAGGACTCAATCCAGCCGCACGATCCGGATCGTGTTTGTCTTCCCCGCCCGCCCCGGCGGGATGCCGGCGACGACGACGATGCGGTCGCCGGTTTTCGCGACGTTGAGCTTGCGGGCTGTCGCGACGGCGGCTTCGACCATGTCCTCCAATTGCGTTGCGTCCGGCGTCACTACGCTGCGCACGCCCCAGGCGAGGCATAGGCGCCGCGCCGTGGAAAGCAACGGCGAAAGCCCCATCACGCCGCAGCGCGGGCGTTCTCGCGAAATGCGCAAGGCGGTCGAGCCTGTCGAGGTGTACGCCGCCACGGTCGCGCAATTCAGCACGCCGGCGATTTCGCGGGCCGAGAGCGAGATCGCGTCGGCCGTCGTGGTCTCGGGCGTGGCGTGATCGCTCAGCAGGCCGGACCAGTGCGATTCATCGGCCTCCACCGCGCGGATGATGCGGTCCATGATCGCCACCGCCGTCGCCGGGTGGCGGCCGACGGCGCTCTCGGCGCTCAGCATCACCGCGTCCGCGCCCTGATACACGGCGGTCGCGACGTCGGAGGCTTCCGCGCGCGTGGGCGTGGGCGCGTCGATCATGCTCTCCAGCATGTGCGTGGCGACGATCACGGGCTTGCCCGCCGCGCGCGCGGCGCGCACCAGTTTGCGCTGCGCGATCGGCACTTGTTCCGGCGGCAGCTCCACGCCGAGATCGCCGCGCGCGACCATGATCGCGTCGCAGAGCTTGATGATCTCCTCGATTTCGTTCAGCGCCGAAGGCTTTTCGATCTTGGCGAGAATGCCCACGCGGTCGCCCACCAGCGCGCGCGCCTCGCGAATATCGTCAGCCGACTGCACGAAGCTCAGCGCGATGAAATCGGCGCTCTGCGTGAGCACGAACGCCAGATCTTCCTTGTCTTTCTCGGTCAGCGCGGAAACCGGAATCCGCCGCGTGGGGACATTGAGGCCCTTGTGGTCGGTCAGCTTCCCGCCGAAATCGACCTTGGCCTTCACCCGCGCGCCGACGCGTTCGATGACGGTGATCTGCATTTTGCCATCGTCGAGCTTCAATATGTCTCCGGGCTCAAGCGAGGCCAGCAATTCGGCGTGCGGCAGGCGAATGAGATCGCCCTCGCCCAATTCCTCGGATGCTTCCAGCGTCACCACCTGGCCGTAGCGCAATTCCATCGTGCCGCCGGTGAAGCTGCCGACGCGGATTTTTGGCCCCTGAAGGTCGGCGAGGATCGCGATCGGCCTGCCCGCACGCTTTTCGGCTTCGCGGACCGCCGCAAAGCGTTTGGCATGCTGCTCATGGCTGCCGTGACTGAAATTCAGCCGGAAGCAATTCACCCCGGCTTCGATCAGCATCAGGATGCGTTCCGGCGCATCCGAAGCCGGCCCCATGGTCGCAACGATTTTACAGGCGCGTGCTTGCATCGCTCTCTCCGCTCGTCGCCGCGAGGCTTAAGCGAGTTCCATGATGCGCGAAAGACACTGGAGGCGGATAAGTTTGGAGATTACTCTGCGGCCACGCTGCGCGCGCTGGCGACGTCATTGGCCGCAACGGGACGAAGCGACCCTTCAGCAACGGTAGCGACGGCAATAGTCTTGCCGGTAAGGGTGAAGAACTCGACCTCGTACGCCGCCCCATTTGTATAGGCATGCACAATCGTGCCGACATCGCCTGCCGAAAGCTTTTCGTCGGGCAAGTCGCGGGTCAGAACCACCCGGCTCAGTTCAGGGAGCTTCACGGCGGACCCTAGACACCGCCTTGCAGGCGTTTCTTTTGGTGCATCAACTCGGTTCTCATGAGCCCTATCATTTGTTTTACGCTGCCGGCCTTGTGCAATTCGTCTTGAAACCTACCCCCCCTAGCCGGCGGCCACTCTATGTTGAACGCCTCGATTTTCAACCTTTTCAGAATTACTCCCGCGGCGTGCTGGTCAGCGCCACGAATACGTCTTCCAGGTCTGGCTCCTGCACGGCCAGATCGCGGATGCTGATGCCGGCGGCTTTCACGCGCTCCAGCAATTGCTCGAAGCTGATCTGGCCGGAGCGGTAGGTGATCGCCAGAGCGCCGTCAGCGCGCAATTGGGTCTGCATGTCGGCGAAGCTGGCTGGCGTAGCGCTGATCGGCCTTTCGCCGTGCACAACCAGAGTGCGGTGATCTAGGCGGCGGAGAATCTGCCCCGTAGGCTCGCAGGCGATCACCGCGCCGTGATTTACGATCGCGATCGTGTCGCATAGCTCCTGGGCCTCTTCCAGATAATGCGTGGTGAGCACGATCGTCACGCCGCGGGCATGCAACGCTTTTATGTAATCCCACAGCAGGCGGCGCAATTCGACATCGACGCCCGCGGTCGGCTCGTCGAGGACCAGAACCGGCGGATTGTGCACCAGCGCCTTGCCAACCAGCAGGCGCCGCTTCATCCCGCCGGAAAGCGCGCGGGTGTAGGCGTTGCGCTTTTCGGCGAGGCCCAGCGCGGTGAGGATTTCCATCGTCCGCCGCTCGCCCTTCGGCACGCCGTAAAAGCCGGCCATCAGCTCCAGCGTCTCGAACGGCGTAAAGAACGGATCGGCGACGATCTCCTGCGGCACGATGCCGATGGCGCCGCGGGCGTTGCGGGGGCTTTCGTCTATGTCGTAGCCCCAGATACGCGCGGCCCCGCCGGTCTTGTTCACGACGCCGGCGAGGATATTGATGAAGGTGGACTTGCCCGCCCCGTTCGGGCCGAGCAGGCCGAAGAACGAGCCACGCGGGATCTTCAGATCAATGGCCTTCAGCGCGTGCGTCGGCTTGCTGCGCCGGTCGCCGCGATAGGTCTTGTCGAGGCCGCGGGCCTCAATGGCGTTTTCAGGAAGGGATTCGGCGCGCATCTTCTGATCAAGGGGCGATTGACGGTCTCGGGGCGCGGGCTCTACCTAGGCGCTCCCATCCTGTCAGGCAAACCGAACCGCCCATGAGTTCCATCAAAATCGTCCCGCCCCCGCCGGAAGTGGTGGAAGTCACCACCCACCGGGTTTCATGTGAGGGGATTGGCGGCGCGCTCGGCCATCCGCGAGTCTACATTGAGATAGGCAGTGAAGGCTTTGCCGATTGCGGCTATTGCGACCGGCGGTTCGTGTACAAGCCCGGCGCGGGCGGGTCGGGTCACTGACTCCGGTTTCGTAGCCGGCCGCAGAGGCCTATTCTGGCGCCATGGCTGACACACTCACCGTAACCGCGCCGCATGCGCCGCTCGATGCGTCCTCCCGCGTCTATCTGGTGGACGGCTCGGGCTACATTTTTCGCGCTTACCACGCGCTGCCGCCGCTGACGCGCCAGTCTGACGGGCTGCCGGTCGGCGCGGTGGCGGGCTTTTGCAACATGCTGTGGAAGTTCCTTGAGGACATGAAAGGCGGCGAGCGGCCGACGCATATCGCGATCGTGTTCGACAAATCGGAAAAGACGTTCCGCACCACGCTTTATCCCGAATACAAGGCCCATCGCCCGCCGGCGCCGGAAGACCTCGTGCCGCAATTTCCTTTGACGCGGGAGGCGGCGCGCGCGTTCGGCCTCGCCGTCGTTGAAATGGACGGCTTCGAGGCCGACGACCTTATCGCCACCTATGCGCGCCAGGCCGCGCGCGCCGGCGCCAAGGTGCGGATCATTTCCTCCGACAAGGATCTGATGCAATTGGTCGAGGACGGTGTGATCCACCTGCACGATCCGATGAAGCAGAAGGATATCGGCCCGGC
>DASZPV010000142.1:0-1640 GCA_035549875.1 Caulobacterales bacterium
TTGTAGTGCGCCGGCGCCAGTTTGGCGGCGGGAAAGGCGTAGCGGCCCTTGTCGTCGCTGACCACGGTGACGGTGATGGTGGAGCCGTCGGCCTTGGCGCTGACCAGCACGCCTTCCATCAGGCCTTCCTTGGCCGAACTCACCGTTCCGCTCAGCGCGACGGCGTCCTTGCCGGCCGCATGCGCGAGCGAGGAAGCCAGCAGCGCCGCGCCGATCATCGCCGCCGCGGCGGCGGCCCACACCGCAATCTGTTTCATGTGAACCGGTTCCGTGAATTGGGGTTGGCGGAGCGCTCGGCTTTGCGCGCGCTCCGCCAGAACGCGCTAGACCGTGATCGTCGCGGCCCAGATGTCGTGCAGATTGCACGTGCTGGTGATCGTCACCTTGCCCTTGTAGCCGGCCGGCAGCGTGTGCGTGGATTCCGGCATGTCCGTGGGGGTGAAGGTTTTGCGGCTCAGATATTGGCCGCCGGCCAGCACCACGCTGTGGCTGACGATGAAGTGCGCCGCGCTCATCGGGTGCGGCGTCTTGATCGTCAGGGTCGAGCCTTCGACCGTGGCGATGGGCACGTGCACGCCCTTGCCCTTGGCCCAATGGCCGGGGTCTTCGTCGGTGAACACGACGTTGGTGTACGGGCCCGCAGCGGCGGGCGCGGCGGCCTGCGCTTGCGCAGCGGCCGGAACCGCCACCACGGCGGCGGCGCCCAGAAACGCAGCCTTGGCAAGTTCGCGGCGATCCATATCGATCTGTTTAGCCATGTAAAATCCTCCCGTTGGATGGGTCCGCACGTGTCCCGGAAGCGCGGCCTGCCGCAGTGTTAGCCCACAGCCGCCCCCAGTTCTAGCGTTTCGGCTAGGCGATCTGGTTGATCGGCAGCGCGAGGGGCGAGGCGGTGTGGGTTTGCGCCAATTATGTCGAAATTATTTCAGGCGACCTAGCGTGACAGCAAAGGAAAATCCGCAGAAATGCTAGGCCCCCGCGCATGCGGGGGCCTATACTCCCAGCCGTCGCGCCTCCATCGCCAACGCCGGCGTTTATGGACCCCGGTCTTCGCTCACGCGAAACCGGGGCCGAGTCGGCGCCTGGATAGAGTGAGCGCTCTCCACGGGTCGCGTTTATGCGCGCCATCGGAAATCGGCAAATCAATCCGACCTGCCTCAAACCGCCCGTACACTCCCCCGCATGAACCGAGAGCCGTTTTCCCTTCAGGACGCCTGGCAGAGCGTCGGCGATCTTTACGCCGCGATCGTGTCGCTGTTTGGCGCGCCGTTCGCGATTGCTGAACGGCTGATGCTCGTGCGCGAAAGCCGGCGCGAGATTCTCGCCTGGCTCGGCCCGGTCGAGGCGCTGGCGCGGCGGTTGTTGCTGCTGAAGGCGCTGACCATGCCCAAGGCCAATGAAGCGCCGCCGCAAGCGCCGCCGGGGCGCGTGCTGATCGCGTTCACCGACCGGCCGATCGGAGACATTCATCCCGATGCAACACAATGGCGCGTGCGCTTCAATGTGATGCCGCGCGGCGCCTTGCGCGCCACACGGCGCAGCGAGCCCTGCGCCGACCAGCGCGGCGGCGCGATTAACTTCAACGCCCTGCCGCTGGCGCGCCGGCTCGAAGCGCTGCGCCGCGTGCTGGAAAATCCCGC
>DASZPV010000143.1:0-5915 GCA_035549875.1 Caulobacterales bacterium
TGAGTCCATCGGGCCGGCCCGCGCGTTATTGTGGCACTCAGGTGCGCGAAACAAACGACAGAGGCCGTCAGCCGCCGCGGCGGGTTTGGACGTGCTGGATGTAGGCGAGCAGATCGTCGATCTGCGTGGGCTTGAATTCAAACTGCGGCATGCTGGGATGGCCGGTGAGTATGCCTTCGGCGAACGCCTCTCCCAGCGAATCGATCGGGTAGCGCTCCGCCAGCGTGCGAAAGGGCGGCGCCATCTGCTCGCGGCTTGCGCCGGACTCGCCGATGGCGTGGCATGAGGCGCAATACGCTTCCGCGAGCCGCAAGCCGGCGACCGCGTCGCCGCGCGGCGGGCCCAATGGTTCGGCCGGGCGCGCCGTTTCATCGCCGAAACAGCCGGCAAGCACCGTTGCCGCCGCCAATGCGCCAACAAACATCATCCGCTTGAGAAGCACGTCCATGATTGCTTATCCCGCATCGTCGGCGACAGCGCCTTGATTTGGCGCAAGGGGCGATCAAGCGCCCTTCGCCGGCGCGACGCTATCGGCCAGATCATCGAACGCGCGCCAGAATTGGGCGCGGATTTCGTCGCGTTCCATCATGATTTCGTGGCGGGAGCGCTGGATCACGTCATGCTTGGCCTGCGGCAGCAGGCGCGAGACGATGTCGTGGCTGTCGTTATCGACCAGTTCATCCTCGGCGGCGGTGAGCACGGTGATCGGAATGCGCAGATGCGCCAACGCGCCGGCCTGGCGGAAGCCTTCGATCGCGTTGGCGGCGGCCGTCACCCAGCCATAGGTCACGCCGGCCAGCGCCAGTTGCGGCTCGGCCATCACCAGCGCCTGGGCGCGCGCGTGACGCTCGCGGTCATGCGTAACTGGGTTGCGTTTGAATTTTTCCTTGCGCCATTTGCCCGGCTGGCCGAGGCCGATCATGCCGCCGGCGCCAACCGCCGTCATGAAGCGCGCGAAATTGCGCGCCGCGGGCTTCAGCCCCGCAATCCCCCACATCGGCGCGGAGAACAGAGCGCCATCGACTTCGATGCTGCGCTTCTGCAACGCGCGCAGCGCAATATTGCCGCCCATGGAATGGGCCAGCAGCAGGTGCGGACGCGGCAGCTTGTCGCCCAGATGCCTGACGCCCTGCACCAGATCGGCGACCGCATCGTCCATCGAATCCATGTGGCCGGCGGCGCGGTTGCGCACCAGCCGGCCCGACAGGCCCTGGCCGCGCCAATCGAGGCTGAACACCGCGAAATTGCGCACCTGCAATTCGCGCATGACCTCGAAATATTTTTCGACGAATTCAGTGCGCCCGTTGCACAAGATCACCGAACCGCGCGCCGGCTGCTTCAGCGCGGGTGCGTAGAGCGCTCGTAACTTGATCCCGCCGCGCCCTTCGAGCCAGATTTGCTCTGCGCCCTCGGGCTCCGGATTTCCCGGCACGCGCACGAATGACATGAGACGTCCCTGCTCCTGGCGCCAAGGTTTGTACGATCACACCTGCCTGTGCAAGGCCGCTAGACGGTAGCCAGGATATGCACGCCTTCATCGCGCAGGCGCTGGGCGTATTCGATCGCACGGCCAACCAGCATCGCCCGCCCGATCGCGCGCCAGATCGGCAGATCGGACCGCGCATTGCCGACATAGTCGAAGCCCTGCGGAAACCGCGCGTCGAGCCAGGCGAGCTTGGCGTAGCTCTTGAGATTGATCTCGCCATTGCTGCCGTGCGCGCTATCGAACAGGCCGAGATGCCCGGCGACGGAATCGGCGACCTTCTGATCGGCGGCGGTGACCAGATGCAGGCGCCGGCCGCGCAGCTTTTCCTTTTCAAGGAAAGCCATCAGCGGCGCCCGATAGGGCAACGAGGCGGGGTCGGCTATGGCGATGGCGGCAAAGGCGCGCTTGCCGGCGGCGCGCCCGTCAACATAGGCCCAAAGCGCGCCGAGCGCCTTCAGCGGATTCTTCCTGAAACTTGCGGCCGCGGAAGCAACCGAGGTTTCGGCCAGCACCAGCGACCCGTCGAGATCGACGATCAGAGGCGGCAGCGTGTCTTGCTTCATTGTCCGGCCCTTGCCTGCGCCAATCGCGCCGGGGGCATGGTCACCGGCCCGGCGGCGCATTGATCACGAACCGAAACGCTGCATTTGCGCAAGGCCCCTCCCTTATTGAAACACACGCGCACTTCGCGCAGCCGCGTTTTGTCGCAAATCACCGCCAGCCCGTCGGGCGAAAGGCCGGGATTTGCCTGCACGAACGAGGCGCGCAGTTGCGCGGCGGTGACGCGCAGAGGCTTGTCCAGACGCGTATAGGCCGGGGGCACGACGATCTTGCTGCGCATCTGGCGCAGGGCGGCGAAATAATTGCCCTGATCGAGGCCGGTGCAGCGGCCATGAGTTTCCCATTCGTGCTGCACGAGTTTGGGGCTGGGCATCAGATCGAGTTGGGCGTTCGCCAGCGGCGCGGCCACCGTGCGCGGCAGGCTGGAGACGCACGATTGCGGATAGCCGCGCTCATATTGCGGCCACAGGCCATGCACGACGAACGCATAATTCCGGTCGATCCCGCACTGGCGCGGCTCGGTCTTCGCCATGTTCGGCAGCGCGCAGTAGGACGGGCTCCACGACAGCGCGAGCGCGTAATAATCGAATTTTCCCGCCACATCCCGCGCCGGCGCCTGCGCCTGCGCGACGCCAAGGAGCGCCGCGAGCGCACCCAGCGCCGCTCTCATGGCGCGGGGTCCGGCACATCTTCCGGCTTGATGAATTTCAGCGTCATGCGGTCGCTTTCGCCGATCGCCTTGTATTTCGCGTTATCGAACCCCGGATCGGCCGGCGCGCCGAGCGGCGAAGTGCGCAACGTGGGCGGCAGCGTCCACACGCCGAAGGGATGATCCTTCGTGTCTTTCGGATTGGCGTTTATTTCGCTCGATCCGCCGAATTTGAAGCCGGCGTCTTCGGCAAGCACTTTGACGAATTCCTCCTGCACGTAGCCCGCGCCGGCCTGCGGGTCCTGCAGGCCGTTGGATTTGGCGCGGTGCTCTTCGATGCCGAGCACGCCGCCGGGTTTCAGCACATTGAACAACGCTTTGAATGCCTGGGGCGCGAAATTGCCGGCCATGAACGTGTGCACGTTGCGCATGACGAGCGCCATGTCGGCCATGCCGTCGCCCGGCGGATCGATCTTCGTCGTGCGCGCGGAAAACGGCGCGGTATCGACGCTGCCGAACGTGCGCGGCTGGTTCTGGAACTTCGCCTTGAATTCCACCAGCGTCGCCAATTGCGCATCGTCGGCGCCGATGGGATCAAAACCGGCCGCGATCAGCCGCCCGCCGCCCTTGGCGAGAAAGGGCGCGATCACCGCCGTGTACCAGCCGCGGCCGGGATAGATTTCGACGACGGTCATGTCCGGCTTGATGCCGAAGAAATTCAGCGTCTGCACGGGATGGCGGAAGGCGTCGCGCTCCGGCTCCAGCCGCCAGGAACCGGCGGCGGCCCATTCCAGCGTGCCTACCGCCGCTTTCGGCCCTCTGGCGCTTTGCGTTTTCGGCGCGCTTTGCTGGCCGCAGGCGGCCAAGCCGAACGCCGCCCCCAATCCGGTGGCGCCCAGGCCGATGGTCAGTCCCCGCCGCGTGGTCATTTTTCCCGCCTAGTCCTGGCTACAGCCTAAGTCAAAATCCTGCATCGCAAGGGGTTGAAGCGAGGTTTTCACATCCCAAATTTTTCTACGCGGGCGCGATTTTCGGTCCGCCGCCGGCCGGACGCCTTCGGGGTCCGGACCAGTCCAAATGTGTCGCTTTAGGAGGACATGTTATGAATTCTGCTGATCTTTCACCGCTTTATCGCACCCTTATCGGGTTCGACCGAATTTCGAACCTGCTCGACAACGCCGCGCGGCTCGATGCTGCGCCCGGTTACCCGCCGTTCAATATCGAACGCACCGGCGATGACAGCTTCCGGATCGAACTGGCGGTCGCCGGCTTCGGCCCGGATGATCTCTCGGTCGATTTCAAGGAAAACACCCTGACCGTGACCGGCGCGCGGGCCCCAGCCGCCGAGCAGCGCGAGTTCCTGCACCGCGGCATCGCGGAGCGGAATTTCGAGCGCCGCTTTAGCCTGGCCGATTATGTCCGCGTTTCCGAAGCGCGGCTGGAGCACGGCCTGCTCCAGATCGAACTGGTCCGCGAGCTGCCCGAGGCCCTGAAACCCCGCAAAATCGAGATCGGCGGAAAAAGCGCAGTTAAGGCTGCGCCGAAGCCGAAGGCCGTGGAAGCCGAACAAGCGGCCTAAGTCCCTGTCTTATTAAGATAAACCCGGCGGCGCGCTGTAACGGGCGCGCCGCCTTGCGTTAAGGGTGACCCAAGTCACAGAACTGGTCACAGCTCCGAGGCATTGTCTCTTCATCGAACAACACTTGATGGGAGCTAAAGACATGAACCGCACGATCACCAGTCTGGCCGCCGCCCTCGCCGCCGCGATCGCCCTGGCCCCGATGGCGCAAGCCCAAGCCGAAACCCCCGATGTGATCACCGTCACCGCCGCGGGCCTCGACCTCAACAGCCAGGCCGGCGCCCGCACGATGCTGACGCGCATCGACTCCGCCGCCACCACCGCCTGTTGGCAGGACAAGCTGGACAAGATGGACACGTACCGGAACTGCAAGGCCGGCGTGATCCTGGATGCGGTGAAGGTTCTGGACGAGCCGACGGTCAGCCTCGTTTACGCCGAGACGTATTCCACCAGGAAAGCCCCTGCGATGGTTCTCGCGTCGCGCTAACCCCCTCCCCCGCTTGCGACGCGGAACGTGATCCCGGCCCCGCCAGGCCGGGATCATTTTTTGGTGGTGCTCTAAGCACGCACTTTCAGTTCGACGTGGTTCGCACGGCCGCGCTAGCTACGCGACATGAGCGCACAGAACTTTAACTTGCAGGATTTGAACGCGATCGGCATCGCCGGTCTCGTTGCGCACTTTCAATGATTGTGGCGTTGGTATTCGGAGGCGTGCCGTGCGAGGGCCCGCTCGCAGGAATTTGCCAAACTCAGGCAAAATGACCTCGGGTTAGGCGGGAAATTGTGATAGTTGTAACAGGCTATGTCGGACGGCGCGCTTACCATTTCCCTCACCGGACCGCTCGCGGATGATGTCCGCGCGGCGGCGGAAGCGCGAGGGCTAACGCCCGAGGAATATGTCCTCCAGCAACTGGCGATGGACGTGATCGCTGCGCCACACGATTTGAGCTGGGAAGAAGACATCCTCCGTCTCCGCGAGCCGGGGGAAGATATCGATGCGGACGTGGCGTTCGCCGAGTTCCGCGCTGAGGTAGCAAGGGCTCGTAGCGCCAAGTCGTGATGAAACGGTCGAGATTTCGGCCTGCCGCGCGACGCGACTTAAAGCGCTTAGTAGACTTTTTCAGCGATGCCCCACCTGAAATCGCGGAAGCAATGACGCAGGCGTTAGAGGCGCGCGTCGAACAACTACGCAGCTTCCCTTTTGTCGGGCGTCCCGTCAGCAACACCCCTCTTCGGGAAACCATCGTTCCATACGGCAAGTCGCGGTGCGTGATCCGCTACCAAGTCAGCGATGACGCAATCGTCATCGTTCGCATCTGGCACGGCCGCGAGAACCGCTGATCGCCTAGCGCACACCTGCCGCCAGCAGATCCTGCACGTGCACCACGCCCACCGGCGCGCCCTCTTCCACCGCAAACACCACGTTGATCTGATGTTCGTTGAGCATCGTCATCGCATCCGCCAGCGAAGCGTCCGGCGAGATCACTTTGGGATTGGCGGTCATCAGCGCGCCCGCCGTTTTCGAGAACGCGGCAGCGTCCAGCTTGCGGCGCAGATCGCCGTCGGTGATCACGCCGACCAGCTTGCCGGCCTCCACGATCCCCACGCAGCCGAGCTTGCGCACGCTCATTTTCTCCAGC
>DASZPV010000144.1:0-2309 GCA_035549875.1 Caulobacterales bacterium
GCCCACCGCCATCGCCGAACTGGTCGAGGCGGCGCGCAAGGGCGAGCAGGATCAGGTGCTGCTCGGCGTCACCGGCTCGGGCAAGACGTTCACGATGGCGAAAGTGATCGAGATTTTGCAGCGCCCCGCGCTGGTGCTCGCACCGAACAAAACGCTGGCGTTTCAGCTCTACGCCGAGTTCAAGAACTTCTTCCCCGAAAACGCCGTCGAGTATTTCGTATCCTATTACGATTACTACCAGCCCGAAGCGTATGTGCCGCGCACCGACACCTACATCGAAAAAGAATCCGACATCAACGAGCAGATCGACCGCATGCGCCACGCCGCCACGCGCGCGATCTTAGAGCGCGACGATGTGATCATCGTTGCGTCCGTGTCGTGCATCTACGGCATCGGCTCGGTCGAGACCTATACGTCGATGACGTTCACCGCCAAGGTCGGCGAGACGATCAGCCAGCAGCAATTCATCCGCGACCTCGTGGCGCTGCAATACAAGCGCAACGAGCAGGCGTTTTCGCGCGGCCTGTTCCGCGTGCGCGGCGATGTGATCGAAGTGTTCCCCGCGCACCTTGAAGACCGCGCCTGGCGCGTCTCCTTCTTCGGCGACGAGATCGAGTCCATCCACGAATTCGATCCGCTCACCGGCCGGCGCACCGATGATCTGCCGTTCGCCAAATTCTACGCCAATTCCCACTACGTCACGCCGCGCCTGACGCTCAATCAGGCGGTCGAGCAGATCAGGGAAGAATTGCGCCACCGGCTCAACCATCTCAACCAGCAAGGCAAACTCCTCGAATCCCAGCGCCTCGAACAGCGGGTGAATTTCGATGTCGAGATGATGCTGGCCACCGGCTCGTGCGCCGGCATCGAAAATTACTCCCGCTACCTCACCGGCCGGCGCCCGGGAGAGCCCCCGCCCACGCTGTTTGAATACATCCCGCCCAACGCTTTGCTGTTCACCGACGAGAGCCACGTCACCATCCCGCAGATCGGCGCGATGTACAAAGGCGATTACAGCCGCAAATTCACCCTCAGCGAATACGGCTTCCGCCTGCCCTCGTGCCTCGATAACCGCCCGCTCAAATTCGCCGAATGGGACGCGATGCGCCCGCAGACCGTGCACGTCTCGGCCACGCCCGGCCCGTGGGAATTAAACCGCACCGGCGGCGTGTTCGCCGAGCAGGTGATCCGCCCCACCGGCCTGATCGATCCGCCCGTGGAAGTGCGCCCCGTCTCCACCAACAGCGCCTCCCAGGTCGATGACGTGATCGCCGAGTGCAAGGAGATGGCGGCGAAAAATCTGCGCGTGCTGGTGACCGTGCTGACCAAGCGCATGGCCGAGGACCTCACCGAATACATGCACGAGCAAGGCATCCGCGTGCGCTACATGCACAGCGACATCGACACGGTCGAGCGCATCGAGATCATCCGCGACCTGCGCCTCGGCGTGTTCGACGTGCTGGTCGGCATCAATCTTTTGCGCGAGGGGCTCGACATTCCCGAATGCGGCCTCGTCGCCATTCTCGACGCCGATAAAGAAGGCTTCCTGCGCAGCGAGACCAGCCTCGTGCAGACCATCGGCCGCGCCGCGCGCAATATCGACGGCCGCGTGATTCTATACGCCGACCGCATCACCGGCAGCATGGAGCGCGCGATGGCCGAAACCAGCCGGCGCCGCGAAAAGCAGACCGCATTCAACATCGCCAACAACATCACGCCGCAATCCGTGCGCTCGCGCATCAACGACATTCTGGAGAGCATGCCCGAACGCGACCACATGACCATCGACCCGCGCATGGGCCTGAAAGGCAAAAAAGGCGAAGCCGGCTCCCTCATCGGCCACAACCTCAAGAGCTACATCCACGACCTGGAGCGCGAGATGCGCGAAGCCGCCGCCGACCTGGAGTTCGAAACCGCCGCGCGGCTGAGGGATGAGATCAAGCGGTTGCAGGATACGGAACTGATGATCTCGGACGATCCGCTGGCAAGGCAAGCGGATGTGGAGGCGGCGGTGGGAACTAAGGCGACGCTGGGGGCAGCGAAACGCAAGAGCGGAACCGGTGGCCGTCGCAAGCGATAGATCGAGTTGAGAGCCGACCCAAAAGCCTATAACCTAAGATCGCAACGTCTTCCCTAATGGGCATGAATCGCCCTATTGTGCGGCAATGCTAGAGCAAAATCTGACCGGATTGAATCGGTGGGGATTCCCACGGGACTCGAATTCTGATTCACGCTTCGTGCTGGACGGAGGCCGGCATGGATGGCGAAATCTCTTTCGGAAGATCTGCGCAGTCGGGTAATCGAGGCCG
>DASZPV010000145.1:0-65730 GCA_035549875.1 Caulobacterales bacterium
CAATGTGATGCCGCGCGGCGCCTTGCGCGCCACACGGCGCAGCGAGCCCTGCGCCGACCAGCGCGGCGGCGCGATTAACTTCAACGCCCTGCCGCTGGCGCGCCGGCTCGAAGCGCTGCGCCGCGTGCTGGAAAATCCCGCACCCGCGCTGGCGCGGCTTTGCCGCCTGATCGCGGCGCGGCGCGAAGCGGTCGAAGCCGCCTTCCGTCCCTACCGCCCGCGCGCGACCTGCGTGCAAGCCGCGCTCGCCGACGCGCAGCGCGAGATCGATCTTGCGTTCAATACGTCCTGATCCCGCGCCAAAATCAGATCGTCCGCACACGGAGCGTAAGCCCGTGGCTATCGGCGTTCTCTCTCCCGCGCGCGGGAGAGGGGCAGGGGTGAGGGAGTCGGCGCAGAACTCAACGTCAGCAGAACGGGCCCTCATCCGGCGCTGCGCGCCACCTTCTCCCGCACGCGGGAGAAGGATAAATACGCGCGCCCCTACCCGCACACCTCAACCTGCCGCTGCACCTTTGCTTCCCAGCGGCATTCGGCGGAAAAATCGGCGACGCAGGTGGTGACGATGTCGTTGACCTTGTTGCACGAGCAATCCTGGTCGCGCACTTTCCACACCGGATTGCGAAAATTGCCGCCGGAAGCGATGGCTTCGCAATTGGTCTTGGCTTGGTCGTTGGCCATTTTCTTCGCCGCGGCGCAGGCCTGGGCTTCGGTTTTGCCATTGGTAGGAATGGAGCCCACGCCGCGCACCGACTGGTTGGACGCAATTGGCGTTTCCTCCCACGCCTCGCGCTGTTCCTGATGGCACGTCAGCAGCGCATCGCGCGCGGTGGCCGCGTTCGGGCAATTGCTGAACGCGAGAATGTAGGAATTATAATCGGCGCGCGTCTTGCTCTCCTGCGCTTTGCCCCACGCGACTTTTTCGGTCTCGGAAGAACATTCCTTCGCCTCCGTCGCCGGGCGCCCATTGCCCGGCGCCACGATCACCACCGGCGCCTTTTCGGGCGGATGGATCAGATCCTGCAACTGCGTCTTTCCGGTGGTGACCGCATAGATCTGGTAAGCCGCCGCCGCCGCGGCCGGTATGCCGGCCACCAACGCCAGCACCTTGATCGCGGTCCCGAGAAAATCCCCGCCGCCGCCCGCTTCCTTCGCCATGGCCGTGTCCCCCCACGCAGAACCCGCGCCATATTACCCAGGATCACCAGGGCGCAAAGTGCTTGCTCAGTTTCAGCCCCTGACCCTGGTAATTATTCACCCCGCTTTCGCCGTAGAGCCGCTTGGCCGGGGCCGAGAGCGGCTCGAACACCAGTTTGCCCACCGGCTGGCCATCTTCCAGGATGAACGGGGCGTCCCGCGCCCGCACTTCCAACACCGCCTTGCCCGGCTTGTCGATGCCAAAGCCGGGATCGAAAAAGCCGGCGTAATGCGCGCGGAACTCGCCAAGCTCCGGGCGGATCGGCGCCATCTCCGCCGCCTCGTCGGCCGGGATCAGCACGTTTTCCTTCGACGCGAAAATGTAAAATTCGCCCGGATCAAGCACCAGCGTGCCGCCGCGCGCCGCCAGCGGCTCCCAGAAATCGCGCGGATCGTAGGCGCCGATGCGTCCCAGATCGATCACTCCGGCATGGCGCTTGGCGCGAAAGCCCACCGGACCTTTCAGCGCCAGATCGATCGAGAAATTGGATTCATGTTTCGGATGCGTCGGCCCGCGGCGAAACCGCAACTGGCTCAGCCGATCGCCCGGCCGCACCAGAATCGAAAACGTGCGCGGACAAATCTCCGCCCACAGCGGCCCCGCATAACCCGCCGGCACATGATCGAACGCGGTGGCGCCATCGACCGAAAGACGCGTGAATACGTCGATCCGCCCGGTCGAGCTTTTCGGGTTCGCCGCGCCATGCAAAAAATCCGGCAGCTCGACTTCCTCCTGCAACGGCGCCAGATAAACGCAGCCCGTTTCCAGAACGGCGCCGCGCGAAATATCGATCTCGTGCATCACCAGATCGCGCGTCAGCCGCTCTGCGACCTTGACGCCGGCGCCGGGCAAAAAGCTGGCGCGCACGCGAAACACTTTGTCGGACAAGCGCAGGTCGAGGCTGGCGGGCTGAATCTGGTCGGCCACGAACGGGGCGGCGGCGCTCACCCAGCCGTGCTCAGCCGCCTTCTCGATCTCGCCGTCCGGCAGAACGCCGTCCGGCAGAACGCCGTGGGTGGGCATCGCGATTCGCTCCTGCGTTAATTTGCTGACGTGATGTCAACGCGTTGTCCACTCCCCGCCCGCCTTGCGGCGCCGGGTCGGGCAGAGCCACGGATTGATAAGGCTCTATGTTGAGTCCGGTCGATCGGTCGTCCCCCTCCTCTATCTCCTCCCCACAAGGGGGAGGAGAAGCGCTCCTTCTGCATGCGCATCGGACATACCTCCCGCCATCAAGCACCTTCCTCCCCCCTCGTGGGGGAGGAATGAGGTGGGGGGGAACAACCGATCGACGAGGCGCTACGTTGGGTCCGGTTCCGCCCGACCCGGACCCTGCAAGAAGACGGTTCAACTTGACCACACGGAGCCCTCTGCTAAACGCCTCTTGCGCCGATTTGAGTTCAGCTTGCGGGCGCGGAATAAATGCCGCTAAAGCGAAGAAACGGGCCCCTCGCCCGCTCTTCCACGCAAGCCATACGATGGGCGCGTTGAAAGACGTGAAGGACGTTTCATGGCTGAGAAAGACGAGGCCGAGAAAAACTGGCGCCCCGCCACCAAACTGGTCCGCGGCGGGCAGACGCGCAGCCAGCACAAGGAAACCGCCGAGGCCATCTTCATGACCTCCGGCTTTGTCTATGACAGCGCCGCGGAGGCCGACGCCCGCTTTGCCGGCGCCAGCCCCGGCTATCTTTACGGCCGCTACGCCAACCCCACGATCCGCATGTTCGAAGAGCGCCTCATGGCTCTCGAAGGCGCCGAGGAATGCATCGCCGTGGGCAGCGGCATGGCGGCGGTGAACACCGCCCTGCTCGCCAATGTGAAGGCGGGAGACCGCGTGATCGGCGCGCGGGCGATGTTTGCGTCGTGCCTGTGGATTTTGGATACGCTGCTGCCGCGCCTTGGCGTGGATGTCGTCTGGGTCGATGGCGACGACCTCAATCAGTGGCGCGAGGCGGCGAAAAAGCCAGTGAAGCTGGCGCTGATCGAGACGCCGTCCAACCCGGTGCTCGGCGCGGTGGATATCGCGGCGGTCGCGGAGATCGTGCACAAGGCCGGCGGCTGGCTGATTGTCGATAACGTATTTGCGTCCGTCGTGCTGCAAAAGCCGCTGACGTTCGGCGCCGACCTTGTCGTCTATTCCACCACAAAACATATCGACGGCCAGGGCCGCACGCTCGGCGGCGCGATCCTGGGAGACAAAGCCAAGATCGACGAAAATATCCGCGAATTCCTGCGCCACACGGGACCGGCGATTTCGCCGTTCAATGCGTGGGTTTGCCTGAAGGGCCTGGAGACAATTACGCTCCGCGTCGAACAGATGAGCCGCAACGCCGCGCTCGTCGCCGATGCGCTGGCGCGCCATCCGAAGGTCGAGCGGCTGTTTTATCCCGGGCGCGACGATCATCCCCAGCGCGCGATCCACAAAAAGCAGATGAGCGCCGGCGGCACGCTGGTTTCGTTCGATGTAAAGGGCGGCCGTGAAGGGGCCTGGAAATTCCTCGACGCGCTGGCGCTGATCGACATTTCCAACAATCTCGGCGACGCAAAATCCCTCGCGACGCATCCGCAAACGACGACGCACCGGCGCATCAGCGAAGAGGCGCGCGCCCATATCGGCGTGAACCCCGGATCGATCCGCCTTTCCGTCGGCCTGGAAGACGCGCAGGACTTGATCGGCGATCTGACGCAGGCTTTGGCAAAAGCATGAGCACGCCGCTTTATGAAAGAGAGACGAACGGCGTGCGCGTACGCGCCGCGCCCTCGTTTCTCGATCACGAATCCAATCCGGCGGAAAACCGCTACGTCTGGGCCTACACGATCGAAATCGTAAACGAGCGCGCCCGCGCCGTGCGCCTGATGCACCGCTACTGGCGGATCACGGATGCGGCGGGCCTGACGCAGGAAGTCCGCGGTCCCGGCGTCGTCGGCAAGCAGCCGCTGATCGAGCCGGGCGAAGCCTTCAGCTATACGAGCGCCTGCCCGCTCGCCGCGCCCGCCGGCATGATGCAGGGCGTCTACGACATGATCGATTCCGCCGACGGCGCCCATCTCGAAATCGAAATTCCCGCCTTCGCGCTCGACAGCCCGTTCGCCAGCCGCCTGGCGAACTAGATGAGACCCCCACTTCTCGGCCCCGGTTTCGCGCAGCGAAGACCGTGGTCCATAAACGCAAACGCTAGATATTGTCCTGCATCGACTGGGATTATGGGCCCCCGCCTGCGCGGGGGCCGAGAGCGCTTGCCCGGCGCCAGTGCGCAATGAGCCCGCAAATCCTCTCCACGCTCGACGACATCCTCGCCGATTACGACGCGCTGTATTGCGACATCTGGGGCGTGATCCATAACGGCCGCGGCGTCTACAAGCCGGCCTGCGATGCGCTGTTGCGCGCGCGCGCCGCGGGCAAGCTCGTGGTGCTGATCACCAATGCGCCCAAGCCGCGCGATCCGATCCCCGGCCAGCTCGCGCGCCTCGGCGCGCCTGCGGAGATATACGATGCGATCGTCACCTCGGGCGATGCAACGCGCGCCGAACTCGCTGCCCGCGCGCCCGGCCCGATGTACAAGATCGGGCCCGATCACGACCGCGATCTATGGGCCGGGCTCGGCTTGCAGCAGGCCGGTTTGAGCGATGCGCAATTCCTCGCCGTGTCAGGCCTCAACGACGACAAAACGGAAACGCCGGCCGATTACGCTGACATTTTGCGCGCCGCGCACGCGCGCAACCTTGAACTGATCTGCGCCAACCCCGACATTATCGTGCAAGTCGGCGACCGGCTCGTCTGGTGCGCGGGGGCGCTTGCGCGCGACTATGAGCGCATGGGCGGACGCGTGATCATGGCCGGCAAACCGTTCGACCCGATCTACCAGCAAGCCGCCCGCGAATGCGCGCGCATCGCCGGGCGCACAATCGCGCCAGCGCGCATTCTCGCTATCGGCGACGGCATCGGCACCGACGTGCGCGGCGCCAATGGGCGGGGGCTCGACTGCCTGTTCATCGCCTCAGGCATGCATGGCGAAAAGCTGACAAGCCAAGGGCGACTCGATACAGCCAAGGTCGAGGCCGCGCTCGCCGCCGAGGGCGCGCACGCCCGCTACGTCATGACCGCCCTTGCCTAGGGTCGGGTTTAGGCAGTTTGTCCCCTTGCCGCCTGCCTCGCGCTGCGCCAGTTTCCCGCCGCGCGAAGAGATAGGGATTGGCGTGATGCGTGCGTTTTTACTTGGCCTGACCGCCCTTGCACTCGCCGCCTGTTCGCGGCCCCCGGAGGCGGCGCCCGCCACGCCGCCGGAAGTTCAGCGCCTTGTCGACGAAGCCGAAATCGTCAAGCTCGCGGCCTCGCTTGACGACGCCGTCGACCGCAAGGACTGGGCGGCGGCGCGCGCCTGTTTCGAAGACGAAGTGGATGTCGATTTTTCCTCGCTCGGCGGCACGCCGAGCCGCATCACCGCCACCGGCCTCGTCGGCAATTGGCAGACGGCGCTGACGCCGGAAAAGCAAAGCTTTCACCTGCGCGGCGATCCGGTGGTGACGATTGCCGGCGATGCCGCCACGATGGTTTCGCACGGCTACGCCTGGAACAAACTCACCACCGCCAAGGGTGAACCGCTCTGGGAGGTGTGGGGCGTGTACGAACACCGCTTCGCACGCTCGCCGCAGGGCTGGCGCATCAGCGGCATGAAATTCGTCAAAACGCATGAGCGCGGCGATCCCTCCGTGCGCGGCGGCTCGGGCTGAACGGAAAACTTATCCTACAGCGCCGGAACGGTGGTAGTGTTCAATCGCCCAAAACGGCGGCGATCTTGGACTTGAGCGTGACCGCGTTGAACGGCTTGACGATATAATTGTCCACGCCCGCGCCCTTGGCGACCATCACCTTGTCGCCCTTGGATTCGGCGCTGACCATGATGAAGGGCGTTTCCTTGAGCATCTCGTCCTTGCGCATTTCGCGCACCAGTTCGAGCCCGCTCATCGGCTCCATGTACCAGTCGGAAATGACCAGGCCGAAGGGCTTTTCGCGCATGCGCGTGAGCGCCAGGCCGCCATCCTGGGCCTCTTCGACATTCGTAAAGCCGATCTGCTTCAGCAGATTCTTCAGGATGCGGACGATCGTCGCGTGATCGTCAACCACCAGAATCGGCAGGCCAGCGTCCAAAGCCGTGGGTCCCCGTGTTAAGCTTTAAGCGCCCAAATCGGGGCTTGCGCCGTCCGCGCGAATGGCAGCATAGGGGCGGCACCGTTAAAGAACCGGTAAACATTTGGACCCGCGCTTGGCCATGACGCGCTATTTTGAAGATTTGTCCGTCGGCATGGCCGCCGAAGCCACGCGCCTGGTGTCCGAAGCGGACGTGGCCGCCTTCGCCGCCGTGTCCGGAGATCACAATCCCGTCCATATGGACGCCGCCTACGCCGCGGCGACGCCGTTTCGCGCGCGCATAGCGCACGGCGCGCTAATCGCCTCGTTCGTCTCGGCGCTGATGGCCGCGGAGGTGCCCGGTCCGGGGGGAATTTATATTTCCCAGACGGTGAATTTCCGCCGGCCCGTGAAGATCGGCGACGAAGTCGCCACCAAGGTTTCCATTGCCGCGCTAGACGTGACCAAGTCCCACGTCACCATCGCCTTTGAATGTTCCGTCGCCGGACGAACCGTGATGGACGGAGAAGCGCTGGTGATCGTGCCGCGGCGCCGGCGCGCGCGCGCGAGCGTCTGAGCGTGGAAGTTTTTTCCGATCATGGCGCCGCGCCCGCGCCCTTGCGCGGCGCCGCTATCGCGCTTGGCAATTTCGACGGCGTTCATCGCGGCCATCAGGCGGTGATCGGCGTCGCCGCGGACGCGGCCCGGAAGCGAGGCTTAAGGCTCGCCGCCGCCGTATTCGAGCCCCATCCGCGGCAATTCTTTCAGCCAAACGCCGCGCCGTTTCGGCTGCAAAGCCCCGGCCAGCGCCTGCGCGCGCTGGCCGCGCTGGGCGTTGAGATCGTCTTCCAGATCGCGTTCGACGCCGAACTCGCAGCGCTCACCGATGAGGATTTTGCGCGGCTGCAATTGTCCGAACGGATCGGCGCGTCGCACGTGGCGATTGGCGCCGATTTCACCTTCGGGAAGGGCCGCATGGGCGATGCCCATTCGCTGGCGGCGGCGGGCGGACGCAACGGATTTTCGGTGAGCGTTACGCAGGTGCTGACCGAAAGCGGAACCGACAAAGTCTCTTCCTCCACTATTCGCGCGGCGATCGAAGGCGGCCGCATGAGGGAAGCCGCCGCGCTGCTGACGCGCCCTTGGGCGATCGAAGGCATCGTGTTGCCGGGCGCGGCGCGCGGGCGCACGATCGGCTTTCCCACCGCCAACCTCGCGCTCGGCGCTTATCAGCGGCCGCGCTTTGGCGTCTATGCGGTGCGCGTAGATGCCGGCGGCGTCAGGCGCGATGGCGTGGCCAACGTCGGCGTTCGGCCCACAATCGGCGGCGGCGACGAGCCGCTTGTAGAGGTCAATGTTTTCGATTTCGAGGGCGACCTTTACGGCCGCCGCATCGAGGTGGAATTGATCAAATTCCTGCGGCCGGAACAGAAATTTGAAAATCTGGATGCACTGAAAGTTCAGATCGCAGAAGACGCAATCGCCGCAAAGGCCGCATTACTGTAGTACGTCATCCCGGCTTCAAATCCTCCGGCGCGATCAGGTAGAGGCGCGAGCAGAATTCGCAATGGGCGTGGATGAGGCCGTCGGGCTCCACCAGATCGGCCATCTCCTCATCGTCGAATTGCGATAGCAAGGCTGTCAGCCGGTCGCGGTCACAATGGCATTTTTCGATCAGCGGTTCGGGATCAGCCATGCGCACGCCGTCTTCGTGAAACAGGCGATAGAGCACGCGCGACGCGGGCAACGCCGGATCGAGCACTTCCTGATCGGTCAGCGTCGCAAACAGGATTTCGGCCCGCGCCCAGGCATCGTCGGTCATGCCGCGCGCCGAATCGCCCGCGATTTTCTGCAGCAGCGCCCCGCCCGCGCGCCAGGCGGCGCGCTCGCCACGCGCGTAGGTTTCGCCGACCGCCAGCCTGATCCGCGTCGGTGCTTGTTCGGATTGCGCGAAATATGATTCCGCGCATTGGGCCAGCGTTGCCCCGCCCAGCGGCACCACGCCCTGATAACGCGCGCCGCCCTCGCCCTCCAGCGTCATCACCAGTGCGCCGGCGCCGAGCAAATCGGCGGGCGGCGCCGTATTCATCGCCGCCAGTTTCTCACGCGCGGCTTTTTCGATGCGCGCATAACCGCGCAGGCTTTTTTCGCCGCTGCGATATTCGGCCACCAGCAGCGGCACATCGCCCTTGCCTTCGGCCTGCACGATCAGGCGCCCCCTGACTTTGAGCAGCGAGCCCACCAGCGCCGCGAGCGTCAGCGCTTCGCCGAGCAGCAGCGCGACGGGCCGCGGATAATCGTGCCGGCGCAAAATCGGATCGATGACGCGATCGGCCAAACGCGCATATCGCCCCAGCGCTGGCGCGCCTTCGATCTGAAACGCCGCGACCATGTCGTCGAGCGGCGTGGCGATCACATCTTTCCCAGACACCACAGCAATATTGCTTTCTGCGCGTGGATGCGGTTTTCGGCCTCGTCCCACACCGCCGAGGCCGGCCCATCCATGATTTCGTCGGTGACCTCTTCGCCGCGATGGGCCGGCAGGCAATGCAGGAACACCGCATCGGCCTTCGCGCCGGCCATCAGCGCCTTATTCACCTGGAATTGCGGAAACGCCGCCATGCGTTCGTCTTTATCGGTATCGCCCATCGACACCCAGCAATCGGTCACCACAACATCGGCGCCGGCGGCGGCCTTGGCCGCTTCGTGCGAGACTTCGATCGAAGCGCCCTGCTTGCGCGCAGAGTCAATATCCTGCGTGCGCGCGGCGTAATGGGGCGGCGTTGCGATTTTCAATCCGTAGCCGAGTTTCGGCGCGGCGTGGATGAAAGAGGCCAGAACGTTATTGCCGTCGCCTACCCACGCAATTGTACGGCCCTTCACACTGCCGAGGCGCTCCTCGATCGTCATCAGATCGGCCAGTATCTGGCAGGGATGGGAAAGATCGGTGAGGCCATTGATCACCGGCACGTCGGCGGCCGAAGCGAAGGCCAGCACATCATCGTGCCTGTTGGCGCGGATCATCACCGCATCGACCATGCGCGAAAGTACGCGCGCCGTATCCTCAATCGTTTCGCCGCGGCCGAGTTGGGTGTCGTTTGCATTGAGTGCGAGCGAGCCGCCGCCCAGTTGGCGCATCGCCATATCAAAGGAGACGCGCGTGCGCGTGGAATTTTTCTGGAAGATCATCGCCAGCACATGGCCCTCTAGCGGGCGATCGAAATCGGCAGCGCCCTTCGGCACGCCGATGCGCGCAGCCTTACGCCTTTTTCCTTCTTCCAGCATGGCGCGCAATTCTTCGCCAGACAGCGCCCACAAGTCGAGGAAGTGGCGCGGCGGGGCGCCGAGAAACGGCTTCACGCCGCGTTCTCCACATCTGTCAACGCCGCATCGATCAGCTCCGCGGCCATCGAGACGTGTTCGGGCTCCAGGATCAGCGGCGGCGCGAGGCGCAGCACGTTGTCGCCCGCCACGCCGACGAGCAGTTTGCGATTGCGCGCGGCCGCCTGCACGGTTTTCGGATCGACCGTGAGCTTGAGTCCGCGCAGCAAACCCCTGCCGCGCGTCTCGACGACCGTTTTCGGATGCCGGTCCTTCAACCCTTCCAGCGCCTGCCCGAGATGATTGGACATATCGCGTACGTGTTCGAGGAATTTGTCCTCGGCGAGAATATCCCATGCCGCATTGCCGACGGCCATCGCCAGCGGATTGCCGCCGTAGGTCGTGCCGTGGACGCCGCGCGTCATGCCTCTGGCCGCTTCGCGCGTCGAAAGGCACGCGCCGAGCGGAAAGCCGCCGCCGACCGCTTTGGCGATGGTCATCACGTCAGGCGCTACGCCCGACCATTCATGGGCGAACAATTTTCCCGTGCGCCCGGCGCCGCATTGAACTTCATCGAAGATCAGCACGGCGCCATGCTCGTCGCACAATTTGCGCATCAGGCGCAGCGCTTCGTCAGGCACGACTTGCACCCCGCCCTCGCCCTGCACCGGCTCTATAAGGATCGCCGCGGTGGCGGGGCCAACGAGGGCGTTCAGCTTTTCCCAATCGCCGAATTCGCAATGCACATAGCCGGGCAGATGCGGCCCGAACCCGTCCAGATAGGACGCATTGCCCGAAGCATTGATCGCCGCATAGGAGCGGCCGTGGAACGAGCCGGAAAAGCCGATGATATCGACCTTTTCCGGATGGCCGCCGACGGCATGATATCTGCGCGCCATTTTCAGCGCGCATTCGATCGCTTCGGTGCCGGAATTGGTGAAGAACACGACGTCGGCGAAGGTCTTCTCGCAATATTTCGCCGCGAGTTTTTCCTGGCCCTCGATCTTGTACATGTTCGAGATGTGCCAGAGCTTTTGCGCCTGCTCGGTGAGCGCGCTCACCAGTTTGGGATGGGCATGGCCCAGGCCGTTCACCGCGATGCCGGCGATGAAATCGAGATAGCGCTCGCCCTTGTCATCAAACAGCCACACGCCCTCGCCGCGCACGAACACCTGCTCGGGATGCGCGAAGACGTTGAACAGATGGCTTTCAGCAGCGGCCATGGGCGTTTTCTTTACTCTAGCCCTGAAAAAAGAAGCGCGCCTTTTGAGCCGATGTGACGGGCGCGTCAAGGAAAAGGAACGATCAGCTCTTCACCCGCCAACCCAGGTGCAGCAGGCGCCAGCACAAAACGCTGAGCGCGAGCGCGCCGATCCCGCAAACGCTGGCGGCGAGGCCGAGATCGAGGTCGGCCGCGCCGATGAAGCCGTAGCGAAAACCGTCGATCATCAAATGGACGGGATTGTAATGGCTGATCGTGCGGAACGGCTCCGGCAAGCGATCGACCGAATAGAACGTGCCCGAAAGAAACGTCAGGGGCGTGATCACGAAATTGGTGATCGCGGCGAGCGCGTCGAACTTCGCCGCCCAGATCCCGCCGATGAGGCCGATGGCGCCGAAAATCGTCGCTGACGTGATCGAGAAATAGAGCACCGCCCACCAATGCATCGGCAGCACGTTCGCGAACGGAATGGCCGCGAGCGCTGACGCGAGTCCCACCAGAAATCCTCGCGCCACCGCGCCGCCTATGAACGCGATGGTGAGTTCGGCGGCCGAAAGCGGCGGGGTCAGAAAGTCGACCATATTGCCCTGCACCTTGGCGATGATCAGGGACGAAGAGGAATTCTGGAACGCGTTGGAGATGATCCCCATCATCATCAGGCCAGGCGCCAAAAAATCCGCGTAGGCCACGCCCGGTATGCCGGAGGACCGCCCGCCCATCGCCAGCGAGAACACCATCATGAACAGCAAAGTGGTCATGACCGGCGCGATCACGGTCTGGGCCCCCACTTTCAGGAACCGGCCGATCTCCCGCTGCAGCAGAGTCTGCAGGCCGATCCAGTTGACCGCCCCATAGGTGCGCGGCGTGGGGGGCGAAATCGTCGTCGGCACCGGCCTCTCCGTTAGGGCTGAATTAGCTATTTAGAGTCCGCAGGCGGGTTTGCGAGCAGTTAATTTCCAGTCCAAGTCTCTGACGAATCGATGGAATCAGCCAAATCTAGACCTAGGGCGATTCGTTCCTGTGGAGCGTAAACACCCCACCTATTGTGTCCCGCCTTGTTTCAGCTACAATCCATAGCGTGCTCGGGAAGCCGAGTGAGTCGCAGGATTTAGCCGCCGGGCTGGCGGCGTAGGCAAAGGGGCAAAACCTCATGTGGACCGATGAACGTGTCGCCACGCTCCGTAAATTATGGACCGATGGCCTCTCGGCGAGCCAGATCGCCAAGCAATTGGGCGGCGTCACCCGCAATGCGGTGATCGGCAAAGTGCACCGCCTGGGCCTCGCCGGCCGGGCCACGCCCTCGCGCCCCGCCAAGCGCATCGTGCGCTCCAGCAACAACCGCCCGCGCCTGCTGGCCGGCGCGCCCTCCCGTCCGCGGACGATCCCCTCGCTCACGCCGCTGGCCGAACTGCCGCCGCCGCTGGAGCCGATGGCCCAGGCCGACGGCTCGCTCGCCAGCGTGCTGACCGTGACCGACCGGATGTGCCGGTGGCCGATCGGCGATCCCACCGACACGAAGTTTGCTTTCTGCGGCCGCGAGAGCTGCGACGGTCCCTATTGCAGCGAACACGCGCGCCTCGGCTTCCAGCCGACCCGCCCGCGCCAGCGCAAGACCAGCAACGGCGAAAGCGACGAACTGCGGAGATTGCTGCGCTACGCGTAAGCGCAAAAGCAAAGTCTTGTCAGACGGCAGGCGGGGCGGCTTTCGGGCCGCCCCGTTTTGTTTGACCTGGGCTAGAGCGTCTTGCGCATGACGATGTGGGGGATGGAGATTTCCTTGAACACGTCGCCTTCCTGGGCATAGCCTTTGCGCTCATAGAAACCGACGGCGCTGAGCCGCGCGTGCAACTCGATCTCGGAATAGCCCCGGGTGCGCGCCCAGTCTTCGGCGAACGCCAGCAGGCGCGCGCCCACGCCCTGGCCCTGCAGGTGCGGCGCCACCGCCATCTGGCGCAGGCGCAACAAGCCTTCGCCTTGCGGATAAAGGCCGACACAGGCGACGACCTCGCCGCGGCGCACGGCGGCGAAATGCGTTCCCGTCGGGTCGCGCTCGATCTCGGCGGCGCTGAGCGTCCGGCCGAGCGGCCTGCGCAGCACCTCGTCGCGCAGGCGCTGTTCGGCGGCATGCAGCGGCGAACCGACTTCGATCTGTTTCAATTCAACGGTCATCTCGCGCCCCACCCACCGCACAAATCGCGCGTTTGGCCCAACAAATCCAGACGCCTCTCCTGCTTTGAGATTTGGCCGAAGCTCGCGGGAACCGCCCGGCGGCCCCACGGTCCCAGCGCGCGGCAGGCGGACGCATGGGGGCGCTGACATGGGCCAACGCCGACAAGCTGTTCGCGAACGCCACGCGCGCATGAACAGGATCGCCGCCGCATTCGCCGGCGGCGTTTTTGCCTTCATCGCGGCGGGCTGCGCGCGCGCAGAGCCGACGGCGCCGCTGGTGCTGGAACGGACCATTGCGCTCGCCAACGTCGCCGGTCGTATCGATCACCTCGCGATCGACCCGGCTGGCGCTCATCTGGTCGTTGCCGAACTCGGCAACCATGCGCTCGATGTGATCGATATTGCAGCCGGCAAGGTCACTCACCGCATCGCGGGTCTGAGCGAGCCGCAGGGCGTGGCGTTCGGCGCCAGCGGCAAGACGATCGCCGTCGCCGAGCGCGGTGACGGCGCGGTGCGCCTGTTCGACCCGCAAACGTTCGCGGCCATCGGGCAAATTTCGCTCGGCGAGGACGCGGATAATGTGCGGATCGACGCGGCGAGCGGCCATGCGCTGGTCGGCTATGGCGGCGGCGCGTTGGCGGTGATTGATCTGGTGGCGCGCAAGGTGCTCTCGAAAATCGACCTGCCGGCGCATCCGGAAAGCTTTCAGATCGAGCCCGGCGGCGCGCGCGCCTTCGTCAACCTGCCCGATGCCCGCACCATAGCAGTGGTCGATCTGGCGCGCGGCGCTATCGCGCAGCAATGGAAACTGCCGAACCTGATGTGGAATTTCCCGATGGCGCTCGTGCCCGATGGCGCCTTGCTAGCGAGCGTGTTCCGCCTGCCGGCGCGCCTCGTTCTGTTCGACCGCGCGACCGGCGCAGTTACGGCGTCGCAGCCAACGTGCGGCGATTCCGACGATTTGTTTTTCGACACGGCGGCGCACAGCCTCTATGTCGTCTGCGGCGCGGGCCGGGTTGATGTGTTCATGCTGACCGGCAACGCGCTCTCGGCGCCCACGCGGGTGCTGACAAGAAGCGGCGCGCGAACAGGCCTGTTTGCGCCCGCGCTGGGGCGCCTCTTCGTCGCGGCGCCGGCGCGAAATGGCAGAGGCGCTGAAATTCTCGTCCTGAAGCGCGGCGGCTGACGCGGTCAGCCGTCCAGGTCCAGCGAGTAACCCGCCGAGCGCACAGTGCGGATCGGATTGCTTTCTTCGCCTTGCACCAGCGCCTTGCGCAAGCGCCCGATGTGGACATCGACCGTGCGGACTTCGACGTAAACGTCCGAGCCCCAGACGGCGTCGAGTAATTGTTCGCGGCTGAACACGCGGCCCGGATGCTGGATCAAATGGTCGAGCAGTTTGAATTCCGTGGGGCCCAGATGCACGTCGCGCGCGCCGCGCTTTACGCGGTGGGCGACGCGATCGACGATGATGTCGCCGAAGCGCATTTTATCTTCAGCCAGCGCCGGCCGGATACGGCGCATGACGGCGCGCAGGCGCGCGAGCAATTCGGCCATCGCGACCGGCTTGGTGATGTAATCGTCCGCGCCGGTATCGAGGCCGCGGATGCGATCGGCTTCGTCGGTGCGGGCGGTGAGCATCACGATCGGCGTGTTGCGGGTCTCCTGGCGCGCGCGCAGACGCCGGCAGACCTCGATGCCCGGCGCTTTCGGCAGCATCCAATCCAGCAAGATGAGATCGGGCTTGCGCTCCTCGGCCAGGATCAGCGCCTCTTCGCCGTCGGTGGCGAGGGAAACGGAATAGCCTTCCTTTTCCAGATTATATTTAAGCGCGGCGCTAAGCGCCTCTTCATCCTCGACAACAAGAACGTGGGCGGAAAGGCTCACACCGGAGTCCGCTCGGCTTCGTCTGCCTTCGGCCGGTTCACCGGCATTTCCTCGCCCGTGACCAGGTAGTGAACCGTCTCGGCGATGTTCGTGCAGTGATCGCCGATCCGTTCGATGTTCTTGGCTATGAATAAGAGATGTGCGCATGGGCCTATCGTCCGCGGATCTTCCATCATGTAGGTGAGCAATTCGCGGAACAGCGAATTGTAGTAGGCGTCGATTTCCTCGTCGCGATACCAGACGCCGATGCCGAGATCGGCATCGCGCTGGCTGTAGGCGTCGAGCACTTGTTTCAGATGCGAACCGGCAAGGCGCCCCATGCGCTCGATCGAGCGCGTGAGCTGGACCGGATCGGCCTGGTTGAGCACGAGGGTACGTTTGGAAATGTTTTTGGCGAGATCGCCGATGCGTTCCAGATCGCCGGCGATCTTCCAGACGCTGAGCGTTTCACGCAGATCGATCGCCACCGGCTGGCGCAGCGCCACCATGCGGGTGACCCGCCGCTCCATATCGCGGTGAGAGGCGTCCACGCGCGGATCGCGTTCGATCACCGATTGGGCAAGGGCCGTATCGCGCCGCACTACAGCGGTGATGGAATCGTTCACCAGGCTTTCGACCAGGCCGCCCATACGGGCGAGGTCCGTGCTGAGTGCGTCCAACTCGCTGCCGAAGGATTTTACAGTGTGCTCTGTCATGCCCGAAAGCTTAGCCGAAGCGCCCGGTAATGTAATCCTTGGTGCGGGTATCGCGCGGATTGGTAAACATCTCTTCGGTCGGGCCGGCCTCGACCAGCGTGCCGAGGTGGAAGAAGGCGGTGCGCTGGGAGACGCGCGCAGCCTGGGCCATCGAGTGCGTGACGATGATGATGCAGAATTTCTCGCGCAATTCGTCGATCAGTTCCTCGATCCGCGCGGTGGCGATCGGATCGAGCGCCGAGCACGGCTCGTCCATCAGAATGATGTCCGGGTTGACCGCCACGCAGCGGGCGATAACCAGACGCTGCTGCTGGCCGCCGGACAGGCCCGCGCCGGAGGCGTGCAGGCGGTCCTTCACCTCATCCCACAGGCCGGCGCGGCGCAGCGAGGTTTCGACGATCTGATCCATGTCGATCTTGGATTTCGCCAGGGCGTGGATACGCGGCCCGTAGGCGACGTTCTCATAGATCGATTTCGGAAACGGGTTCGGCTTCTGGAACACCATTCCTACGCGCGAGCGCAGCACGACCGGATCGACCGATTTGTCGTAGACGTTCTGTCCGTCGATGCCGATCTCGCCGAGCACGCGGCAGCCGACGATGGTGTCATTCATCCGGTTGATGCAGCGCAGGAACGTGGTCTTGCCGCAACCGGAGGGACCGATAAAGGCGGTGACGCCGCGATCGGGAATGTCGATCGACACATCGAACAGGGCCTGCTTCTCGCCGTAGAAAACCTTGACGTCGCGGGCGGCGACTTTCGTCGCGCTGGACGCCAGGGCGCCAGCCTCGACCACGGGCGCGGGCGCGTGCATGGCGAAAGCCTCGGAAGTCTTGTCATCCATGGTCGGCATGATCCGTATTTCCGGCGGCGCGCGCCCTTGGCGACCGCCCCACGCGTCCGAGCCGGTCAGTACGAGGCTTGTGTGACACTATGATGAAACCGCCGAGGCCGTCGGGGTCAGCCCTTGGGGCGCTTGGGTTTCAGGTTCCGCGGGGCGCTCCAGATACACCGCGAAGGCCGAGCCTCTTCCCGGTTCGCTCTCCACGATGAGACCGCCCCGGTGGCGGTTTACAATATGTTTGACGATGGCCAGTCCGAGCCCCGTGCCGCTCTGCTCGGCGCCCTCGTCCCGCTCGACCCGGAAGAACCGCTCCGACAGGCGGGGCAGATAGCGCCGGGCGATGCCCGCGCCGGAATCGGCCACACGCACATAGGCGTAATGCTTCCCGGCCGCCGGCGGCGGCAGCAGCAGAGAAACCCGGCTGGCGTCTTCCCATTGCCGGCCGGCCTTGGCCGCCGCCTCCTCGCGGTCGTCCCCCAGGCCGACGATCACGTCCACCACGCCGCCCGGCGGGGAATATTTGATCGCGTTGTCGATCAGGTTCTGGGCCACCTGCGAGAGCTGCGAGCGGTCACCGACGACGACGACCGGCTCGTCGGGCCGCTGATAGCGCACCTGAACCTTTCGTTCGCCCGCCTGCGGGGCGAGCGTCTCGATCATGTCGCCGACAATCATCGCCAGATCGGCCTGTTCCGACGGCGGCACGTGCTCGTTCAGTTCAATCTTCGACAGCGACAGCAGATCGTCGATCAGCTCGCGCATGCGGTTGGCCTGCAGGTGCATCATGCCGAGAAATTTCTGCTGCGCCGCCGGATCGTCTTTGGCATGACCGGACAGCGTTTCGAGCAGCAACATAATCGCCGCCAGCGGCGTGCGCAGTTCGTGGCTGGCGTTGGCGAGAAAATCTGCGCGCATCCGATCGGTATTGATCGCCGAGGTCTGGTCGTGAAACGACATCAGCGCCGCATGCCTGCCGTTGAACGTCACCGGCGCGACGAACACGCGGAAATGTTCCTCCACCGGGGCGGTGACTTCGTAGTCGACCGCCAGAACGGTCCCGTCGCGGGCGGCCGACTCAACCGCATCCAGCAGTTCGGGCCGGCGCAGCACCGAGGAAACGCGCAGGCCGGAGGCGGCAAAGCCGAGCATCCGCCGCGCCGCAGCGTTGGCGCTGGCGATCGTTCCGTTTGCGTCCACCAGCAGCGCTGGATCGGGCATGGCTTCGAGGATGGGGCCCATCTGCTCGTGCTCGGGCTCAACGCGGGGCGGCGGCTCAAGCGCGGGCGCAACCGGCCCGCGGGCAGGCTTGCGCAAGACCCCCCATCCCAGCGCGCCAACGGCAAGCACACACGCCGCAAACCCGGCCAGCCGGACGCCGGACCAGATCAAATACAGCCCGACAGCCAAGGCGATCGCCGCAGCGATCATCGCCGGTGGAAATCGTGCGGAAGTCGGGGACGGATCGGTTGGCAAGGTGCGGATGTCTCCAGCCTTGCCTTAGCCCGAACGGCGCATGGAGCAAGCCCGGAGCGCCCGGCGCCGCTGAATTGACGCGGCCCGGCCTGTTGCGGGCGTCGGCGCTCGGCTAAGAACACCCGACCTAAAGGAACCGCCCATGAAGCCTCGCCACCTGCTTTGCCTCGCCGCGCTGGCGCTGGCCGCCTGCGCCCCGCAAGCCGCGCCCGAACCGAAAATCAAGCCCTGGGGCTTCGACCTTGAAGGCCGCGACATGACGGTCAAACCCGGCGATGATTTTTTCAAATATGCCGGCGGCGTCTGGATGCAGAAAAACCAGATCCCGGACGACCGCACCCGCTGGGGCGTGTTCGATCAATTACGCGCCGCAGCGGAAGAAGACGTCCGCGCCATCGCCGAAGCGGCGGCGAAGAAAAACATGGCCCCCGGGACGAACGAGCAAAAGATCGGCGATTTCTACAACGCGTTCATGGATGTCGATGCGATCGAAAAACAAGGCATGGCGCCGGCCAAGGCCGGTCTCGACAAGATCGCCGCCGCAAAGACGCACGAAGACATCGCCGCGATCATTCATTCGCCGAACATGAGCAGCGACGGACCGATCGGACTCTACATCTCTATCGATGCGAAAAATCCCGATCGCTACATCGTCAACGTCACGCAAGCCGGCCTCAGCCTCCCTGACCGCGAATATTATGTGAACAAGCAATTTGCCGAAATCGTCCGGCAATTCCGCGATCACGTCGAACGCATGTTGACGCTGACGGGCGACAAGAACGCCAAGGCCAATGCGCACACAATCGTGGCGCTTGAAACGGCGATGGCGCAGAAGCACTGGGAAATCGCCAAGCGCCGCGACGTCGAAGCCACCTACAATCTGATGAGCGTCGCCGCCCTGAAAAAGCGCGCGCCGGACTATCCGTGGGATGCGGCGCTCACGGCTGCAAAGCTCACTGGCCAGACCGAGGTGAACGTCAACGAGTTGAGCGCAATACCGCCGCTGGCGAGCTTGTTCCGCAAAACGCCCGTCGCGACCTGGCGGACGTATCTCACCTACCACTATCTCAACGCAAATTCCTCGGTGCTGCCGAAGGCGTTCGACGATGAATCCTTCGCCTTCTACGGCAAAACGCTAAACGGCCAGCCCAAACAGCGCGACCGCTGGAAGCGCGCGGTCGCGGCGTTGAACACCGCGCTCGGCGAGGCGGTCGGCCCGGTCTATGTCGAAAAGCATTTCCCGCCCGAAGCCAAGGCGAAGATGGATGCGCTGGTCGAAAATCTGCGCAAGGGCTACGCGGCGCACATCAAGACGCTGCCGTGGATGACGGAAGATACGAAGAAGGTGGCGCTCGAAAAGCTCGCCGCGTTCCGCCCGAAAATCGGCTACCCCTCGAAATGGCGTTCCTATCAGGGCCTGGACATAAAGCCGGGAGAGGCCTTCGCCAACCACGAACGCAGCGCCGCGTTCGAGTGGCAATACGATCTGGACAAGCTCGGCAAGCCATCGGACCGCGAAGTCTGGCAGATGACGCCACAGACGGTGAACGCCTATTACGAAGCCACGTTCAACGAGATCGTGTTTCCCGCGGCGATCCTGCAGCCGCCGTTTTTTGACGCCAACGCCGATCCGGCCGTGAACTATGGCGGCATCGGCGGCGTTATCGGTCATGAAATGGGTCATGGCTTCGACGATCAGGGCGCCAAATCGGACGCCAAGGGCATTCTTCGCACCTGGTGGAAGAAGCAAGACGAAGACGCGTTCAAGAAACTGACCGGCGGGCTTGCCGATCAGTATAGCGCGTTCGCGCCCCTCCCCGGTCTCAACATCAACGGACGCCTTACGCTCGGCGAAAACATCGGCGATCTCGGCGGGCTGACGATGGCGCGCGAGGCGTATCTGATCTCTCTGGGCGGCGCGGCGCCGCCCACCATCGACGGCGTCACCGCCGATCAGCGCTTCTTCTATGGCTGGGCGCAGGTGTGGCGTTCGCTGATCCGCGATCCGGCTCTTCGCAATCAGATCCTGTCCGATCCGCACAGCCCAGCCGAGTATCGCGTCAACGGCGTCGTGCGGAATATCGACGCCTGGTACGACGCTTTTGGCGTAAAGCAAGGCGACAAATTATATCTGCCGCCAGAAAAACGGGTGAAAATCTGGTGACCCTGAAAGCATTTGCCTCCGCCGCGCTATGCGCGCTCGCGCTCGCGGCGTGCAATCAGCCGGCGACTAACGCGGAATCCTCGGCGCCGCCGAAAGCCAAGTTCGGAACGTGGGGCTATGATCCCACGCTCGGCGACGTTTCCGTCAAGCCGGGCGATGACTTCTTCCGCCACGCGCTCGGCGCCTGGCTGAAGACGGCGCAAATCCCGCCGGACCGCACCTTCACGGGCGTCGATCTTAAACTGATCGAACAGGCCGAAACCGATGCGCGCCAGATCATACAGGAAGCCGGCGCCGCCACGCCGGCGGACGGCACGAACGCCCAGAAGATCGGCGATTTCTATGCCGCCTACATGGATGAGGCCGGCATCGAGAAAAAAGGCGTCGATCCGATCCGCCCCGATCTATCAGCGATCGACGAGGCCGATACAAAAGCTGCGCTCGCGCCGATCATGGGCAAGATGCTGCGCACCAATACGACCATGCCGTTCCAGGGCTATGTCGATATCGATCCGAAAGACCCCACCCGCTACATTTTCACGTTCGTTCAATCGGGCCTGTCGTTCGGCGAGCGCGATTATTACCTCAAAACCACGCCCGATATCGTGGCGTTGCGCAAAACCTTCGTCGATCACGCCGCGCACATGCTGACGCTGGCCGGCTATGCCGACGGCAAGCCGCAGGCCGAAAAGATTTTGGCCCTCGAAACCAAAATGGCGCAAATACACTGGACGCCGGAAAAGGCGCGCGAGCGCGAACTGACCACCAATATCCGCACGCGTGAGCAAGTGATTGATCTCGCGGCCGGCGCGCCGATCTTGGAAATGCTCGATATAGCCTCGCTATCCGAGCAGGCCGATTTCATCGTTTCCCAGCCGGACGTGCTGACCAAGATCTCCGCGCTGTTCGCCTCCGCGCCGCTCGACGATTGGAAGGCGTATCTGCGCTATCAGACGCTGGTGAACTACGCCCCGTTCCTGCCCAAGGCTTTCGATGAAGAGCGCTTTGCGTTTTATGATAAGGCCCTGCGCGGCGCCAAGCAGCCGAAAGAACGCTGGCGGCGCGGCGTAGATTACGTCAATGGCGCGCTCGGCGAGGCCGTCGGCCAGATATACGTGCAGAAGACCTTTCCGCCCGCGTCCAAGGCCGCGGTGCTGGCGCTGGTCGAAAATTTGCGCGCCTCGCTGAAGGCCAAAATCGAGAACGCCAAATGGATGAGCCCATCCACACGCACCGAAGCGCTCATCAAGCTGGGCACGTTCCTGCCGAAAATCGGCTATCCCGATAAGTGGAAGGATTATTCCACGCTGACCGTCACGCGCGGCGATCTCATCGCAGACGCCAAGAGCGGCGAGGAATGGGCCTGGAACGATCAGGTGAAAAAACTCGGCGGCGCGATTGATCGCGGCGAGTGGCTGATGACGCCGCAGACGGTGAACGCCTATTACCGCCCCGAAACCAATGAAGTGACATTTCCCGCCGCGATCCTGCAGGCGCCCTATTACGATCCGGCCGCTGATGCGGCGGTCAATTTCGGCGCGATCGGCGCCGTGATCGGCCACGAAATGAGCCACGGCTTCGACGATCAAGGCCGCAAGAGCGATTCCACCGGCAAATTGCGCGATTGGTGGACCAAGGCCGACGCCGCCCGCTACGACAAGGAAGCGGCCAAAGTGGTGGCGCAGTTCTCCAAATACGAGCCGCTTCCCGGCCTGCACATCAACGGCAAACACACGCTCGGCGAAAACATCGCCGACCTTGCGGGGCTTTCCATCGCTTATGACGCCTACAAACTATCGCTCGGCGGCAAGGAAGCGCCCGTTATCGATGGCGTCACGGGCGACCAGCGCTTCTTTCTCGCTTACGCGCAATCCTGGGAAACGCTCTACAGCGCCGAGCGCCTGCGCGACATCACGCTGACCAACGAGCACAGCCCGGCGGAATTCCGCGTCAACGGCATCGTGCGCAATTTCGATCCATGGTACGCCGCGTTCGATGTGCGCAAGGGCGACAAGCTCTACCTGCCGCCGGCGCAGCGCGCACGGCTCTGGTGAAGCTCTACAGCTTTTGGCGCAGCAGCGCGGCCTATCGCGCGCGGATCGGACTCGCGCTGAAGGGGCTAGCTTACGATTACGCGCCGGTAAATCTGCGCGCTGGCGAGCAGAACGCGCCCGCCTATCGCGCGATCCAGCCGCAGGGCCTTGTGCCGGCGCTGGAAGCCGATGGCGACGTATTCCCGCAGAGTCTGGCGATCCTGGAATGGCTGGATGAAACCCATCCGGCGCCGCCCTTCCTGCCGAAACGCGCGGCCGACAGGGCGATGGTGCGCGCAATGGCCTACGCCGTGGCCTGCGACATCCACCCGCTGAACAATCTGCGTGTCCTGAAATATCTTCGCACGACGCTTCACGCCGACAAACCCGCTGTCGCGGCGTATCAGGCCCATTGGATCGGCGCAGGATTCGAAGCGCTCGAGCGCATGGTGGAAACCCATGGCGGCGGCTATTGCTTCGGCGACGCGCCGACGCTGGCCGACATCTGCCTCGTCCCGCAGATCGCCAACGCTGCTTGGCTAAGCCTGGACATGCGCCCCTATCCGCGTCTCGCCGCGATCAATGCGCGCGCCAGGGCGCATCCCGCGTTCGAGGCCGCGGCCCCGGAAAACCAGCCCGACGTCCCGGAAGACGGCTAGAGTTGGTAGGGAAGCCACCGCGGTTTTGAAATGTGGGCGCCCGCTGCGCGCATAGCCACCGCGCCAACGAAACCCGGCGCCGGCTCGGCATGCCACAGCCGCCATGCCGCCGGGTCTTCGCCTTCAAACCGCAACACACGCGGACAATCGCGCGAAAGGGGATCGACATCAAAACTGTCCAGGGGCCTCGCGAGCCCGTCGCCGAGGGCCTTGAGCACCGCCTCTTTCCTTGTCCAGCACTGATAGAAGGCGCGCGTGCGCTCAGCCTCAGGCGTCGCCGCCAGGGTCTTTCGTTCCTGCGGTGAGAAAAACCGTTCGACGCCGCCGCTGTCGAACGGGCGCAGCGCTTCCAGGTCCACGCCGACCTCGCCCGCCGCGGTCACGGCGAGAAAAGCGACATCCTCGCAATGGCTAAGGTTGAAATGCAGATCTGTTTCATCGGCCAGCGCCGGCTTTCCGTGTGGTCCCTCCGCAAGACAAATGTCGGCGGCCGATACGCCGCGATACGTGGCAAGCACGCGCCGGAGACCAGACCGCGCCGCAACGTAACGCGCGCCATGGACTGGAAACGCGAACCGCGAAGCCCGGGCCCGTTCCGGCTTAGAAAGAACCGCCAGCGCGCCCGGATCGGGGTCAAGCCGCCAGGTCCAAAGGTCAATCGCGTCACGCGCCGTCATCGCGTGCGTCTCTGTTGCGATCGGTGAACCATGATTGCATTCTACTCTTGCGCGGAACTCTTAGAGAGAGCGGTGTGACTATTTTAGCTGCAACAGATCGGGCGGCGGCGCTGGTCGAAAACGAGCGGGGCGCTTCGGCCATCCTGCTGCTGGGCGATCACGCCGGGCGGGCGATACCGGCCGCGCTTGACGATCTGGGCGTCAGCGCGCCGGACCTTGAGCGCCATATCGCATGGGACATCGGCGTCGCCGGCCTCGGCGCGGCGCTTTCGCGCACGCTCGACGCGACGTTTATTCATCAGCGTTATTCCCGGCTTGTCATCGATTGCAATCGCGCCCTTTCCTCTCGTGGTTCAATCGTGGAAATCAGCGATGGCGTGGCGATCCCCGGCAATAGCGGCTTAACCTTGGCTGATCGCCGGGCGCGGATCGCGAACATTTACCTACCCTATCACGACCGCATCGCCTCCGAACTGACGGAGCGCAAAGCGCGCGGCGCGCGCACCATTCTTGTCTCGCTGCACAGCTTCACGCCGGTTATGGACGGCGAGGCGCGCCCCTGGCGGCTCGGCGTTCTGCATCGTAACGATTCACAATTCTCGCTGAAGGTGCTCGGCGCGCTTCGGCAAGAGCTTGGCGACGAGGTGGGAGACAACGAGCCCTACGCCATGGACGGCATTGACTACACGATACCGTTTCACGCCGACGCCCACGGCCTCGAATACGTTGAAGTGGAGGTTCGGCAGGATTTGATTGCAAGTGCTGAGGGCGAGCAAACGATCGGCGCGCTGCTTGCGCGCGTGCTGGCCCAGGCCATGCCGGTTTGACGTCCCTAAGTCGGGCGCCAACCCACCAGGCCGATCAAGGCGCTAAAACCGGCGACATAGGCGAGCGGGATCCACCATGCAGCGCGCAGCCACGCCAGCGCTGACTTGGCCTCCGGAAAAATGTTCGAGACCGCCACGCCGGCTGAGGACCCGAACCAGATCATCGAGCCGCCGAATCCGACCGCATAGGCAAGCACGCCCCAATCGTAACCGCCCTGCTTGAGCGCCAGGGCGGTCAGCGGAATGTTGTCGAAAATCGCCGACACGAAGCCAAGCCCCAGGGTCAGCGCGGCCGAGGCCGGCGGCAGCGCTTCAACCGGCATCAGGGAAGCGGCCAGCACAAGCGCAAGCAGGAAGGCGGCGCCCTTTACCGCCTCCGGCAGCACCGACCAATCCGGACGGCGCACCAGGCATGCGCATAATAGCGCAAACCAGAGCGCCAAGCCGATGACCGGCGCCGTATGCGCCAGGTTCGGCGCGAAAAGATTGGCCGCGACGTTCGCGCCGACCGCGCACACAAGCATAGCGATCACAATCGCGACCCGCGCCCAATCGACGGCAATGCCGCCCGGCTCGTGCTTCACGATCGGCGCAAATCGCTGCTGCGCGAAGGATGCCGGGACCGCGAAGACCGCGAACGCGGCGAACGAGCCGACGTAAGCGTGGAGCACGTCAAGCGGGCTCTTCCCCGCGATCCAGATCATCGTGGTCGTGGTGTCGCCAACCACGCTGCCGGCGCCGCCGGCATTGGACGCCGCGACAATCGCCGCGAGAAAGGCGATGTGAACCTTTCGTTGGTAGACATGAGCCGCCACAGTCGCGCCGATGAGCGCGCCGGCGATATTGTCAAGCAACGCCGACAAGACAAATATCAACGCCAGCAGCGCCAGGCCGCCCTTCCAACCGCCCGGCAGGATGTCTGGCGCCAGATCGGGAAGATTGCTTTGCTCGAAATGCCGGGAGAGCAGCGCAAATCCGATAAGCAAGAGTCCGAGATTGCTCAACTCCACCCAATGGTGCGCCAGATGAAGGCCCAGGCCGCCAAACCCCGCGCCGCCGGAGAATCCCGCGAACACGAGCTTGTAGAGCAAAATGACGGCCAATCCGGCGATGGCGACCGTCAGCGTGCGGTGGTGAAACACCGCCACGCCTGCAAGCGTGAAGCCGAACAGCGCGAACTCTACGGGCAACTTTCAATCTCCCCGCCGGTCCGCCGCGCCCGGTCAGACGATCAGGGCGTCCAGCGCCAGAACGCCGTCCGGATAGGCCCGCAGCGGATTGATTTCGATCTCCTTGACGCCGGGCTGGGCGTCGAGCACCGCGGCCAGGCGCACGATCGCGTCCGCCAGCGCCTCGCGATCGACCTTCGGCGCGCCGCGCCAGCCATCGAGCAGCGCCGACGCGCGCAATTCGCTCAGCATCTCCTCGGCCTCGGCTTTGGTGATCGGCGCGAGGCGTGTGGACGTATCCTTGATCGCTTCGGCGATCGTGCCGCCGATGCCCACCATGATGGTCGGACCGAAACTGGCGTCGCGCACCGAGCCGACGATGAGTTCGACGCCCGCCGGCGCCATGGCTTCGATCAGATAGCGGCGCGCGCCTTTCAGCGGAATTTTATCCAGCGCGTCGAGCGCGGCGGTGAATGCGGCTTCGTCCGCGAGCTTGAGATGCACGCCGCCCGCCTCGGTTTTGTGCGCGATCTCGCTGGTCAAAATTTTAGCAACCAGCGGCTTGGGAAGCTTGCGAAACGCATCCATTGCTTCGGCGCGCGTCGAACATGCGGCGCGCTGCGGCGTGGCGATTCCCAGCCCATCGAGCACTGATTTCGATGCGTCTTCGTCAAGCCCGCCCACGGCCTTGGGGGCCGCGCCGACGTTCACTCTATCTGCCGGCTGCGCCAGTCTCCATTGCATCTGCGAGTCCTGCGCCAACACGACGGCGGCCTTGGCCAAACGCTCAGGATTTTCCGCGACGAAGAAGCCCTGGGCTCTTAACGCCGTTATCGTCGGCCCAACGCCGGCCTCCGAACCGCTTGTGCCGAATATGATCGGTTTGCCCGTCGTCCTGCGGGCGGCGGGAATGAGGTCGAGCGGGTCAAGCGTCGGCTCGCTCAGCGCGAACACGATAATGGAATCGATCACCGGGTCGGCGCCGATGGCGGCGAGCACGTCGGGAAATGTCGGCCCAGGACGGGCCGTATCGACCGGATTTTTCATGTACGTCATCGGCGGCAGCAATTCGGACAGACGCTTGGCTGTCGCCTCGCCGAGCGTAGGCACGGCGATGGCGCCGCCCTTCAGCACGTCGAGCATGATCACGCCGGCGCCGCCCTGCCCGGTCAGCACGCCAATGCCCGGCGTCTGCTTGGCCGGCAGACGCTCCAGCGACAGCAGCGCGGCGGCGGCGGCAAGTTCTTCCGTCGTATCGACGGTCACTGCACCGGCCTGGCGCAGCGCATTCACCTTGAGATCGTACGAGCCAACCAGATTGCCGGTGTGCGATTGCGCAAATTCGGCGACGTCCTCGCGGCCGACAACGAGCGCCACGACGGGCTTTTTCGGCGTCACGCGCTTCAGCGTATCGTGCAGGCGCCGGCCGGTGGGAATGCCCTCGATGTGGATCGCGATCGCGCTCGTGCCTTCGTCCTCGGCGAGAAATTCCAGCACGTCCGAAATATCGGTGTCGATCGAATTGCCGACGCCGATCGCCGCCGAGACGCCCAGGCCAAGCTTGTGAATGGCGAACGTAACGACGAAATTGATCCCGCTGCTCTGCGACACGACGGCGACGCGGCCGGGCTTGATGTCGTCCCGGCCGGCGGCGAATGTAGCCATCAGATCGAGGCTCATGTTAACGAAGCCGGCGGTGTTTGGCCCAAGCAGGCGAAATCCCGAAGACTGGCACAATTTCAGGATCTGATCCTGAATCGCCGCGCCCTCCGGGCCCGACTCCGCGAATCCGCCGCTGACGATCAATCCGCCGCCGCAGCCGCAGGCGATCGCCTCGCGCACCGCTTCCACGCACGCCGCCGCGGGAATGGCGAAAATGACAAGGTCCGCCGGTTGCCCGATCGCGCTCAGCGAAGGATAGGCCTTGCGCCCGAGAATCTCATCGGCCTTCGGGTTGACCGGATAGACCGCGCCGCGAAACCGTTTGAGTCCATCGACAGCCGCATAGCCGGCCTTGTCCGGCGCGTTGCTGGCGCCAACGATGGCGACCGATTTCGGCGCAAGCAAGCGTTTCAGATTGGCGAGACGGATTTTCTCTTCCATGGCGACCTCAAAGTTTTCCGGAATTCCTATCGCAAGTTCGTGGGCATTATTTCGTCCTGCCCGTGAAAGCGCGCCAGTGCGGCCATAAGCGCCTTCAATTCCCTCTCAGAGAACATCGATGCAAATTGCGCCTCGTGCTCGGCGAGAATGCGCTCGGCGTTTGCTAAGAGAGCCTTGCCGGCGGCGGTGAGGTGTAATTCCTGGCGGCGCCGGTCGTTGTTTGAGCGGCGCCGCTCGACCAGTTCGCGCTGGTCCAGCCGATCGACCAGCGCCATCATCGTCGCCCGGTCCGTGCCAAGAATAACGGCGATGTCGGCCTGCGAAGCGCCGGGGTTGGCGTGTATCAAATGCAGCGCCGCGTATTGCTTCTCCGTCAGCGCGACCTCGGCCATGGCGGCGGCGAACTCCCGATGCATGGCGACCTGCGCCATGCGCAACTGGAATCCGATCAGATTTTGCAATCCGGCCAGATCCAGCGGCAGCGTCGGCGCGATCGGAAGGGATAAATCCGCCATGCCCTTACGCCGCCGCGGCGTGGGCGCGCCCGTAACCTTCGAAAGACGAGTTTTCGCGGGCGAGCCTGACCAGCAGCGCCGCGGGCTCCCAGTAGTGGCCGTACTTGCCGTGATAGTGCTCAATCCGCGCCAGCACGTTTTTTAGGCCCAGCGTGTCGGCATAGAACATCGGCCCGCCGAGATGACGCGGGAATCCGTAGCCGGCGGTCCACACCACGTCGATGTCCAGCGGGCGATAAGCAACGCCATCTTCCAGCAATTGCGCGCCGATATTGATCAAGGGCAATATGCAGCGCTCGACGATTTCGGCATCGCTGATGTCGCTGCGTTGCTTGATCTGGCGCTCTGCGGCCAGTTTGCGGATCAACGCGTCGGTTTCCGGATTCGGATAGGCGTTGCGGTCGCCAGGCTTGTACAGATAGACGCCCGCGCCGGTCTTCTGCCCGAGCTTGCCGAGCGGCGTAAGCGCGTCCGAGACCACAAAATACGGATCGGGCCGGCTTTCCTTCTTGAACAATTCCTGGCGCACTTTCGTGCCGACATCGACGCCAGCCATGTCGTTGACGCGATGCGGGCCCATCGCAAAGCCCCATGCCTCCATCGCATCGTCGATCTGCGCCGCGCTGGCGCCTTCGAGCAGCAATTGCTCGGCCTCGCGGAAATATCCGTCCAGCATCATCTTGTTGCCGATGAAGCCGAACGCATCCGCCGAGACGACGCCGACTTTGCGCAGCTTGCGGCCGATATCGAGACTGGTGACGAGCGTCTGCGATGAGGTGTCCGCGCCGCGCACGATTTCCAGCAGGCGCATCACATGCGCCGGCGAGAAGAAGTGCAGCCCCACCACCTGCGACGGCCGTTTGGTCACCGAAGCCAGTTCAGTTACCGACAAGGTCGATGTGTTCGAGGCCAGGATGGCGTGCGGCGGCGCTATTTTGTCCAGTTCGCCGATGATCTTCTTTTTAAGATCCATGTCTTCAAACACGGCCTCGATCACCAGATCGACGTCTTTAGCCCCGTCCAACGATGTGGCGCCTGTGACCAGGCCCATGCGCTGTTCAACATCGGTTTGCGTCATGCGGCCACGCTTTACCGTCGCCTCGTAATTGCCGCGCATGACGCCAAGACCGCGGTCGAGCGCGGACTGGTTCACGTCGATCAGCACGGTCGGGATGCCGGCATTGATCAGCGACATCGCAATGCCGCCGCCCATCGTGCCGGCCCCGATCACCGCGGCCTTGCTGATCGCGGCTGGCTGCATCGGCGGCAGGCCGGGAATCTTGCCGACCTCGCGTTCGGCGAAGAAAATGTGCCTGAGCGCCTGGCCTTCGCGATCCTTCAGCGAAGCCCGCGATACTTCATCTTCCTTCTTGAGGCCCTGATCGAACGGCAGCGCAATCGAGGCGCGCAGCGCCTCCATCGTGCGGTTCTGGGTCGTGCGGCCCTTCAGCGCGCGCGCCTGGGTTTTCATGTACGCGGCAACGTCGTCGTCGCTGAACCCGGCGGTATCGACTTTTCGTTCGCCCGTGCGCCGCGGCTTGGCGCCATCGGCAGCAAGTTTCTGCGCATAGGCCAGACCGCCATCAACCGGCGAGCCTTCGACGATCGCATCGATCAGGCCGATCGCCAGCGCCTTTTTCGCATCGACCGGCGCGCCGGAGATCATCATCTCCATTGCCGCGCGCGCGCCGACGAGCCGCGGCAGACGTTGCGTGCCGCCGGCGCCGGGAATGATGCCGAGCGTGATTTCCGGCATGCCCATTTTCGCGTCCGCAACCGCGACGCGGTAATGGCACGCCATCGCGGTTTCGACGCCGCCGCCCATCGCCGTACCGTGCAGCACGGCGACAACGGGCTTGCTCGATGCTTCGATCTTGTCGAGCGTATCGTAATAGGTGGGCGGCTGAATGGCGCCGCCGGGTTTGCCGAGATCGGCAAGTTCATTGAGGTCGGCGCCGGACAGGAACGTCCGTCCCGCGCAAGCGATCAGGATCACTTTGACGGCTGGATCGCTGGCTGCTTCGTCGAGCCCCTGCCAGATGCCTTCACGCACGCTGACATCGATCGCGTTCACCGGCGGACGATCGATCAAGATAAGCCCGACATCGCCCTTCCGCTCAAAACGCGCCGCGGTAGCCATGGGCCGTCCTTCCCTGTGCCGATTGTATGCTTATCATACGATATGGGGAGTGCGTATCATCGCCGGCGGCCAATATGAAGCCCTTTTGAACCGCGCGCAAAAGCCTTTCCTCACGGGCCCTTTCTGTCGGACACCAAACGATAGGTGAAATTCGTCCGTCCCATCCCCTGCACTTCGTATAGCGCCGCCAGGTCTTTGTTGGGCTGCACCTGCAGCGCGGCCAGCGCCTGCTTATCGGACGCGATTTGCGCGGTTTCCATGACGCCGATATCGCGTGTCCCGGCGATCGCGATAATTCGGTTTCCGGTGGGGCCGCGCACCGCGGCGAGATAGCCGTAATCGCGGTTGGACTCGTCGCTCAACGCTTCGCCGGCGCCGCTGACATAGATTTTACCCGTCTGGGTATCGATCACTTCGTCAAAACTGTCGCCGATCTTGAAGCGCGAGGCGGCGAAAATCTGATCGCGCAGAATACCTAGGGCCGAAAGGTATCCGATATAAACGATGTCGTTCGTCTTCAGCATATCGGGCTGCAATTGCGACGACGTGATGACCCGCACGCGGGCGCCGCCGCCCGCCGCCTGATGCATCAGCGGCATGATCTCGCGCATGGCGAGCGTCGCGCCGACCGGCGTGTAGTAGGTGTCCATATCGACGTAGCGTTCCTGAAGTTTGGGATGGGACATCAGAAAGGATTCAAGGTCGCTGGGCGAGTTCACGTCGAATTCCCGCAGCATGCGGACAGGCTGTATCCCCCCCTCGGTGTCGCCAAAAATGTAGTAGTCGCCGATGACCACTAGCGCCGGGCGGTCGTGGGCGAAACCGGCCCACAACGGCGTTTCCACGAGTTGCGCCAGTTCGCGCGCGGGCGCTGCTTGCCGGCTGACCAGCAGCCAGGCGAACGTATTGATCGCCAGCAGTAAGCCGAGCGCCCCGGCCAACAGCCAACGCCGCTTCAGCAGCGTCGCTGCAACGGGGACCGCCGCGGCTTCGATCTCGTCTGCCGGCCGCTCCCGGGCGACCAGGCGATAGGTGCCCACGGGAATCGATAATTGGGCCGGCTCGGCGCGCCCCTCGCCCTCATAAAACCGCTCCAGCTTGCGCCGCAGCCGGTGAACATAGACCCGTACCGACGCATCCCCCGGCATATCGACGCTGCGCCCGAAAACGTCCTGCGCGATATCGACCTCGCGCAGCGTGACGCCGGCGGCGGCTTTGGCGGCCAGATAGTCAAACAGGCGCGACAGGCCAGCCGATCGCCCCAGGACGCCGCTGGCGCGAATTCGCGCCACCTGCTCGGCGAATGCATCTATTTGTTCCGCAACAGCCATCGGAATGCGACCTGTAACCCCGTGTAACGCCGGAGAAACCGTAAAGTACTCAAGGCATGCCAGCCAAGCCAGTGCATGAGACAGGCGAAGGCGGCGGCCCCACACAAAGCGGGAATGCGCCAAACGCCCGTTGAGCAGAAAGCCTTGGATCAATGCCGCTGTCGAAGAACTGGCTCGCCGCTCTTGGCGCCGCCCACCTCTGTCTTGCCCCGCTAGCCGCCCTGGCTCAAGCTACGCCGCCCCCGGACGCCAAGGACAAGCCAGTCCAGGTCGCACAAGGCGACATCATCGTGTTCGGGCGCGCCGAGCGCCAGATCGGCGTTGCCGACGCGGCCACGGCCGGCAGTGTCGGCGGGGCCGATCTAACTACCCGGCCGATCCTGCGCGTGGCGCAATTGCTCGAAGTCGTCCCCGGCATGATCGCCGCCCAGCATTCCGGCTCGGGCAAGGCCAACCAGTACTTCCTCCGCGGCATCAACCTGGATCACGGGACGGATTTCACCACCTATTTTGACGGCGTACCGATGAACTTCCGCAGCCACGGCCACGGCCAAGGCTATATGGATCTCAACGGCATCATCCCGGAAACCGTCAACCGCGTCGATTTCCGCAAGGGCCCCTATCGCGCCGACGTGGGCGACTTCGCCCTCGCCGGTCAGGCGTTCCTCGGCACGGTGAAAAGGTTCGACGCGCCGTTCGTTACGATCGAAGGCGGCTCATACAACCACCAGCGGCTCGTCGCCGGCGGATCGACGCAATGGGCCGGCGGCGAACTCACCGGCGCGGCGCAGGTGAAGACGTATGACGGGCCCTGGCAACTGGCCGAAAAACTCCAGCACGGCTCGCTCTACGCCAAATACACCCATCCCCTTTTTGAAGGCGATCTGACGCTCAGCCTTTCCGGCTATTACGGCCGCTGGCGGCCGACCGAGCAGATTCCGGAGCGCGCGATCGGGCGCCGGTTTGTTGGCGAAGGCCACGACATCACCTGCGCCGATGCGTACTGCGCGATAGACCCGACGGCGCGCGGGCAGACGTCGCGATGGATCGCCACCGCCGGCTACGAGGACTCAAAGTGGCGGGTGAACTCATACGCGCAATATTATGACTGGCGCATGTCGTCGAACCCGACGTTTTTTCTCGACGACCCCACGAACGGCGACCAGATTTTCCAGCACGACCGGCGCACCACCTATGGCGGGCGGATCGAGCGCCATACCGACATGATGGACAGCGCGCTCACGCTGCGCTTCGGCGCCGAAACGCGCTACGACGACATTCCCAATGTCGGCGTCGATCACACGGTGGCCAACAAGCTCATCGCAATCATTGCTAAGAACGCGGTGAAGGAGGCTTCCGTTTCGCCCTATACGGAAGCCGAATGGCGCGTGAACGATAAACTCCGCGTCAATGGCGGGCTACGCTACGATTTCTACAATTACGACGTGAAGGCGCTCGATCCCGGCTCCAGCCAAGGCGACAAAAACGACGCCATGCTCTCGCCGAGCGTAGGCGCGGCTTACCGCCTTACCGACGATCTGGAATTCTACGCCAATTGGGGCCGCGGCCTGCATTCCAACGACGCGCGCGGCGTGGTCCAGGCGGTCAATCCCGTGCCCGGCCTCACCAAGGGCGAAGGCAAGGAACTGGGCGCGCGCCTCCAGCACGGCGCGCTAACGCTAACCGGCGCCTATTGGTGGCTCGATAGCGACAGCGAACTGCGCTTCGTCGGCGACAGCAATTCGGTCGAACCCGCCGGCGCCTCCAAACGCGAAGGCTACGAACTCACCGCCTTCTGGCGCCCGTTCGCCTGGCTGGCGCTCGACGGCCAATGGACGCAAAGCCAGGCGCGCTATGTCGATGCGCCGGGCGCCGACCACATTCCCGGCGCGCTCGAACAAGCTGGCGAACTCGGCATTTCCTGCATCTGGGAACATTGGGAAGCCAGCGCGCGGGTGCGCTACGTCGGCCCGTACGCTCTCATCGAAGACGATTCGGTGCGCGCCAAGGCAGAGCAGGAATTGAGCCTGCGCGCCGCCTGGAAGCCTTCTGGCAAACTCATGGTGTTTGCCGAAGTGCTCAACGCGCTCGACCACAAGGGCAAGGACATCCAATACTTCTACACTTCCCGGCTGCCGGGCGAACCCGCGGGCGGAATCGACGATATCGTCGCCCGGGCCCATGAGCCCCGCACGTTCCGTATCGGCGTTACCAAACGCTTCTGATCTCAAACGGGCCTGCCATTTGCTATCGGCGCGCGATCCCGGCTAAGCAGCGTTGCCTATAGTACGGGAGAGCCGTTTTGAGCCTCGACAAGGTCGAAATTCCCTATGGCGCCTATTGGTCGACGCCGTTTGCGAAATGGCAGGGCAGCCTGCAGCACCTGCACGCGATGAAATTCGCCGCCTGGGTAGCCAAGCGCGAACTGGAAAAGCGCAAAATCGACCCCAAAACCTTCGATACCGGCGTATTCGGCCTGACCAACAACCAATATCAGTCATTCTACGGCGCGCCGTGGCCGCTTTATGAAATCGGCGCCACGCATACGCCCGGCCATATGCTCACGCAGGTATGCGCCACGGGTGCGCGAATCCTTTTTGCCGGCGCTTCTGAAATTCAAATCGGCATGTCCAAACAGGCGCTGGTGATCTCCGGCGACCGCTGCTCGAACGGGGCGCACATTTACTACCCTGCGCCGAAGGGGGTGGGCGGCTACGGCCAGTCCGAGGATCAGGTATTCTACAACATGATGCACGACGCCATCGGCGGGCATTCGATGCTGAAGACCGCCGAAAACGTCGCCGCGAAATATAAGATTTCAACCGCCGAGCAGAACGACGTCACGCTGCGCCGCTACGGGCAGTATCAGGATGCGCTTGCGAACGGTCAAGCGTTCCAGAAGCGCTACATGAGCCTGCCGCTGCCGCTGCCCAAGCCTAATTTCAAGGGCGAAGAAGGCGCAATCAGTGCGGACGAAGGCATTTTCGCAACCACGGCGGAGGGACTGGCGAAACTGAAACCGGTTATGCCGGACGGCACGGTGACGTTCGGCACGCAGACGCATCCGGCCGACGGCAATGTCGGCATCGTGCTGACCACGCCGGAGCGCGCGAAAGAATTATCGAAAGACCCAGCCATCCGCGTGCGCCTGCGCGGATTCGGACAGGCCCGCGTCGATCTGGAATACATGCCCGAAGCGCCGATCGGCGCCAGCCAGAAGGCGCTAGACCATGCCGGCGTAAAGCTCGCCGATATCGCGGCGATCAAAACCCACAATCCGTTTGCCGTGAACGATATCGCCTTCGCCCGCGCCACCGGCGCGGATTTGATGACGATGAACAATTACGGCTGTTCGCTGATTTGGGGCCACCCGCAAGGGCCGACCGGCCTGCGCGCGATCGTTGAGCTGATCGAGGAACTGGCGATCAGGGGCGGCGGACTCGGGCTGTTCAACGGCTGCGCCGCCGGCGATTCGTCCATGGCCGCCGTGGTTGAAGTTTCCGGGCGCGCATAAGAGCGCCATCGCACGGAAACGCGTTACGGCTTCTTGAACTCGGCGTCGATCTGCAGTTCGATCGGCGCGGCGGCGAGCATCGCCGGCAGGCCATAATCGGCGGCGTTGAGCTTCGCCACGCCGCTGACGCCCATCACCGGGCCCGCCCTGCCGCTTCCCGCGCCGATGAGCGTTACATCAAACGAGATCGGCTTGGTGACGCCGAGCAGCGTCAGATTGCCATCGACCGTGCCTTTCGCGGGGCCAGATTGCGTGAACTTCGTCGATACGAAAGTCGCTTTCGGGAATTGCGCCGATTTCAGGAAGCGGTCGCTCGACAGCTCGGCCGGGAAGGCGCCGCCATTCGCCGGGCTCATGATCGAGGCGGTCTCAACGTTCACCGTGACCTTGTCGGCGGCCGGAGATTTCGGATCCCAGATCAACTCCCCCTCGGATTTGCCGAAGCGGAACGTCGAATAGGAAAAGCCCTGGTGAAGAACGCGGGCCACGATCGACGTATGATTGGGGTCGAGGGCGTAGGTCCCCGCCGCCGCCGCCGCCGCGTCCGCCCTCGGGGGCGTCTGCGCGAAGGCGGCGCCCGCCGCCATCAGCGCCGTAACGAAAGCCGCAGCCAAAACTATCTTTTTTGATTTCATCAACAGGTCTCCCCACGTATTCAAGAGGTTCGGGCTCGTCTATCGACTTTTCATGACGGCGCAAAGTCACGCTGCCGTGCGTGGCTGGACGCGCCAACTTGCTAAAAAGCCTTTGAAATATAGGCGGCATCGTCAAAACGCCGATAGGAGAGGACACGCACTGAAGGTTCAGCGGGCAAGGAGAGGTTTGTGCGTACGCAAGTAGCCATCATCGGCGCGGGTCCCGCGGGCTTGTTCCTGTCCCACATGCTCAAGCAGACGGGCGTGGCGTGCATCGTTCTGGAGCGCCAGACGCGCGCCTACGTGCAGGACCGGGTCCGCGCCGGCGTGCTGGAACAAATCGCCGTCGATCTGATGGACAAGCTCGGTCTCGGCGCGCGGATGCACCGGGTGGGCCTGCCCCATGGCGGCACCAATCTCGTCGTCGACGGGCGGATGTTTCACATCAACTTCGCCAAACTCACCGGCGGCACGACGATCATGGTCTACGGCCAGCAGGAAGTGATGAAAGACCTCGGGCAAGCTGCCGACGAGCGCGGAATCCATATCATCTACAAGGCCGACGACGTAAAGCCGCACGCGCTCGATAGCGACAAGCCGTACGTGACCTACGAAAAGGACGGCAAGCAACAGCGCGTCGATTGCGATTTCGTCGTCGGCTGCGATGGCTACCATGGCGTGGCGCGTCAATCGATCCCGCCGGCCGAGTTGAAGACGTTCGAGCGCGTCTATCCGTTCGGCTGGCTCGGCATACTGGCTGACGTGCCGCCCGGCGCCGAGGAACTGATCTACGCCAATCACGAAAACGGCTTTGCGCTGGCTTCTATGCGTTCGCCAACGCGCAGCCGGTATTATCTTCAAGTCGCGCAGGACGAAAAGATCGAAGACTGGCCCGACGGCCGGTTTTGGGACGAACTCTGCCTGCGGATCGGCCCGGAAGCGGCGGCGAACGTGACGCGCGGGGATTCTTTTGAGAAAAGCATCGCCCCGCTGCGCAGTTTTGTCTGCGAGAACATGCGCTGGAACCGGCTTTTCCTTGCCGGCGACGCCGCGCACATCGTTCCGCCGACTGGCGCCAAGGGCCTTAACCTGGCGGTTTCGGATGTGGTCTATCTCGCCGAGGCGCTCGATCAGTTCTACAAAAAGAATTCATCCGCGGGCATCGACCGTTACGCCGCCCGCGCGCTTTCGCGTGTATGGAAGGCTGAACGCTTCTCCTGGTGGTTCACCGGCATCACCCACCGCTTTCCAACCATGGACGCGTTCGACCGCAAAATGCAGATCGCGGAGCTGGAATACATCCGCACCTCGCGCGCCGCGCAAACGACGCTGGCGGAGAACTACGTGGGCCTGCCGCTGAACTGAAGCGAGCCGCGCCCCAACGGGAGAGCATAGATGGCAAATCCGCGCGCATTGATCACCGGCGCTTCATCGGGCATCGGGCGCAGCTACGCCGAGCAACTCGCCGCCGCCGGCTATGATCTCGTTATCGTAGCGCGCCGGGCGGAACGGCTGAACGAATTGGCCGCTGCGTTGATGGACGCACACGGCGCGGGCGTCGAAGTGCTGCCGGCCGATCTCAGCGAGGCGGCGGGCGTCCGGAAAGTCGTGGAGCGCATCGCTTCCGGCGCCCCGCTCGCGCTGGTGATCAACAATGCCGGCTTCGCCACGCGCGGCCCACTGGCGACGCTCGATCCGGAAGCGTTCGATTCCATGCTGGCGGTGAACATTACGGCGGTTACGCATCTTTCTATCGCCGCACTCAAGCGGATGACCGCGGACGGCGCCGGCGCGGTGATCAACATTGCCTCGGGCACCGTGTTCATGCAGATGCCCGGCAATGCCGGCTATGGCGCTTCAAAGAATTACGTGACGGCGCTGACGCGGCACATGCAGGTCGAAACGGCGGGCGCGAACATCCGCGTGCAATTGCTCGTGCCGGGCATTGTGGCGACGGAATTTCATTCCCGCATGCCGACGCGGCCGCAATTTCCGCCCCATCTGGTGATGAGCGCCGATGACGTGGTCCGCGCCTCGCTGCGCGCGCTGGACATGAACGAACCGGTCTGTTTTCCGTCGCTGCCCGATATCAAGGATTGGGACGCTTACGTCGCCGCCGAGCGCCAGATCGCGGCCGGCGCCTCCCGCGACAAGCCGGCCTCACGCTACACTTGAGGCGACGGCACTGGTCAAGCGGCCCATAAGCCCCCAAGTTCAAGTGCCGTCACGCCCGGAGCCCCATGCCGCGCCGCTTTCTGATCTCATTGCTGGCCTCGCTGGCGCTGGCCGCCTGCGCCCATCTGCCGGCCGCGCAACAGCCGGCCGGTGAGGCGATGGTAGCGGCGGCCGATCCGCGCGCGGCGCAAGCCGGGCTCGACATGCTCGCCGCCGGCGGTTCGGCGACCGACGCGGCGATCGCGACGATCGCCGTGCTGGGGCTGGTGGAGCCGCAAAGCGCCGGCGTCGGCGGCGGCGGCTTCATGGTCGCGTACGACAAGGCCAGCGGCAAGGTTGACGCCTTCGATGGGCGCGAGGCGGCGCCCGCCGCAGCGACGCCCGATTATTTCCTGGGCCCCAACAGCGCCCCCCTGCCTTTCCCCCAAGCCGTGATGAGTGGGCGCTCCACCGGCGCGCCCAGCCTCTATGCGATGCTGAAACTGGCCCACGAAGCGAACGGAAAGCTGCTGTGGGCGCGGCTGTTCGATCCGGCGATCAGACTGGCGGACGAAGGTTTCCTCGTCTCGCCGCGCATGAGCCAGGGCATTGCGGGCCTAGCCGCGCGCGGCGGCTTTACCGATCCGGCCGCGCGCGCCTACGTGCTCACGCCGGAGGGCGCGCCGCTGCCTATCGGTTATCTGCGGAAAAATCCGGAATACGCCGCAACCTTGCGGGCGCTCGCCAGAGATGGGCCCGCGGCATTGCAGCGGGGCCCGATCGCCGACGCAATCTTGAAAGCCGTGCATGCCGATCCGATTCCCGGCGTGCTGACGCAAGCCGATTTGAAAACCGTAAAACCTGTCAGGCGCGCGGCGGTTTGCGGCGCCTACCGCACCTACCAGATTTGCAGCGCGGCGCCGCCAAGTTCGGGCGGCGTGGCGGTGATCGATCTGCTTGGCCTCTTCGCGAAGGCCCGGCCCGCGCCGAAGGGCCCCGCGGACGCTGACGATTGGGCGGCGTTCTTCTGGGCCAGCCGCATCGCCTACGCCGACCGCGATTTTTATCTGGCTGACGATCATGTCGTGCCGGTGCCGGTGAACGGCCTGATCGATCCCCGCTACATCGCCGAGCGCGCCAAATTAATTGACCTTGCCAAGGCCGCGCCAAGGACAATCCTGCCGGGCGATCCCTCGATCATCACCGGCGGGCCTTCGCTGCTGGATCGCTGGGCGCCGCCGAGCGACCGTCCCGAGGGCGGCACGACCCACCTTTCGATCGTCGACGGCGCCGGCAACGTCGTGGCGATGACCGCTTCAGTGGAATCGCCATTCGGCTCCCACCGCATGGCGGCGGGATTCTTCCTGAACAACCAGCTCACCGATTTTTCGTTCACGCCGACGCGCAATGGAAAACCGGTGGCCAACGCCGTGGCGCCAGGCAAGAAACCGCGCTCTTCGATGGCGCCGACGATCGTACTGGATAAAGACGGCAGGTTTTACGCCGCCATCGGTTCGCCTGGCGGCAATTCGATCATCGCCTATGTCGCCAAGACTCTGATCGGGATCGTGGACTGGAAACTTTCCATGCAGGACGCGGTCGCCCAGCCGAACGTCGTGGCCAATGGCGAAACCATTCGTATCGAGGCGGGAAAATTTCCAGAGCCGATCGCGGCCTCGTTGCGCGCGCGCGGCTGGAAGCTGAGCCCAGGCGGCGGCGAGGTCAGCGGACTAAACGGCATCCGCGTGAACGGGGCGAATCTGGAAGGCGGCGCCGATCCGCGGCGCGAGGGCGTTGCGCGGCTACTCGCTGCGGGGAGCGTTGCGCAGGGTGATCGCGAAAATCGAGCCGCCGGGCCCTGAATCGGCCAACGCCACGTCTCCACCCATGGCGTTTGCGAGTTCCCTGGCGATCGCCAGGCCAAGGCCGGCGCCGTCCTTGCGCGTCGATGCGCCGAACGGCTCAAACAATTTCGCGCGGGCCTGCTCGGGAATCCCAGGGCCGCAATCGCAAATCTCGACCACTGTTATATCGCGCACAACGCGCGAGCGCGCCACCACGCGCACCGGCTTGCCGGCGTTGGCGCTGGCCTGGCCGGCGTTGCGGATGAGATTGGCGGCGATGCGGTTGAGATGCTCGCTGTCGGCAAACACTGTCAGATGCGCCGGCGTATCGTTGCACCATTCCGCCCCGGCGAACGGCCCGAGCGCATCGGCGGCGGCTTCGTCCAGAACATTGGCCAACCCCACCCGCCGCAGCAGCGGCGTGGGTTCCTCCGCGCGGCCATAGCGCAACGCGGCCTCCGCAAGCCCGCCGGCGCGGGCGATGACACGCTCCAGCCGCGGCGCGGTCTGGCGCACCTGGGGATCGGCGGACACCGACAGACGCTCGGTGACCAATTGCGCCGTAGCGATTGAATTGCGCAGGTCATGCGCCAGCTTGGCGACCGCCCCGCCCAGGCCGGCCAGACGCGCGCGCTGGCGCAGGGACGCGCGCACTCTGCCCTCCAGCACGGCGAGCGCGGCCTCGGCGCGGCCGATTTCGTCTTCCCGGCCGCTGGGGCGGATGCCGCGCGAAACATCTTCCGGCGACTGGCTGAACTGTTCGATGTGAGCGGTAAGCCGGCGCATCGGGCGGACCAGCACGGCGTTCAGCGTCAGGTAGACAAGCCAGGAAAAAATCAGCACCGCGCCGATCGACACCATCGATACGCGCGCCGCGTAATCGCGCAGGTCGCGCTTAAGCGGCGCCTCGGGAATGACAATCTCGATGAACTCGCCGCTCTCGAACCGCGGCTGGGCGAGCACAACCAGCATGCGCTCGGCCGGGGCAAACAGGGCCTCGATCGCCGACACCGCCGAGCCAATTGCGTCCATGCTGCGCAGATCGACTGTGCGCACCAAGGGCATATCATCGGCCGCGCTCATTGCGTCGAGACGCAGCTCACGCGTGCCGTCGCGCTTCAGCGCGACGCGGCGCACGCCGGCGTTCTCCAGCAATTCATGGCGAAGCGATTCGGTGATCGCCTGATCGGGCGCGGCCTCAAGCGCGAGCGCGGCGATTTGCGCGGCGTTGAGGCGCTCCTGCAGCCACGTGCGGTGAAACGAGGCCAGCGAGGGAACCATGATCCCCACTTCCCCGACGAGCGCGAACAGCGCGATCACGCTCAACACCCGGGCCGAAAGCGAGCGGGTCAGGAATTTCGGCAACAGCGCCCGGCTTGGCGCCGGCGCCTCGGGTGCGGACGGCGGCGGCGGCGCAGGCGGCTCTACCGCCTCCGGTTCCGGCCGGGGGAACGGCGCCGCCGCTTCCGGCGACGGCAAAGGGGTGACGTGCAGCGACACTAGGTTCCTTCCCAGCCGGCACCTTGTCGCCCGAATGCTGCATCAAAATTGCGAGATGTTGCCGGTGCGCAAATAACCGAAAGGGCGGTGTTTTCAGGCAACAGCCGAATGCCGCGGCCCCGGCAGAGCCGCTTGCGGGCGTTGCCGCCCTTCTTGACGCCAGCCGGGTGCTCCTGTATCCGGCCCGGCTCATTTAGTTCCAATGACCGGCGAGGACCCTCGTGGCGACCAAGCGCACCTACCAGCCGAGCAAGCTCGTGCGAAAGCGCCGGCACGGCTTTCGCGCGCGGATGTCGACCAAGGGGGGCCGCAAGGTTCTGTCCCGCCGCCGGGCCCAGGGCCGCAAGCGCCTTTCGGCCTGAACCTCATTCGCCTCAGGAGCCGCGCCGAGTTTCTCGCCGCCCGCAAGGGCGCGCGCGCCGGCCGGCCGCTGGTGGTCGTCGAGGCCCGCCGCCGGGCTGAAACCGGCCCGGTCGGTCTTGGCTTTACGGCGACCAGGAAAATCGGTTCTGCGGTAACCCGCAACCGCGCGAAGCGCCGCCTTCGGGCGGCGGCGGCGGCTTCCACGGCGCAATTCGTGGCCGGCTGCGACTATGTTCTTATCGCCCGCGACGCTACGGCCAATGCGCCCTGGCCCAGTTTGCTTGACGATGTCGGAAAGGCGCTGATAAGGCTCCGCCCCGCTTTGGAAGGCGTTTTTGCGGCGCCTGAGGGCCCCTTGCGGCGGCCCGGCCGGATCAAGACGGACACTGACTGAACATGGCAGGACTCTTAGGGCCCGGAGGACAGCCCGGCGCGCCGGAGGACACCCGCAACCTGATCGTGATGATGATGCTCGCGATCGTGATCATTTTCGGGTTCGACGTCTTTGTCGGCGGGCCGGCGCGGCAGCGCCAGATCGCGGCGCAGCAGAACCAAACGCAGATCGCCGCGCAAAATCCCCAAGCCGCCGCTGCGGTGATCGACCGGCCCGCCGCGCTCACGCAAAATCCGCGCGTGCGGATAGACAACGCGGCGGTCGATGGCTCGATCAATCTCACCGGCGGGCGGTTCGACGACCTGTCGCTGAAAAATTATCGCCAGCACCCCGAAAAAGACAGCCCGGAAGTAACGCTGCTGACGCCGCAAGCGGCGAAAGGCGCATACGATTCCTATTTTGGCTGGGAGAACGTCGCCAATGGCGACGACCTGGTCGGCGCGCGCACGCAATGGACGGCGCCCGAAGGCGCAACGCTCACGCCGAACGCGCCGGTAACGCTAACGTATTCTTCGCCGGATGGGCTGGTGTTCACCCGCACGATCAGCGTCGACGACAGCTACATGTTCACGATCGCCGATGCGGTGCGCAACGACGGCGCCGCGAGCATCACCATCCGGCCGTTCTCCGTGGTGCGGCGACGGGACTTGCCGTCCGATTACATTCCCAACCAGATCGTCCACCAGGGCCTGACCGGGGTCGTCGGCGCCCAGCACCTGCTGCAGGAGCGCACCTATCAGGTGGCCCAGCGCCATGCGCGCGAAAAGCTTGAAAACAAGCGCCAAATGGACAGCCCGATGATGACGGACGAAGGGCCAGGCGGCTGGCTCGGCGTCAGCGACCATTATTGGCTGGCCGCGCTCATCCCCGCGCAGAACGAGGTAATCAAGTCCACCTACGACGCAACGCCCGCGACCGGCTACACCGATTTTCGCGCCGATTATGTCGGCGGCGGCCGGCCGCTCGCGCCGGGGGCTTCAATCGCCTACACGCAGCATTTTTTCGCCGGCGCCAAACGCGTCGATATCCTGAAGCACTACCAGGATACGATGAATGTCCCGGATTTCGACAAGGCGGTCGATTGGGGGAATTTCTGGTTCCTCACCCGGCCCTATTTCTTCGTTCTGGATTCGGTCGGCAAATTTACGAACAGTTTCGGCGTCGCCATTCTGATCATGACGGTGCTGGTGAAGATTATTCTCTTCCCGCTGCTCAACCAGTCGTTCTCGGCGATGTCGAAAATGCGCAAGCTGCAGCCGAAGATGAAGGAAATCCAGGAACGCTTCGCCGCCGACAAGGCGCGCCAGCAACAGGAAATGATGCAGCTTTACCAGCGCGAGAAGGTCAATCCGCTCGCCGGCTGTCTGCCGATCCTGATCCAGATTCCGATCATGTACGCGCTCTACAAGGTGCTGACGGTCACCATCGAACTGCGGCACGCCCCGTTCCTCTGGATCCACGATCTTTCGGCGCGCGATCCGTTGATGCTGGGCAATCTGTTCGGCCTTCTCAATTTCAATCCGGTTACGGTCCCGTTCCTCGGCTTTTTCCTCGGCGTCGGCATGTGGGCGATGATCTACGGCGTCACCATGTACGCCTCACAAGCGATGAGCGCCCAGCCGACGGATGCAACGCAGGCGACGATATTCAAGTTCATGCCGGTGATCGTGACGTTCATGTTTTCCGCCGCCGCCGTCGGCCTGGTGATCTACTGGACCTGGTCCAATCTGCTCTCCATCGCGCAGCAGTACATCATCATGCGCCGCAATGGCGTAGAAACCGAACTTGACAAATTGCTGCTCAAGCTGCGCGGCAAGGATGCCGGCGCGGGCGCGGCATAACACCGTGGGCTTCGATATCGAGGCCGCCGAGAAATTCTTTCGTCAGCCCGTTGCTTTCGAGCGTGGCGCTTCGGGCCTTGAGCATCTGCCTGCCGCGGATCGGCCCGAAGTGGCGTTCGCGGGGCGGTCGAATGTCGGCAAATCGAGCCTCATGAACGCGCTGTTCGGGCGCAAAAATCTCGTGCGCGCCTCCAGCGAACCGGGGCGCACGCGCGAGCTGAATTTCTTCATGCTTGGCGAGGCGATGCGCCTCGTCGATCTCCCCGGCTACGGCTACGCCAAGGCGCCGAAGGCGGACATCGCGCGCTGGACCGAACTCATGCGCGATTATCTGCGCGGCCGGCCCGGCCTCAAGCGCGTGTTTCTGCTGATCGACTCGCGTCACGGCCCCAAGCCCAACGACATCGAGATCATGGACGCGCTGGATGGCGCGGCGCAGTCCTATCAGATCGTGCTCACCAAGGCGGACAAGCCGGAAGACGCCAGCCTCGCCGCCGCGCGGGAAGCCGCCCTCGCCGCGATCAAACGGCGTCCGGCGGCGCATCCTGACGTGCTGGTGGTTTCTGCTCACAGCGGCCTGGGATTGGACCTGCTGCGGGCGGAAATCGCGGCCTTGGCGTGACGGGCAAGACGCCCTAAGTCTCCGCCCGTCTTGAAACCCGACTCAGCCTCCCGCCCCGGCATCGACATCGCCCAGCTTGGCGAGGGCTTCGCCACGGCCAAAACCCTGGCCGAAGCGCTCCCCTACATTCAGATCTATGACCGCGAAATCGTCGTCATTAAATATGGCGGCCACGCCATGGGCGACGAAGAAACCGCCCGGCGCTTCGCCGCCGACGTCGTGCTGCTGAAGCTCGTGGGCATACAGCCGGTCGTGGTGCATGGCGGCGGGCCGCAGATCAGCGCCATGCTGGAGCGGGCCGGCGTCAAATCCCAGTTCATCGACGGCCTGCGCGTCACCGACGCACAGACCATGGAAATCGCCGAAATGGTGCTTTCCGGCGCCGTGAACAAACAACTCGCGCACCTTATCACGGTCGCCGGCGCCGAGGCGGACGTCCGCGGCGTGGGCCTTTCCGGCAAGGATGCGCGGCTCATCACCGTGTCCAAGGCGGTGCGAACGAAGAGAGATCCCGACAGCGCGATCGAGAACGTCGTCGATCTTGGTTTTGTCGGGGAGCCGGAGGCGGTTGACCCTACGTTGCTCACGGCGCTGCTCGGCGCGCAGGAGGATTACATCCCCGTCGTGGCGCCAATCGGCGTAGCCGCTGACGGCAAAACCTACAACATCAACGCCGACACCGCCGCTGGCGCCATCGCCGGGGCCCTCAGCGCCAAGCGCTTTTTGCTGCTCACCGATGTGGACGGCGTGCTCGATAAGAATAAAAATCTGATCCGTCAGATGACCAAGGCGGACGCGCAGGCGCTCATCCAGGACGGAACCGCGACCGGCGGCATGATCCCCAAGCTGGAGACATGCATCGCCGCGTTGAACGCGGGCGTTGAAGCCGCTGTAATCGTCGATGGCCGCAAGCCGCACGCTTTGCTGGTGGAGCTTTTTACTGAACATGGCGCAGGCACGCTGGTTTCCTAATGCGCTGCTCGCGCTGCTGGCGGCCGTGCTCATCGGCGCCGGCGCGGCGTGGCTGAACAACGCACGCGCGCAGGCAGCGCCCGGCGGCTGGTCGCTCTGCAATCAGACATCCTACATCGTCGAGGTCGCGACAGGTCGGCCCGATGGCAAGACCGTTCTGGTTTCCGGTTGGCTGCGATTGCGGCCGGGCGAGTGCAGGCTCGCCGCCACCGCGCCGCTTACCCGCGGCGTGCACTACACCTTCGCCCGCACATCGAGCGCCCATCGCGGCGGCCGGCGCCAGTGGGGCGGCGTTTCGCGCCTTTGCGTCGATCCGCAGGCCTCGTTTGCGATCGAGAACCCGCCGAATTGCCAGGCGATGGGGCTGGAAGAACGCACGTTTCGCGACATCCGCATCAACAAGCGCGATTCCTGGCGCACGATTTTTTCTGAGCCTGATCCCTACACGCTCACCACCGCGCGCGCGGCCGGGCTGCAGCGGCTTTTGTCCGATGCGGGCTATGAGACCGCCTCGCCCTCAGGCAATTACGATCCGCGCCGGATGGCCAACGCGATCGGACGCTTCCGCACCGAGCGCAATATTGCCCCGACCGCCACTGAAGAACAATTGATCGATGCGCTGGAAACCATGGCGCGCAAACGCGCCGATGCGATCGGCCTTACCTTGTGCAACCGCACGGCCGGCAAAATCTGGTCCGCCGTGGCGCGGCGGCGCGGCGAAGGCTGGGAATCGCGCGGCTGGTGGGCGCTTGGGCCGGGCGGCTGCGCCCGCACGATCGACGATCCGCTGATCCAGAACGTCTATTTCGTTGAAGCGCTGCTCGAAAGCCCGCAGGGCAAGCGCGAGCTTGCCGCCGGCGGCGAAAGCTTCTGCACCTCGCCGGCGAAATTCGCCATTCTCGGCCGTGAAAAATGCGCCGACCGCGCCTATGACATAGGCCTCTTCACCCCGATCAGCCCGCAGGGCCGGGAAGGCGTCGTGGTCGAGTTCTTCGAGCGCGACTTCCTGCTGCCGGGCGCAAAGCCCAAACAACTCGATCTGCCGAAAATGGCCGACGCCGAAATCAATTCGCCGACCACCGGCCGGGCCGGACGCGCGCCGGACACCGCCTCCGGCGGCGCCGCGTCTGGCGATATCGGCGAAGGGGGCAGCGGCGATTGACGACGTCCTGGCGCGATAAATCCGTCTGGGTGTTCGATCTCGACAACACGCTGTATCCGGCCGAATGCGATCTGTTCGCCCAGATCGACGTGCGGATGACCGATTTCGTCAGCCGGTTTCTTTCGGTCGATCATCTCACCGCGCGGAGTTTGCAGAAACAATATCTCGTCGATCACGGAACGACGCTGAACGGGCTCATGCAAGTGCATGGCATGGCGCCGCATGATTTTCTCGACTACGTGCACAACATCGACCTCGCGCCCGTTTCGCCCGCCCCGCTTCTGGCGCAAGGGCTTGGCAGGCTGCCCGGCAAGCGCCTTGTGTTCACCAATGGCAGCCGCAGACACGGCGAACGCGTGCTCGCCAAGCTCGGCGTGGATCATCTGTTCGACGACGTGTTCGATATCTCCGCCGGCGAATACGCCCCCAAGCCCAAACCTGAATCCTACGAACGCCTGATGCGCCGTCACGGTTTTGCCGGCGGCCATGCGGTGCTGTTCGAGGATATCGCGCGAAACCTTGAGCCGGCCCACGCGCTCGGCTTCACCACCGTCCTCGTCCGCTCGACCAAGGACTGGAGCCACGAACCGGCGGCGGTTCGCCCGGCCGGCGCCGGGGCGGCGCCCGCCCACGTTCACCACGACACAAACGATCTGGCCGGTTTCCTGCACAAGATCGCCGCCGATTGACCGCGTTGGCGAGCCCGTCTAGCCAGCGCTGATGAGCGATTTGCAAGCCACGATCGAAACCGCCTGGGAGCGCCGGGCCGAACTTTCCCCGACGAGCACGGGCGCCGCGCGCGATGCGGTGGAAACCGCGCTCGACATGCTCGACAGCGGCGCCGCGCGCGTGGCCGAACGCGGACCCGATGGCGCGTGGACCGTGCATCAATGGCTGAAGAAAGCCGTGCTGCTCTCCTTCCGCCTGAACGACAATATGGTCATGCCCGGGCCTGGCGGGTCGAACTGGTGGGACAAGGTCCCCAGCAAATTTGCCAACTGGGACGAGAACCGCTTTCGCGATGCAGGATTTCGCGCCGTGCCCGGCGCGATCGTGCGGCGCGGCGCGCATATCGCCAAGAACGCCGTGCTGATGCCGAGCTTCACCAATATCGGCGCCTATGTCGGAGAAGGCACGATGGTCGACACCTGGGCCACGGTCGGCTCGTGTGCGCAGATCGGCAAGAACGTGCACCTTTCCGGCGGCGTGGGCATTGGCGGCGTGCTGGAGCCGCTGCAGGCCAATCCGGTGATCATCGAGAATGATTGCTTTATCGGCGCTCGTTCCGAAGTGGTCGAAGGCGTGATCGTGCGCCAGGGCGCGGTGCTGTCGATGGGCGTGTTCATCTCGCCCTCGACCAAGATCGTTGATCGCGCCACCGGTGAAACCTTCCGCGGCGAAGTGCCGGCCTATTCTGTCGTCGTGCCTGGAGCACTGCCCGATCCGAACGGCGGGCCATCGCTTTCCTGCGCCGTGATCGTCAAGCGCGTCGATGCGCAGACGCGCGCGAAAACTGCGATCAACGATCTGCTGCGGGATTAGCCGAGATCGGCCAGTTTGAACGTGATGCTGCGATCGAACGGCAGGGCAAGTACTTCGCCCGGCCCGATTTCGAGCGGCGCGGGATAATCCTCGGCGCCCGGATTGGAAAACAGAAAGCCGCGTCGGTTTTCGGCGTCCAAAATCCAGTAATGCGCAACGCCGTGGCGTGCATAGAGCGGTCGCTTTAACCGCATATCGCGATCAATCGACGTATCGGCCACCTCGACCAGCAACAGCGCATCCGGCCCGCGCACATCTTCAGGCAAGATGGATTGCGGGTGAACCAGGATGTCCGGTTCCGTAAACGTCACGTCACTGAGGTAGAGCGAGGGCTCCACAGCGACCGCGACGCTCTTCGGCGTGGCGGTGATGATCAGTCTCGCAAGCTCGCGCTTCCAAATCTCATGGCGGTTCTTCTTGGACGCCATTGGAACCAGCTCCCCCTCCAGAAGCTCCACCGGCTCGTCTTCGTCCATGATGCCGGCTTCGACCATCGCCCAAATCTCGGCAACGGTGAACCGGCGGCGCGGCCAGCCTTCGGCAAAGCGTGTGGTGACAGGAGCGTTCACGGCGCCACGCTATCACATGCGCCGCCGCTTAGTAAGCCGACCCGTCCTTGTGGAACCAGCGCCCGTCTTTAAAATGCAAGTCAATATCGGGATAGAACGCTTCCTCGTTATGCGAACGCGTACCGACTTCCAGATAAACCGCATCGCGTGCTGACCGGTTGATGAAATGATGGCCGTTCGGCGTGTTCTTGGGAAACCCCGCGCAATCGCCGGCTTTCAGAATCACCTCTCCCTCGTCCGTGATCAGCGTGAGTTCGCCCTCGATCAGATAGACGAATTCGTCTTCGAGCACGTGCCAATGCCGCGCGCTCGACCACTCGCCCGGCGGCAAGCGGGTCAGGTTTACGCCAAAATCGGTAAGGCCGGCGCCGTCGCCAAGGCGCTTCTTGGTTCGCGTCAGGGCGTTGCGCCGAAAGGGCTCGGGGTAGCCCGAGCCGGTCCTGACCGCGAGTTTATCCACGTCAATCTTCATGGCGTACATTTCCCAAAACGACTCTAAAAATACGCCCCCGGACTCTACAAAACCGGGCCCGGCTTGTAGAGACCGCAAATGCCCGACGCCGCCATTCCCCCGCACGATCCGATCCCGCTCGCTCAGGCGCTGCTGCGTTGCCCTTCCGTCACCCCCGCCGATCTCGGCGCGCTGGACACTTTGCAAAGCGCCCTGGAAAGGCTTGGCTTTGCCTGCCGGCGGATGAAATTCGGCGACATCGATAATCTCTTCGCCAAGCGCGGAGCCGGCCTGCCGCATTTTTGCTTCGCCGGCCACACCGATGTCGTCCCGCCGGGAGACGTTGGCGCCTGGAGCGTGGACCCGTTCGCCGCCGAAATCCGCGACGGCAATCTGGTCGCGCGCGGCGCGGTGGACATGAAAGCGGCGATCGCGTGCTTCGTCTCGGCCGTTGCTTCGATCCCCGTTCCCGCGAAGGGCGCGATCAGCCTTTTGATCACCGGCGACGAAGAAGCCTTGTCGATCGATGGCACCAGGAAAGTTCTCGACGCGCTGCTGGCCGAAGGCGAGCAATTCAGCCATTGCCTGATCGGCGAACCCACCAGCGTCGATCGCGTCGCCGATACGATCAAGAATGGCCGGCGCGGCAGTTTCAATTGCGTGATAATCGCCGAAGGCAAGCAGGGGCACGTCGCCTATCCGCACCGCTCGCTCAATCCGATGGGTCCGCTGCTCGATCTGCTCGACGTGCTCCGCCGCACGAAACTGGACGACGGCGCGCCGGGCTTTGATCCTTCGCATCTGGAGATCACTTCCATCGACGTCGGCGACGGGGCGCATAACGTGATCCCCGCCCGCGCCAAAGCCAAGCTCAACATACGCTTCAACAGCAACCACACCGGCGAGACGATAAAAGCCTGGATCGAGAAGGAAGCCGCACGCATCGCGGCGCAAAGCGGCGCGCGCTTTTCGATCGATGGCCGCGCCACAGGCGAGGCATTTTATTGCGACCCCGGCCCGTTCACCGTGCTCGTGCAGGACGCGGCGGAAACCATCACCGGCCAACGGCCCGTTCTATCCACGACCGGCGGCACATCGGACGCGCGCTTCATGCACAAGGCCTGTCCAACCTGTGAACTCGGCCTGCTTAACGAGACGGCACACAAGATCGATGAGTTCGCGCCGTTGGAAGATGTTCGCACGCTGGCGCGGATTTATACCAAACTGCTGGCCGATTATTTCGCGACGTTCGCCGCGTAATCCACCCGCTCCAGATATAATCCATCCGCCGGCGCGACCGGCCCGCAGCACGCCCGGTCACGCGCGGCGAGCGCTGCGGCGACATCGGCGGGCGTGCGTTTTCCGGCGCCGACATCAACCAGCGTGCCGACCATTGAGCGCACCTGGCGATGCAGAAACGAACGCGCCTTGGCCCAGACGTGAATTTCCTCGCCCACGCGCATGACATCAAGGCTGTCGAGCGTCTTGACCGGGCTCGGCGCCTGGCAATTTGCGTCACGAAACGTGGTGAAATCGTGCCGGCCGATGAGCCGGCCCGCGGCGTCTTCCATCGCTTCGCGATCCAGCGCGCGCGCGACATGCCAGACATGGCCCCGTTCGAGCGCTGGCGGCGAGCGGCGGTTCAGAATGCGGTACCAATAGACGCGCCCGATGGCGTCGAACCGCGCGTGAAATTCAGGCGCGGCCTCCTCGACGCTCAGCACGGAAATCGGCGCCGGCCGCACATGCGCGTTCAGCGCATCGCGGACCCGCCCCGGCGCAAACGGCTTTTCAATATCGACATGCGCGACCTGCCCGATCGCATGCACGCCGGAATCCGTGCGGCCGGCGCCGACGACGTCGGCCTGCTCGCCGGTGAACGCAAAAACCGCGCGCTCAAGCGCGCCCTGCACTGTCGGCCGCTCTTCCTGGCGCTGCCAGCCCTCGAACGGCCCGCCGTCATATTCGATGAGCAATTTGAAGCGCATCAGGAAAGCACTTCGCCCGCGCGCACCGGCGCGCCGCGCAGAAACGCCTCCGCCGCCATTGCGCCTTTGCCTTCGCGCTGTACGCGCAGCAAGCGCACGGCGCCATCGCCGCAGGCAATGAGCAAGCTGTCGTCCAGCGCCGCGCCGGGCGCACCCTTGCCTTCCTCGGCGCGCGACATCAGCGCTTTGACGCGCGCCCCGTTCAGCATGAACCACGCGCCTGGAAACGGCGATAGGCCGCGGATTTTCAGATCGATTTCGCGCGCCGGCGCGGTCCAGTCGATGCGCGCTTCGGCGGGCGTGATCTTTTCAGCGTAGGTGACGCCTTCGGCGCTTTGCGGCGTGAATTGCGCTGCGCCGCGCTCCATCATGGCCACAGCGCGCGTAAGCAACGGCGCGCCGGCCGCGGCGAGGCGATCGTGCAAAGTAGCGGCGGTGTCCTGCGCCGCAATGGGCACGCTCTCGGCGAGCAGCACCGGGCCGGTATCGAGCCCTTCCTCCATCTTCATCGCCATCACGCCGGTGACTTTATCTCCGGCCATCAGCGCCCGCTGGATGGGCGCCGCCCCGCGCCAGCGCGGCAGCAGCGAGCCGTGCAGGTTAAGACAACCCAGGCGCGGCGCATCCAGCACCGGCTGCGGCAGGATCAGCCCATAGGCGACGACCACCGCCAGATCGGCGCCAAGCGCGGCGAAAGCCTGCTGCTCTTCGAGACTTTTCAGCCGGCGCGGCGTGCGCACCGGCAGACCGCGCGCTTCGGCCAATTGGTGTATCGGCGTTTTGCGTTCAGCTTGACCTCGTCCGGCCGGGCGCGGCGGCTGCGAATATACGCACACGATCTCGTGCCCGGCGGCGCGCAGAGCCTCCAGCGACGGCACGGCGAAATCCGGCGAGCCCATGAAAATCAGCTTCAGCGCCATGCCCGCCCCATGCCCGCATTTTTACCGCGAGGCAATCGAGCCCGAAACCGGCAACGTTTTGGACAGGTTTCATGATACGTTGTGTCCATGTCGGCCGAAGCGCACATTGATCGACCGCCTTCCCATCTGAAGGAGATAAGGGCGCGCCAGTGGCGGGCGCTGTTTCGCGACGCCATGCGCCAGGCAGGACGCGACAATCTGGGCCTCGTGGCGGCGGGCGTGGCGTTCTTTGTTTTGATGGCGACCTTCCCATCGCTCGCCGCAATAGTGGCTTTGTACGGGCTTTTGGGTGATCCCGTCGGGGTCAGCGCGCAGATCGACGCGCTGTCGGGCATAGCGCCGGACCCGGTTCTGAATATAGCTCGCGGGCAAGTGGCGCGCCTGATCCACGCCGATCCTCAAACACTTGCGCTTAACGGCTTTGTGAGCCTCGCCGTTGCGGTATGGAGCGCGCAGCAGGGCGCGCGCTCGTTCCTGCACGCGCTGACGATCATCAACGAACACACGGTGCGGCGCACTTTCGTCAAACGTTATCTGATCGGCGGCGCGTTCACCCTGGGCGCGCTGGCGATGGCGCTGCTCACGGTGTTTCTGTTCACGCTCGCGCCCCATGTTCTGGCCGCCATGGGAACGGACGCCAAGCTGCTGATGGCGTTTTTGCGCTGGCCGGTTTTGCTGGCGCTGATGACGGTCTTTGCGCTGGCGCTCTACCGCTGGGGCCCCAACCGCAAGCCCCCCGCGTGGCGCTGGATCGCGCCGGGCGCGCTGTTCGCCTCCGTCGCGTGGCTGACCGTATCTGCGCTCTTTTCCGTCTATGTCGATCTGTTCACGCCGCTGCGCGCCGCATACGGTGTGTTCTCAGGCGTGTTCGTGCTGATGCTGTGGTTCTTTATTTCAGCCTACGTGTTCCTGTTCGGTGCCGAGCTTAACGCGCGCATGGAACGGTTGTGTCAGTTGCTGGGCGATGAGGCGGTTGAGCCGTCATCGCCCCGCCGCAGCCGCACTAGCAGTGCAGACCCGCTTGGCGCTGAACGCCGCTGAGGAAATCCCACAGCGCGCCGGCCATCGCCGCGCCGCCCGCGATCGCCTCGCTGCGCTGATCGGCCGGCAGCTTGTTCAGCAGTTCGCGGCATACGGCTGAATGCTCAACATCGGCCGCCTCGTGCACGCGGAAGAATCGGATCGCGTTTTCATCCGTCACGCCGTAAAAGCGGTCCAGCCCGTCGATCTTCGTGGCCGATACCGCCGGAAGCTGGCTCTCATACGCATAAAGCGCGCCCAGGCCCGCCGCATACGATTGCCGCGACAGATCGCGGAACGCGTCGATCAGCTTTTGCGTCTCCGGATTGCGCACAACGCTTTGCACCGCGCCGGCATCCGCGCCGAGCGCGTTGGCGAACATCATCCACAACGCGGCGTGATCCTGTTTGCCTTGGCCCAGGCCTTCCTCTTCCGCGAGATTCTCGGCCAGCATGCGCCGGCCTTCCCGGTCCGGGCATTGGGCGTGCACCGCGCTCACCGCGCGCGGGAAGGCTTCGACGTGGTGGAAATATTGCTTGGCGTATTCGGCCAGAATGTCCTGCGAGAGGCGCCCTTGGCTCCAGGCTTGATAGAACGGATGCTTCAGCATCGCACGCGCATCCACCGCCGCGTCGATCGCGGCGGAAACTGAAACCTGAGAAAAGCCTTCGGCCATGGGAGCATCCTTCTTTGCCGCCGCCGCGCGGCGCCGGTTACGGTTTAGCCGCTTGCCCGAACCGGCAAAAGCGAAAAATCGCCCGCGCCGGATACTCAGATGTGGACCTGCCGGTATTCGGTCAGCATCTCACGCGGATAAGACGAGACTTGCCTGGGCGCATTGCATGGCGGCCAAAACCGCGGGCTCGTCATGACATCGACGCCAGCGGTTATCGCCGCGTCCAGAACCTCAATATCGTTGAGATTGTCGGCGATGAGCTTGACTTTCTGGCGGTGCAGAGCCCCGACCCACCGGCCGAAAAACTCAGCCGCGCCCCGCTGCAGGATTCCGGCCGGAATGCTGCAGGCGACAGCCAACGCGCCGGTCATCCCCAAACCATCGAGCGAGCGCTCGGCAGGATGAAGTTCTATGGTCACGCGCTTGCAAGCCGTGCGCAACATCCCCACCCAATCGGTGATCGTCATCAACGGCGTGCCCGGTTCGATCTCCGCGATTTGCGGGGCGATGTAGCGCCGCGTATTCTCCGGCACGGAAAGCAGACGCGCCAGCAAGGCCTGCCGCGCCGACCGATCGGTCATCGTGCTTGGGTGGATGCTGACGCCCACCGCGCACACCCGGCCCTCGCTGAGACAGCGCGTCAGGCCCTGCACCGCCGTTTCGAGCAACCGCAAATCAAGTTCGCCATGCCTCCCGCGATCGCCGAGGGAGCGTGTCCGATAGCCGGGATTGTAGCCGAAGCGCATGCTCCCGCCCTGTTCGTAAGCCGGCTTGCATACGTAAGTGGTCAACGCCTGGGTCGCCGCGTTCCAGGCCGGGGCGAATACGGCGCGGTGTTGCGCCGCGCGCGCGGGCGCGGCCACCTTCGCCTGCGGCGCGCGCAACAAGGCCGCGACGCCGCGGGGATCGAGCGTCGTCTGGCTGATTTCCGCTTTCAGCCGCGCCGTCGCCGCATCGCCGAGATAGAACGCGTTGAGCGCTTCGCGCACCGTTGCGCATTCGCTCGCCAGATTGCGCTCGTCGCCAGCGGAGAAGATTACAAGGAAGCCGTCGCCTGCCGGAATGACAATATCGGTCCGCTGCAAGCAGCCCTGCAGGAACGTCATGGAATTGGCGCGCACGCGGTCTTTGATTTTTTCCCAATCCGCGCCGGCCGCCTTGCGAATGTCGTCCAGGCCGATCACCTGCACCTGCGCAGCATCGATCGAACGGCCCTGCAGGACGGTTTCCTTCAGGCGATCGACAGCGTCGGAAAAAAGCGCGTCGGTTACGGTCATTGCAGCAGGATGCCGCAACGCCCTTAAAGCGGCGCTAAATCAGGCTATGCCAAACGGACTAGGCCAACGATCGGAAACGCCTCAAAGTTGCGCGATGAACGGAAGGCCGCGATACCGGCCCGCCTCATCCATGCCATAGCCGACGAGAAAGACGTCCGGCGCGTCGAACCCCACATGTTCGATCGGCAGGCCCAGCGCGCTTGGCTTGCGCACCGCCGCGCAGGCGCGGGTTTCCGCCGCGCCTTTCGCCAATAGGTGCGCCCGTGCGAACGCGATCGTGCGGCCGCTATCGAAAACGTCGTCGAGCAGCAGGATGCGTTTTCCCTCAACGCTACGGGAAATATCGGCGCGCACCACAACGCGCCCGGAGCTTTCCCGCCCGTCGCGATAGCTCTCCAGCCAGAGGGAATCGAGCGTGGGATTGATCCCGCGCCGGGCCAGGGCGCGCATCAAATCCACCGCGAACGGCATGGCGCCCTGCAACAGCGCAATCAGCGTCCATTCATCGGTGACGTGGGCTGACAGGTCTTCAGCCAGTTCGTCCACGCGCTTGGCGATGGCCGCTTCCTCGATCAGCGGCGACATCGGCGCTCAGTGACCAGGCTCGGCGGCCTGTTCCGGCGCGGCCTCGGCTTCGGCCTCGTGCGATGGTTCGATCACGGTGAGCGCGCCGGGATTGCTGCCGCCGGGGGCGTGGCCGGTTTTCGGCTTGTTGTCCTTCACCGGCGTAGGCGCGTGGGCGGGGGCTGAAACGGGCAAGGGGGGCGGCGCTTTCCTTGCCTCCGACGCGGTGGCGAACGTGGCCTCAAGATCGACGGCGCTGACTGGCGGGTCGACCAGAACTGTGGAAAACTGCCGCGCGCCGCCGGGCGGAATCGGCGGCCCGTCCAGGCTCACCATCCAGGTGCGCACTTCGTCGGCATTGCGGTCGAGCAAGCCGAAACGCAGCACCGGGGGCGATTTAGCCTGCCCGCCAATGTTGCGCACAGCGCCCGAAACAGTGAGCGCCGCCGCCTCGCCCTCGGCGCTGCGAGACAGATCGAGATCGGAAAATTCGAGGCCGGTAATGTTCACGCTGAGGCCCATCGCGGCATAGGCGCTGGCCGCATTCGGCCAGACCTTGGCGACGCCCTGCCGGAACACCACCGCGACGGTCAGCAGAACGGCCAGGGCCGCCCCCGCCCCGCCCCAGGCGATCGCCGCCGCGCGCAGCTTTTCCAGCCGCTGGCGCTGGATCTGGCGCGCCCGCGCCTGCGCCGTGGGCGAACTGGCGCTGGCGGCGGCGGCCCGCCGGGCGCGCTCTATCTGCTCGCGGGTCAGCTTTGGCTCATCGACGAAGGTCGCCGGCTGAGCCGCCCCATTATCCAGGACCAGTTCCTTTTCCACCCGCCAGGTGTTTCCACAGGCCGCGCAGCGCACGACTCGGCCTTGCGGCGGAATCGATGCCTCGTCCGCATAATAGCGGGTGGCGCATGACGCACAGGTCAAGATCATGCTAACTTCAGCCCAGCGCGGCACATCGGCGAGCCCTGCGCTGATTCCGCGGGGGGAGTCCATGATTTCGGCTGATGCGATCTTTGATCGCGATACCGATAGCGCCGTGCCGGCCGTGCGGCTGCGCGGGGTCAAGGCGGGCTACCGCAAGCGCCATGACGTGCTGCGCAACCTCGACTTTGAGGCCTACCCCGGCGCCATTGCGGTGATTTCCGGCCCGCCCGGCGCGGGCAAGACGGCGCTGATCGACGTGTTGCGCCTGTTCCTCAACCCGACTGAGGGGACCGCCGAAGTGCTTGGCGTGAATGTGAGCAAGCTGAGCGGAACGGCCCGGGCGAAGCTGAAACGCGATATCGGATTCATGAGCGAATCCCCCGTGCTTGCCGACCACATGGACGCCTTCGACAATGTCAGCCTGCCGCTTCGACTCGCAGGCGCGAAGGCTAACGCCTACGCTGGCGATGTGGAGGACCTGCTTAAATTTCTCGGCGTCCCGGAACGGGACGGGCGCATCGCCTCGGCGCTGACCGGTAGTGAGAAGCGCCGCGCCGCGCTGGCCCGCGCCGTCGTCGGCCGGCCGCGCCTGATCCTCGCTGAAGAACCAACCGCCGGGCTGTCGCAGGAGATCGCGGGCCGCATGCTGCGCCTGCTGGCCTCGATGCGGCGCGCCGGCACCACCATCATTGTAACGACGCAGGATGAAAACCTGGCTGAACAGCTCGGCGCGCAATTGTGGCGCATGCGCGATGGGCGCATCGCGCCGGTGATCGCGGAAACGGCCGCTTGACGCCGATCGTGCCCCGCGCGGGCGGCGCGGCCCTGTTCTGGGTGGTCGCGATCGCTTCAATGCTGGCGGCGATCGCGGTGCTTTCCGCCCTGCTGGCCCACCGCAGCGCCGATAGCGCCGACGCGGTGCTGCGCAGCCAATACATCGCCCGCATTCTGGCGCCCGAAAGCGCGACGGCGCTCGATGATGCGGCGATCGCGCTCAACGCCGTGGACGGCGTTGAAGCGGTTCGCATCGTCACGCCCGAACGCGCGGCCGCGCTGCTGCGCAATTGGGGCGGGCCAAACATCCAGCCCACCGATCTGCCGGCGCTGCGCCTGATCACGTTCAGCGCCGATCGCTCCCCCGCCGCCGACTGGACCCAGACCGTCGCCGCCACGATGCGCGGCGCCGGTTTCCAGGCGGAGGTGTACGGCCCTGGACCGGCCGCCGTCGAAGCGGTCAGGAAATCCCAGGAACTGGCCTCCGTCGCTATCGCCATCGGCGGCGTTCTGTTTGGCGCGGCGCTGCTGACCGCCGGACTCGCCGGCCGCACCCGTGTCGCCAGCGACAGGATGCTGATCAGGCCGCTCGCCGACATGGGCGCCACCCGCGGTCAGGTTTCGCGCGCCTTCGCGGCGCGCGCCGCGGTGGAGGGATTCACGGCCGGGCTGATGGGGGCGTTCGGAGCCAGCCTGCTCGCCGCCTGGGCCTTGTCGTTGCCGCCGTTCGTCGCATGGGCCGCCCAGCTCCGTCAGGAAGACGCCGCGCCCCTGCTTGCAACGCCGCTGCTGGCCGCTCTGCTGGCCGGCGCCGGCGCACGCAGCGCCAGCAACCGCTTCTACGCCAACGCGGCGAGGAGCCGATGAGCTGGCTGCGCGGAATCATGCTGGCGATGATCACCGCCGGGCTGCTCGCGTTCGCGCTCGGTTTTTGGGGATTTGCGCGCAGCGTGCAGCGGGCCGGCCCGCCCGATCCGTTTCCCGAAGCTGACGCGATCGTCGCGCTGACCGGCGGCTCCACCGATCGCCTGACAACGGCGATGGATCTGCTCGCCGCCGGCCACGGCCGACGGCTGTTGATTTCCGGCGTCAATCCCAAGGTCACGGACAAGGAAATGGCCGCGCTGCTGCATGGCGGCGACAAATTATTCAAATGCTGCGTCGATGTCGGCCGGCGCGCTGAGGACACGCTCGGCAACGCCGCGGAAACCGCAGCCTGGACCCGGCGCAATGGATTTGAAACGCTGATCGTCGTCACCGACAATTACCACATGCCGCGCTCGCTGGCCGAATTGCGCATCGCCATGCCGCGGACCAAACTGGTGCCCTACCCCGTGAAGGCGCGGATCGCGCGCGCGCCGGTCTGGCAGAACGATCTTGGCGCGGCGGCGCGTCTGGCCGGCGAATACACCAAATATCTCGTTATCCGCGTGCGCGAGGCGCTGCTCGCGCTCGACGATCACAAGAGCCGCGCGCCCACGGCATGAACTTTATCCGGTCGCTGATTTTTGTTGTCTGGCAGTACGGCTCGATGGCCGCGATTGCGATCGGCTTTGCGCCTTTCGCGCTGTTCTCCGAGCGGGCGGCGATTGCGGCGGCGCGCGTGTGGGCAAGGGGCGCTGTCTGGGGCCTTGCGGCGATCTGCGGCGTTCGCGTCGAATTCCGCGGCGCCGAGAATATTCCGAAAGGCCGCGCGCTAGTGGCTTCCAAGCACCTGTCCATGCTCGACACGATCCTTCCGTTCGCGGTTTTTCGCGATCCGGCGATCGTGCTGAAAAAAGAACTGCTCTCGTTTCCAGTATTCGGCTGGTATTGCCAACGCGCCGGAATGATCGTGGTTGACCGCAGCGCGCACGCCATCGCGCTGCGCGGCATGCTGCGCGATGCACGCGTGCAATCGGCCAAGGGCCGCGTCGTGTTTATCTTTCCCGAAGGCACGCGCCAGGAGATCGGCGCGCCGCCAACCTACAAGCCGGGCGTGGCCGCGCTCTATCGCGATCTCGGTCTGCCTTGTACGCCGGTGGCGATGAACACCGGCCTGTTCTGGCCTGAAGGCATCATTCGACGCCCAGGCGTGGCGGTGGTGGAATTCCTGCCAGCCATTCCCCCTGGGCTTTCGCGTGAAGCGTTCATGACCGAACTGGAACGCGTGATAGAAGGCGCCTCGAACCGGCTGCTGGACGAGGCCCGATGACCGCCGCCAAACGCAAGCGCCCTTGGGCGGTCTACGCCGTGTGGGGCCTGCTGATCGTCGTGCTGGCGGCGTGGACGATGTGGTGGTTCACGCTAAAGGACATTGCAACGCAGCGCATCGAGGCCTGGGCGGCGGCGCAAAGAGCAGCCGGCGCGCAGGTTTCGTATTCGAGCGTTGCAGCTTCCGGCTTCCCGCTGCGCCTGACGCTCACCTTCGAGGCCGCGCGCTTCATCGCACCAGGCGGGGGATGGAGCCTATCGACGCCGCGCGCCGCCTTGCACATCAATCCGAGCGACCTGTCGCTCTTTATCGTAGAGCCGCGCGACACGGTTTCCTGGACCACGCGGGGCGCGCAGCACACCTTCACGCCGCGCGAAAGCGCGATCAGCGTGCATCTGGCGAACGACCGGCCTGACCGCGTGATCCTGGAAGGCAAGAACATCGCCGTCACCCGCAACGGCGCGCCGGACATGACCATCGGTTCGATCGTCGCCGGTATTCGTCCCGATCCGCGCGCGGCCGGAGACGGGCAACTTTCCCTTGATGCGCAGGCAATCGATTTCATCAAGCTGCCGCAGGGCTTTGAGGCGCTCGGCGGGCAGATGGAGGCGCTGAATGCGCGCGTTGTGCTCGAAAAAGGCGCCGTGCTCGCCGCGCCGAGCCATGATCGCCTTGCCGCGTGGAAAGAAGCGATGGGCGCCGCGCGCGTTGAAGGCCTGCATGTCGTCTGGGGACCGGCCAGCCTCACTTCGACCGGGCGCTTCACGATCGACGATCAGCGCCGCATCGAAGGCGATCTGGCGCTGACGCTTGAAAAGCCCGAGAAGACCTTCGCCGCGCTGACCAAATCGCCGACCGTCTCGGCGCAAACCGCCGCCGTTTACCGCGCGCTCGGCGCGCTCGGCTTGACGCCGGTGCTGTCATTTCGCGATGGAGAAAAACGGCTGTACGGCCAGCGCATCGGCACGGTCGAACCGATCAGGTAATTTTGCAGCTTTAATCGGCGCGCCGCGCTTGCGCCAAAGCAAACAGCCGGCAGGCCGAAGCGAGCGAACCTTCCGTGCGCCCGGAATCGATCTCCTCGACCAGCCGCGCCAGCGCCAAGCCGCGCGCGGCCGCAGCCTGGTCCAGCGCCGTCCAGAACGCCTCCTCCAGCGCCAGGGACGTGCGGTGGCCGGCAAGCACGAGCGAACGCTTTTCAAGCCCGGGCGCCATGATCGGCGGCTTATAGACCCAATTCCCCGGCGCTGAAAATCGCGCTAACCGCATCCATGCTTTTGCTGACGGCGCTCGGCGCCCTTTCTGAAATTCGCGCCGCCGCCGCGGCCTTCGATGGGCACGATCCCTCGCCGGCCGACGCGGTCTCCTGGTTCGAGGAAGGCGGCGGCAAGTTCCGTATCGAGGTGTACGTTTCCAGTGAGCAGGACGCCGAGAGCGCCCGCGCCATCATCGGCCACATCGCGCCGGCGCTGCACGTCAACGCCGCGCCGATCGAGGACGCCGACTGGGTGGCGATGTCGCTCGACGGCCTGCCGCCGGTCTATGCGGGACGCTACGTCGTCGCCGGCAGCCACGCGCTGGCGAACATGCCCAAGCAAGAACAGAATCTGGATCGAGGCCAGCGAAGCCTTCGGCACCGGCCATCACGGCACCACCCGAGGCTGCCTGCTGGCGCTGGAGCATGTGTTGCGCCGCCGCCATGTGCGCCGCTGCCTGGATATCGGCGCGGGTTCCGCCGTGCTGGCGATTGCTGCGGCGAAGGCTGGCGCGGCGGCGCTGGCGGTGGAGATCGATCCCCGCCCCGCGCAGATCGGCCGCGAGAACATCAAAAACAACCGCGTCAGCGTGCGCATGCTGACCGCCGATGGTTTCACCGCCGCGCTGAAAGCCGCGCTGAGCGATCTGGTGTTCGCCAACATCCTGATGCGCCCGCTGATCCGGCTGGCCCCGGCGCTGGCGCGCGCAACCGCGCCAGGCGGCACCCTTGTGCTCTCCGGCCTGCTCGTCTCGCAGGCCCCGCTGATCCTGACGGCCTACGCCCGCTTCTTCACGCTGGAGCGCCGCTGGCGGCTGGAAGGCTGGACGGCGCTGGCCCTGCGCCGCCGCTCTCCCCTCGCCCGCTCGCGGTAGAGGGGCCGGGGGTGAGGGACTTCGTCCAGAACTCCCGTTTTCAAACGGCGCACCACGCTGACGGCTGAGCACGTGGCTTCATTCTAAGCCCTCACCCCTGCCCCTCTCCCGCAAGCGCGGGAGAGGGGTTATGTTTTGCCCATGTTCCAGACCTACGACGATCAGGGCGGGCCGGCGCTTGGGCGCGCGCATCTGCCGATCCTGCGCAGCGCGCTCGCGCGGCTGAAACTCGACGGTTTCATCGTCCCGCATGAGGATGAATATCAGAACGAATACGTCCCGCCGGCTTACGACCGCCTGGCGTGGCTGACCGGCTTTACCGGCTCGGCCGGCGCGGCGGTGGTGTTCGCGGACGAGGCGGCGCTGTTCGTTGACGGGCGCTATACGCTGCAAGCGCGCGATCAGGTCGATGGCGCGCTGTTCGCCTATCGCGACCTCGTTGACGGCGGCGTCGCGGCGTACCTGCGCGAGCATGCGAAACAGAACATGCGCATCGGCTACGATCCGAAATTGCTGAGCCCGGACACGCTGGAAAAATACAAGGCCGCAGCCAGCGCCGCCGGCGCCGAACTGATCGCGGTGTCGCCCAACCCCATCGACGCCGAATGGCAGGGCCGCCCGCCGATCCCGATGACGCCGGTTGTTCCCCATGCCCTCGATTACGCTGGCGAAACCGCGACGGCCAAACGCAAGCGGCTGGCAGAAACGCTCGGCGCCGATGCGGCGCTGATTACGTCGCCCGCTTCCCTCGCCTGGCTGTTCAACATTCGCGGCGCCGATGTGAAGGCCACGCCCTTGCCACTGGGCGCGGCGCTTTTGCACGCAAACGGCAATGCCGATCTGTTTCTGGCGCCGCAAAAGACGTCGCCTGAATTGCGTGCGTGGCTGGGCAATGAAGTGGCGCTGCGCACGCCCGATGAACTGGAAACGGCGTTAACCGGCCTCCAGGGCAAGGCCGTGCGCCTCGATCCGCAGAGCGCGTCTGCGTATTTCTTCAATTATCTGGAACAAGCCGGCGCGCGCATCGTGCGCGGCGTCGATCCGGTCGTAACGCCGCGCGCCTGCAAGAACGAGGTGGAAATCGAAGGCGCGCGCCGCGCCCACGCGCGCGACGGCGCGGCGCTGACGGCCTTCCTGCACTGGCTCGCCACATACGCGCAGGACAACGACGTCACCGAGATCGAGGCTTGCGAAAAGCTGGAATCGTTCCGCGCCGACACCGGCAAGCTGAAAGATCTATCGTTCGATTCCATTTCCGGCGCCGGCGCCAACGGCGCCATCGTTCACTACCGCGTCACCACGCGCACGAACCGGAAACTGGAAAAGAACTCTCTCTTCCTGATCGATTCCGGCGGCCAATATCTCGATGGCACCACGGATGTCACGCGCACCGTCGCGATCGGCGCGCCGAGCGCGGAGATGCGCGATCGCTTCACCCGCGTGCTGAAAGGCCATATCGCGCTCGCGCGCGTGCGCTTTCCCGCCGGCACGAGCGGCCATCAGCTCGATGCGCTGGCGCGTGCAGCGTTGTGGAGCGCGGGCCTGGATTACGATCACGGCACCGGCCACGGCGTCGGCGCCTATCTCGGCGTGCACGAGGGGCCGCACCGGATTTCCAAGGCGCTCAACGCCGTGGCGTTCGAGCCGGGCATGATCGTCTCCAACGAGCCGGGCTATTACAAGACCGGCGCCTACGGCATTCGTATCGAGAATTTGCAGGTGGTCACGCCGGCGTCCGACATCGCTGGCGGCGAACGGCCGATGCTTGGATTCGAGACCCTGACCCTCGCGCCGATCGATCGCCGCCTGATCGAACCCGCCCTGCTGAACGCCGAAGAGCTGGGCTGGCTGAACGCCTATCATGCCCGCGTGCTCGGCATCGTCGGGCCGCAATTGCCGGCGGCGGCGCGCCGCTGGCTCGAAACCGCCGCCGCGCCGCTTTAGCCCTTCCTCAAGCCAATAGCGGGCACGGGGCCCTGGCGCCGCCCTTCTGCCATGATCGGGTATCAAGAGGCGCCGGGCCTTCTGGGACAAGGAGTTTGCGTGTTGCGGCTGGACCGGCCGATTCTCGCTTTTATGGCCGCTCTCGGGTTGGGCGGCTGTTTCGGCTCGCGCGAAACCCTGATTGGACCGGCCGAAAGCCTGAAATTGTTCGGCGAGCGGGGCCAGGCCCAACGCGTCCATATCGGCGACGTCAACGGGCCGAACGAAACCCTCGCCTATTCCTGGTCCGGCTCGGCTTATCGGTTCACCGACGAGGACGGCAGGGCCGATCCGGCGCAATACCGCCTCGCCCCGTTCACCGGACCGTGGATGCTCACCGAGCGGATGGAGCATGGCGTGTCCGTCTACGGCCTGGCGCGGCGCGAAAGCGGCAGGCTGTGGACCTATTCGCCGCAATGCAAGGACCTGACGGATTCAGAGATCAGGGCTGCCCAACTCGATCTGACGCTCAACGGCACGTGCTGGATCGGCAGCGCCGCGCAATTGCGCCGCGCGATGCAATTAATTCTGGCGCACAATCCAAAACCTGACGGCTATTTCGAACTGGCCGGCGCGCGCTAGGCGCCGATCAGCGCCAGCCAGGAATCCTCGTCGATCACCTTCACGCCCAGCGCGGCTGCTTCCTTCAGCTTCGAGCCCGCGCCGGGACCGGCGACCACCAGATCGGTCTTCTTCGATACCGAACCCGCAACCTTCGCGCCCAGCATGGAAGCACGCGCCTTGGCCTCGTCGCGCGTCATCTTCTCCAGCGTGCCGGTGAACACAACCGTCATACCGGCGACGGGGCTGTCGCTCGCGGGCTTTTCCGCGTCCTGCGGACGCACGCCGTCGGGATTCTTCTTCGCGTCGAAAATCAGCCGAGCGAGCATATCGCGATTGTGCTTCTCGGCAAAGAAATCGGCGACCGCCTCGGCCTTGATCGGGCCGATGCGCTCGACAGAGACAAGCTCCTCCCACGCCGGATCGGCGCGGTCTCCCGCCGCCACCGCGGCGGCGTAGAGCGCCTCCCACGATCCGTAATGACGCGCCAGAACCTGCGCGATGGTTTCGCCGACATGGCGGATGCCCAGCCCGAACACGAAGCGCTCCAGCGCCGGCTCGCGCCGCGCCTTGATCGCGGCGAGCAGATTGCGCACGCTGGTTTCGCCAAACCCTTCGCGCTCCAGAATCTCGGCGGCGTGATGCTTCAGGCGAAAAATATCGCCCGGCTCTTTCAGAAAGCCGGCTTCATGAAATTCGGCGATCTGTTTTTCGCCCAGCCCCTCAATGTCGAGCGCGCGCCGCGACACGAAATGGCGCAGCCGCTCGACCGCCTGCGCCGGGCAGATCAGCCCGCCGGTGCAGCGGCGCACCGCGTCCATTTCGCCGGTGGCTTCGTCAGCCTCGCGCACGGCGCTGGAGCCGCAGGCGGGGCATTTATCTGGAAACGTGTATTCCTTCGTGCCCTTTGGACGCTTCTCCAAAACCGGCCCCACGATCTGCGGGATCACGTCGCCGGCGCGTTGCAGGATCACCGTATCGCCGATGCGCACGTCCTTGCGCTTGATCTCATCTTCGTTGTGCAGCGTGGCGTTCGTCACCATAACGCCGCCGACCTGCACGGGCTTGAGCCGCGCCACCGGCGTCAGCGCGCCGGTGCGGCCGACCTGAATGTCGATCGCTTCGAGAATGGTCTGGGCCTGCTCCGGCGCATATTTATGCGCAATCGCCCAGCGCGGGCTGCGCGACACGAATCCCAGCCGTTGTTGCAGCGCCAGATCGTCGGCCTTGTAGACGACGCCGTCGATCTCATAGGCGAGGCCGCGCCGCTTGGCGCCGATCTCGGCATACGCCGCGAGCAGTTCATCCGTGCCCTGACAAACGCGCAGCAGCGGATTGACCGGAAAACCCATCGCCGCCAGCCGCTTCATCGATCCCGATTGCGTCGGCGCCAGCGCGTCCGACAACTCGCCCCAACCCCACGCAAAAAACCGCAACGGCCGCTTTGCCGTAATCGATGAATCAAGCTGCCGCAGCGAGCCGGCGGCCGAATTGCGCGGATTGGCGTAGACCACGCCGCCCTCTTCCTCGGCGCGCTTGTTCATCGCCGCGAACGCGGCCTTTTCCATATACACTTCGCCGCGCACTTCGATCACGGCGGG
>DASZPV010000146.1:0-2385 GCA_035549875.1 Caulobacterales bacterium
CGCTTTGCTTTACGAGGCCTCAAGATACCGCGCATTCCAGCCATGCGCAGGCCCTGCCTCCATTGTAACGCGATCGCCGGCCCCCTAGCTTTCCGGGACAGGGAACCGAGGAGAACCATCATGGCTTTGCGCAAGTTCATCATCGAGCGCGATATTCCGTCTGTCGGCTCGTTCGAGCGCGAACAGCTGAAGGGCGCCGCCGCCAAGTCGAACGAGGTTCTGGCCAAGCTCGCGCCGGACATCCAGTGGCAGGAAAGCTATGTCGCCGCCGACAAGACGTTCTGCGTCTACCTGGCCAAAGACGAGGCGACGATTCGCAGGCACGCCGAGATGAGCGGATTTCCGGCGACGAAGATCACCGAAATCCGCAAGATGATCGATCCGACCACGGAGAAGACGGGGGCGTAAGTCACACCTGTCATCCCCGGCTGAGCGGCGCGCAAGCGCCGCGAGGGGAAGGGGACCCAGGTGGTCCGAAATTGGCAGTCAAAATATTTTCGCGGGATTTCTGCGGCGCTTGTGCAGACGAAAGAGCCTGGGTCCCCTTCCCTCGCGCGAACCGATGTTCGCGCTCGCCGGGGATGACAAGCGTTGCTACCCTTCTATTTTGGAGAAATCCGCGACCTGATGCAGCGTGGCGCGCAGGCGGGCGAGCAGCCTTAAGCGGTTCTCGCGCAGCTTGGGGTTCTTGTCGTTCACCGTGACCTTGTCGAAGAACGCGTCGACCGGCGTGCGCAGCTTCGCCATCACGCCCATCGCCTCAACAAATTTCTCGGCGGCGACGTCGGCGGCGATGGATTTCGAGGCCGATGCCAACGCCTCGCCCAGCGCCTTCTCTTCCGGCAGCGCAAGCAGGCTCGCGTCCGGCTCGCCGTCGAAGGTGGTCTTGTCCTTCTTCTCTTCGGCCTTGAGGATATTGGCCGCGCGCCTGTAAGCCGTGAGCAGGTTCGCGCCGTCATCGGTTTTGAGGAAGGTCTGAAGCGCTTCCACCCGCGCAACCAGACGCACGAGATCATCCTCGCTGCCGAGCGAGAACACCGCATCAATCAGGTCGTGCCGTGTGCCTTTTTCGCGAAGCGCGACTTTCAAACGGTCGGCCAAAAAATCCATGAGCGCGACGTTGACCTGCTCTGCATCGCTAAAAGAAAGGGTCTCTGGAGACGGCCTTCCCGCTTGGAGCAAAACGGCAGCATCCCGTTTTCGAGATAAATCCAACTCACCCTGAAAGACGAAGATCGCATCGTTATTCTGCAAATTGCTATCTCGACGTATGTCTATGCGTTCACGAGGAAGTAGATGCTCAAAAAGCTCAAATTGCTTGGATGTCGATCTCTGAACTATCAATCTGTTGCGGCGGTAGATTGAGTTGACCGACTCCCAGAAACACAGAAGTAGAATTTCTCGATATCGCAGCCGCAATTGCAGACTCAATATCAGACGGATCATCCCTAAGGCCGCTCGCCGCAACGCATATGGATCTCCAGATCCAGTGGGCCTTTCATCGACGGCGAAGAACCCCACAAGTTGGTCCATTTTATCTGCAATCGCGACGGCCACAGAAATCTTGTTTGTCGGAACAGCGTCAGACGGTCCAACCGGCTTGTAATGATCGCGCACCGCATCGGCGACTTCGACGTCTTCGCCGTCATGAAGCGCGTAGTAGCTGCCCATCACGCCCTGAAGCTCGGGAAATTCGCCCACCATGCCGGTGGTGAGGTCGGCCTTGCAGAGCAGCGCGGCGCGTTTGGCTTTCTCGACATCGGCGCCGATCTTCGCGGCGATCTCGCCCGCCAGCGCCACGATGCGCTCGACGCGCTCATGCTGCGTGCCGAGCTTGGCATGGAAGACAACGCCCTTGAGGTCTTCGACCCTGCTTTCGAGCGTGCGCTTGCGATCCTGGTCCCAGAAGAACTTGGCGTCCGACAACCGCGCGCGCAGCACGCGCTCGTTGCCGGCCACGATCTCCTTGCCGCCGTCGCGCGCGACCATGTTGGCGACCATGGCAAACTTCGGCGCCAGCCGCGCGCCCTCCGTCTCGCCCCTTCGGGGCGATCCACCTCCCCCGCTTTGCAGGGGAGGATACCGCAGCGAGAAATACTTCTGATGCGCGCGCATGGAAGTCCGCAGAATCTCCGGCGGCAGGTCCATGAACTCATCGGGAATCGACCCGATCAGGACCACCGGCCATTCGGCGAGGCCCGCCACCTCGTCCAGCAACCCCTCGTCTTCGATCGGCTCGAGTCTGAGCGCGAAGGCCTGCTGCGCAAGCGCGTTGCGGATGATGTCGCGCCGCTCCTTGGCGTCGAGGACCACATGGGCGCTGCGCAGCTTCTTTTCGTAATCCTCGAAGCGGCGGACCTCGATCAAGCCCTTCGAAAGAAACCG
>DASZPV010000147.1:0-9304 GCA_035549875.1 Caulobacterales bacterium
CACATGGACTTCTTCTACTTCCACAACTGCCTCTATGAGAGCGTGTGGAAGGACAATCGCCGCCGCCACGCGGAGAAGATCCAGACCTGGGACGTGCTGCACAAATATCCTCACGACTACAAGATCGTGTTCGTGGGCGATGCGACGATGAGTCCCTACGAGATCACTTATCCGGGCGGCTCGGTCGAGCACTGGAACGAGGAAGCGGGCGCGGTGTGGCTCGACCGCGTGACGCAGATCTACGAGCACTGCGTGTGGCTGAACCCGGTGGCGCAGAAGCACTGGGACTACACGCCGTCCATCGGCCTTGTTTCGCAGATCATGAACGGGCGCATGTTTCCACTCACGCTCGGCGGCCTCGACGCCGCGATGCGGGAATTGAACCGTTAGCTCCTAAAGCGCCGATCCCTCCACGCCCATTTCGCGGCGGATGATCGACACCGGCACAAGGCCCGCGTTCATGAACGCGTCGTGGAATTTGGTGAGGTTGAATGCCTTACCCAGCTTCTTCTGCGCGTCGGCGCGCAGCTTCAGGATTTCGAGCTTGCCCAGCGTATAGGAGTAATAGCCGGGATCGTTGGCGCCGCGCTTGGCTTCGCCCGGCGCCACCGAAGACGGCTGGAAGCACTGTTTCTGCATCATGTCGGTCGCCTGCTGAAGCGTCATGACGCCGGTGTGCATCTTGATCGAGGCGATGAGGCGGCAATCGCGCAACAGCGCGTCCTGCAATTGCGTGAGGTGGTAGCGCGGATCGCCCTTGCTCAATCCCTGCTCCAGCATCATCTGCTCGCTGTAGTGCGCCCAGCCTTCGGTGGTGGTGTAGGAGCCGGTCAGTTTGCGCACCAGCGGCCAGCCCGGATTGGCATGCTGGAAAAGCCACTGCGTGAAGTGCCCCGGCAACGCCTCATGCACCGTCAGATTCTGAAGCATCGGCCGGTTCCAATAGGCAAGCATCGAAGCCTGTTTGTCGGGCGAAGACTTCGGATCGGGCGGCGTAATGTAATAATAGACCTTGGTCGCGTGGGTCTCGAGCGGCCCCGGCGGATCGGCCTGACCGAATATCACCGCGCGCGCGAATTCCGGCGTCTCCGCGACCACAGGCAATTGCTGCGACGGCAGATCGACGATGCGATGCTGCGCGATGAAGCTCTGCAGAGTCACCAGACCATCGCGCGCTGTGGAGATAAGATGCGCCGCGTCCGGATGATCGGCCTCCACTTCCGACAAAGCCTTCGACGGATTCTTGGGATCGATCAGCTTTTCCGCTTCCAGATAGGCGGCGTGGTCCTTAGCGAACTGCGCTTCGCCGGCCGCAAGCACCTTTTCGACCGGCACATCCACCAGGTCGCTCTTGAGGAGACGTTGCAGGTTGGCGTGTCCAAGGACAAACGAGCCGTGCGCTTTGGGCTTCTGTGCGGTGAGCCAGGCCTTGAAATCCTTCGAGGCGTTGACGGCTGCTTCGGTGGAATCCGCGAGCTGCTTCTGCAACGCGGGATCGCTCACATTCTTGAAAGCCTCGGGCGCGTCCTTGCCCAGAAACGAAATGCCGCCGTCGAGATTTTCCAGCGCTATGTCGATGAACACCGGCGGCATGTCGGCGAGGTTCTTCTTCGCCTGGGCCAGCATGGAGGGAACCGCATTCTCGCGCGCGATCACATCCTTCATGCGCGTGTCGAGTGCGGCGAAATCGCGCTCGATCAGTCCATAGATCGCGTATGTGAGCAGGCCCACATAATTACCCGGATCGCGCCGCCAGGTCTGAAGCGTCTCCTCCTGCAGAAGCTGGCCGTCGATAGTTCCGAGAAGAACGTCGCGGTCGTCGCGGTCCATCGCCGAAAGCTTGGCGCCGTCGATGGCGCGCAGCTTGGACATCGTATCCTTCAGTCGCGCGATCTCCGCCGTCACGGCAGCAGCCGAGACGTCATCGAGATCGGCGTCATAGGTGTGTACGCCGGTCGAGGTCGCCGACGCGGGATGCGCCTTCCACTGCGCATTGTAGTAGTCCTGCACGATCGCGTTGTAGCCGGTGGTCGCAGAAGGCGAGGCCGCGTCAGCCCCGCCGATGACGGTCATCAAAGCGGTCGAGCAGAAGGCCAGTCTGGCGATGGATTTGAGATCCATGGGGGTCCTCCCGGCAGGCGGGCGCCAGCCTCGCATTCCGCCGCGCCGGATGACAAGCCGGGCCGCGTGTCTATAGTGCCGTTCACGAAAATTTGGGGGACGGCATGAGCGCAAGACCGGACGTGACCGTGCGTTCCGCCACAAGGTCCGATACTAGGCCGCTGTCGCAATCGCTCGCGCGCGCGTTCTACGACGATCCGGTGTTCTCCTATTTCATCCCGGACGATTCGAAGCGCCTTGCGAAGCTCGAAAGCGTGATGGGGATTCTGTTCAGGCTCGGGCTGCCGCACGGCGCCTGCTATACGACGGCGAACCATGAATCGATCACGCTATGGCGGCCGCCGAACGAATGGGACGTGCCGTTCTGGGCCTATATCGTCAATGGCCCGAAGATGATCTCGGCCTTCGGCGGCAATCTCGGCCGCGTGCTTTCCACCATGGACATGATGGAGAAGGTCCATCCGCACGAGCCGCACTGGTATTTGCAGACCATCGGCACCGACCCGACGTTCCAGGGCAAGGGCTATGGCGGCGTGATCATGCGCCACACCCTCGCCACGGCGGACGCCGCACATCTGCCCTGCTATCTGGAATCCAGCAAGGAGACGAACATCCCGATCTATCAAAGCTTCGGCTTCCGGCTCACCGGCGAATTGCGGGTGCCGGGCGGCCCCAAAATCTGGCCCATGTGGCGCGACGCGCGATAAGCGAGAGAGCGAAGATGCTGAAAGTCCATCACTTGAACAACTCGCGCTCGCAACGCATCCTGTGGCTGCTGGAAGAGATCGGAACGCCATACGAGATCGTGCACTACAAGCGCATGTCGCCGATCCCGCTCGCGCCGCCCGAACTCAAGGCGGTTCATCCGCTCGGCAAGTCGCCCGTCATCACCGATGGCGACAGGACGATCGCGGAGTCGGGCGCCATCGTCGAATATCTGATCGACACCTACGGCAAGGGAAAGCTGAGACCCAAACCCGGCAGCGACGACCACTGGAAATACGTCGAATGGATGCACTACGCGGAAGGCTCGGCGATGCTGCCGCTGCTGCTGGCGCTCTATACCGGCATGCTGGGCGAGGCGGCCGCGGCCCTCAAGCCGCGCGTTGACGGCGAGATCGCCAACAACCTCTCCTATATGGAGAACGCACTCGGCGGCCGCGCGTTTTTTGTGGGCGACCAGCTGACCGGCGCCGACATCATGCTGCTGTTCGTGCTGGAGGCGGCCGGCGCGCGGCTGGAGCCTTATCCCAATCTCGTGAAATACCGCGCCCGGATGCAGGCGCGGCCCGCCTACAAGCGCGGCATAGAAAAGGGCGGACCCTATCAACTGATGAGCAGATGACATGAGAAAGCCGCCGCCGCCCATCGGCAAAGACGAACGCCGCCGGCGCATCGCAAATCTGTGCGTCGAGATGGAGAACGCCAATATCGGCGCGGTGCTTGTCGGACCAACGGCGAGCTTGCGCTATTTCACCGGCGTGAACTGGCATCCGTCCGAACGGTTCACCGGCGCGCTCATCTATTCGGATGGGCGGGTCGAATACGTCACGCCCGCTTTCGAACGCGACAAGGTTGCCCAGGTCATCGGCGTCGACGGCGATATTTTCACCTGGCAGGAAGAGGAGAGCCCCTATCGCCTGATCGCGAGCCGGCTCGGCAATACGGCGCGCATGGCCGTGGACGAATCCGTTGCGCTGTTCACATGGCTCGGACTGAACGGCGCAATCGATCCGGCGAGGCTTTCGGGCGGCGGCGCGCTCATCAACCGCCTGCGGCGAAGGAAATCCGCGGCCGAATTGGCGCTGATGCAATACGCCAAGGACATCACGCTGGAAGTGCAGCGGCGAGTCTGGAAGGCCTTGACGCCCGGCATCCGCGCCAGCGAAGCGGAAGCCTTCATCGACCGCGAGCATCGCGCGCTGGGCGGCAGCGGCAACATCTTCTGCATCGTCTCCTTCGGCGAGGATACGGCGCTGCCGCATGGCGGCGAAACCGATCGCGCTCTGAAGGAAGGCGACGCCGTGCTGATCGACACGGGCACCAGTATCGACGGCTACAATTCCGACATCACGCGCTCCTACGTCTTCGGCGAACCGGGCGCCGAATATCGCCGTGTCTGGGAGGCGGAAAAGCGCGCGCAGGCCGCCGCCTTCGAGGCGGCGCGCATGGAGGCGCCATGCGAAAGCGTCGACGCCGCGGCGCGCGCCTCGATGGGCAAGGAGGGCTTCGGCCCCGATTATCGTCTTCCAGGTCTTCCCCATCGCACCGGGCACGGCATCGGATTGGAAGTTCACGAGGCCCCCAATCTGGTGCGCGGCGACCGCACGCCGCTGGAGGCGGGCATGTGCTTTTCCAACGAGCCGATGATCGTCGTGCCGGGGAAATTCGGCGTCCGCCTCGAGGATCATTTCTACATGGATGAAATGGGCGCGCGCTGGTTCACCCATCCGTCTCCAAGCCTGGACGAGCCTTTCGCCGGCGTGCCGAATTGGGACGCCGCCTGACGCGCTGAGGTTACTGTATCGGTCTTACCGGGCCGAAAGTTCCATCAGGGAAACTTCGTTGCGGCGGTCGACTGTTCGTCGCACGGAACCGCAACATGCCGGCGCCGATTAAACACGCGCCGACAAAAGCGTTTGACGCTTGCGCCCGATCCCTCAAGATTGAATTTGGGCGAACGTCAGGACCGGACAGCGGAGCTTTGGGGCACATGCGGCTGGCGCATTCGGTGAAAACGCATTTCGACGTTCTGGACCTGCAGCGCGCGATCGGATTTCTGCTGGTTCTGCTGAGCCATGCCTCGGGATTCGCCGGCAACCCGCTCGGCACGGACATTGGCTCGCTCGGCGCCGTCCTGATGGCGTATTTCTTCCTGCTGAGCGGCTTCGTGGCCGGCCACAGCGCCGATGACAGATTGCGCGCCGGCGCCCTCACGCCGATGCGATTTCTGGCCCGCCGCGCGGTACGCTATTGGCCAATGCTGGCGCTGGGCACCCTGCTCGGCGCGCTTCCTCTTGCGGTCCGTCTCGTCTATTGGGGAGATTCATATGGCGTCGCGCCCGCGCTGAAGGGCTTCATCATGGGCTGCATCCTTGTGCCCATGACGACGCAGCCCTTTTGGCGCCTGCATTACAGCGAGGCGTTTCTGTTCGATCCGCCGGCCTGGTTCCTGTTCTACGACCTGCTTGCGCTCGCAGCCTACGCAATGGTGCTGCGCCGGCTCTCGTTGCAATGGCTTGTTGGGATCGCCGTGCTTGCGGGCGCAGGGCTAAGCGCGGCGGCGATCTCGCACAACACCGTGAATTACGGCGATTGGTGGCCGAGCTTTCTGCTGGCCGGCCCCTACGCCCTCTATTCATTCGTGCTTGGCTATGCGCTCTTTCGATTGCGCGATTTATTCCGAGGCGAATTGCCGGAAGTCTGGGCATTCATTCTCGTTGCGGGACTATTGGCGATTTCATTGGCCCCTGTTCCTCTCCATTGGCGGTTCAGCGGCGCTCTGCAGGCCTTTATCGTCATCGCCGTTCTACCCCTGCTGATGTGGTTGAGTCTCCGGGTCAAGACCGGCCCGCGACTGCATGGAGTTGCGCAAACAGCAGCGCGCTTCGCTTATCCAATCTACATTCTGCACTATCCCGTCGTGCGAACCGCCTCGGAGTTGATTCCGCGCCTGCATATTCATGGCGCCTGGCTCGCGGCATTGATGATGGCCGAAATGGCGGCGGCCCTGGGCGTGGCCGTTCTCGCGGCCATCTTCATCGACGAACCTTTACGGAGACTCTTGAGCCGCAAGCTCGGACTGGCGCCGGCGCGGCAGGCGGACGGAGCGCTCGATTTCGCCGCTCGCTCGCGGGCCCCGGCGCGGTGACAATCCGTTGGGACGGACGAACGCGGTTCAGCGGGTCCGCGCCGATCCCCAGTAGTTGAACCCGGCAAAGCGCGGCGTGCCCGGAAGATACATCGATTCCATGGCGTCAATCGAAAAGCCTGACTCGTTTATCAGGTGCGGTATCGCGCGGGACAGGTGACATCCGCCCCCGACCGCCTTCCAGGCGGGCTCGAGCCGCCGCTGCCAGCGCCGCACGTTCTCGTCCGGCGACTCGCCGTGCTCGCAAAAAAGCAGGCGCCCGGTGGGCTTGAGCACGCGGCGCATCTGCCGCAGCGCCGCCAGCACGTCCGGAATGGTGCAGAGCGTGTAGGTCACGAGCACTGTATCGGCCGCCCCATCTTCGAGCGGAATTTGCTCGCCAGGCAGATCGAGAAATTCCAGCGGAATCGGCGAGGCGGCGACGCGCCCGGCCGCCCGCACCCGCATTTCTTTGGCGGGCTCGAGCGCCCAGATCCGGGAAACCCTGGAGGCATCGTAGAAGGGCAGATTGTGCCCGGCGCCGAAACCAACTTCGAGAACGCAGCCTTCCGCGCGCGGGACGACTTTTTCGCGCTGACGGCCGATGGGCTTGGCGCTCATGGCGGCGTTCAGCAGCCGAGGCAGGATCAAGTGACTATAGAAACTCATGCGCCTCGCGCGTTTTCCGGACCTTAGCACAATCGAGCCCGACGGAAAGTCAGTGATCGGGATCGGTATAGGTCGGCGGCGGATCGCCATTGTTCGGTAGATGGAATTCCTCGGGCCTTTCGCCGTAGATAGGAGCGCTTTCAGGATCGAACCCGTCGATGGCTCCGTTCAAGAGGCAGAGGAGCGTGGCCGTGCTCATGGTGGCGAAAATCGACTGGTTGCTGGCGCAGGGCAGTAGCGCAGGGCCGTTTTTCCGCTGTTTTTCGCGCGCCCAGCGCGCGGCATTCCTCACGCGGCTGGCGTGATCGGCGAAATCAACGGAATTGTCGGGCATAAGCCTGCGACTGTCGCAACGCGCCCGCTGTTCGGCGGGCAGCGCGGAAAGGTTCTCGGGCCGACAATCGAATAGCTCGCGGCCCAGGCCCTCCAGCGCTTTGGCGTCCGGCGTTTGCGGAAGTGTCGTCGAACTCTCGAATGGGATAGCGATGTCCGGCGCGGACTTGCGGTTCGGCCGCTCGCGCGTATCGGCTTTCGCTCTTGGCTGCGGCAGCGGGCGCAAATAGAAAATTACCTCGCGCGCCGGCGCCGCTACGCGCATCGGCGCCAATATCGCGCGCAGAAACAAGGTTGCGATGACGGCATGCAGTACGACGGCCAGCGCAGCGCCGGCCATCTTGCGCCACGGCATGTCCGTCCGAGCGAACACGAACATCTATTCGTCCGGCCGAAATTCCAGAAGTTCGCCAGGTTGGCAGCCGAGCGCGGCGCAAATTTTTTCCAACGTCGCAAAGCGCACGCCCTTCACCTTGCCGGATTTGAGCAGAGAAAGGTTGGCTTCGGTGATGCCGACAATTTCCGCGAGCTCTTTGGAGCGCATCTTGCGCCGCGCCAGCATCAGGTCGAGATTGACGACGATCGCCATCAAACGAAGCCCGCGTTTTCGTCGGCGACGCGGCGCGCTTCCGCCATCACCCGCGCGATGACCAGAACCACGCCTGCGATGAAAAGCCAGGCTGCGTCGTTCGATCCGAAACTGAGCGAGATCGAGCGGTGATGCGGCCCCAGGGGCCAAGTGAGCAGAAGGGAGATCGGCGCCTGCATCAAAAAGTCCGCGAGCACGCCAAGGATCAAGGCGTTGGCGACATTGTTGAGATGGCGCAGCGGCTCGGAGGTGAACACCTGCCCTTGGGCGTAATTCGCGAACAGCGAATGCAGCGACCACATCGCCCAAATCGTGAACCCGAGCGGCGGCGCTTTGCAGACGAGCGCGCCGATGCGGTATGGCAGGGGTATCCTGTCGCCAAGCTCGGCGCCCAAATGATCGAGCCTGAGCATCAGAAAATCTGTCCCGCCCGGATGCAGGAATATCGCAATCACCAGCGCCGGGATCGCGATCAGTCCTGCCAACGACAGCGCCGACATGATCCGGCTGATCTGTGCGAATTTCGTGCGTGCGGTCACCGCCCGCTCCTCCCGCAAGCTACGGCGCATCGTCGCACAGATATTAATTATTGTAAAACGATAAGTACGCTACTCTGGCGCGACCGTCACGCAAAGACCGTCCAATTCGGGTGAGCAGGTGATCTGGCAGGAAAGCCGCGAATTGGGCTCGACGGCGAGCGCCATGTCGAGCATGTCGATTTCCGCCTCGGAGCGCGGCGGCAATTTCTCGAACCAGCCGTCCGTGACATAGACGTGACAGGTGGCGCAGGCGCAGGCGCCGCCGCACTCCGCGGCGACGGGCAGTCCGGCGTCGCGCAGGATTTCCATGACGGTCCAGCCGTCGCGGCCTTCAATCTCGCGCGTGGCGCCATTGCGGTCGGTGGCGATGATCTTCATCAGGCGACGCCCAGTTTCTTCTGCAGGCTCGAGGAGGACGTTGTGTACTGGAACCTCAGCTTCTCGTTGGGACGGCAGATGTGGAACGCGGCCTGCGCCATCAGCGCCGCCTCATGGAATCCTGAAAGGATGAGCTTCAGCTTGCCGGGATAGGAATTGATGTCGCCGATCGCGAAAACTCCGGGCGTCGCGCTCTGGAATGTGGCCGTGTCGACTGCGATGAGATTTTCCGTGAGATTGAGGCCGAATTCCGCGATCGGCCCGAGCTTGATCGTGAGGCCGAAGAACGGAATGAAGACGTCGCAGGCGTGTTCCCATTCCTTCTTTTCTGGATTGGACAAAGTGACGGCACGGAGCTGTCCGTTCTCGCCATGAAGCGCCTTTACGCTGGCGATCTCGAAATTGATTTTCCCGTGGGCGGCCAATTCGCGCATCTTGTTGACGCTGTGCTGGGCGGCGCGAAATCCGTCGCGATGATGCACGAGGGTCAATTTCGAGGCGATGGGCGCCAGATTTATTGTCCAGTCCAGCGCCGAATCGCCGCCGCCGGCGATGAGGATGTTCTTGCCGCGGAACGCCTCCATTTTGCGCACGGCATAGAACACCGATTTTCCCTCATAGGCCTCGATCCCGGCGATGGGGGGGCGCTTGGGCACAAAGCTGCCGCCGCCAGCAGCCACCACCACCACCGGCGCAACAATGTCCGTTCCGGCATCGGTCGAAAGACTCCAGCGGCCGTCCGGGAGCTTGGCGAGCGCGCTTGCCATTTGTGAAAAATGAAAGACGGGTTGAAACGGCTTCACCTGCTCCATCAGGCGGTCGGTC
>DASZPV010000148.1:0-4772 GCA_035549875.1 Caulobacterales bacterium
ACACCGCAAGACGGGCTCTACGCCGTATTCTTCAGAAACGTCGAGATCGCCAGACTCGACCGCAAAAGCGGAAAACGTTATCCGCCAAACCCGGCCACCATGTCCCCGAACACATGGCCATGATGTCCCCGGTCCGTACAACGGGGAGGGTGGGAAAGAGCCTACGCCCCCACCTGCAAAAACGCCGTTTGCCGCGCAATATCCGCAACGATCGCCAGCGTTTCGCCGTCAGCGATTCCATCGATTCGCGCCGCCCGAAACCGCCGCTGCGCCGCCTTTACCGCCGCTTCCGTCGCCGGGCCGAAAATGCCGTCGACGTCGAGCACGTAGCCGATCTCGTTCATGGTTTTCTGCAGCGCGGAGATTTCCTCGCCGCGATCGCCGCGCTCCAGCGGCTCACCGCCAGCGACGGGCAAATCGTCCGCCGGCCACAGCGCGAGGCGATGAAACGCCAGATGGCGCCATGGAAATTTCTCGCCCGGATCGGCTTTGCGCAATGGCGCGACGTCCGAATGGCCGACGACCTGATGGGGTTTCAGGCCATGGCGCCTGACGATATCGGCGACCAGATCGGTCACCGCCTCGATCTGCTCGTACGGATAATCCGGCAGCCCGAAATCGTGCCCGCCATTGACGATCTCGATCCCGATCGAGCGGTGGTTGAGATCGGTATGCCCCGCCCAGGCGCCAAGCCCTGCGTGCCAGGCGCGTTTTTCCTCATCGACCAGGCGAAGGATGGTCCCGTCTTCCTCGACCACGTAATGCGCGCTCACCCGGCCCAGCAGCTTGTCCGGATCGGCGGGCTCTTCCCACGGAAACGCGTACGCGCCAGCGCGCGGCGCCGGATCGCAGAGGCGCCTCAGCGCAATCTCGCCCGACGGCATGCCGGTATAGTGGAGGATCAGAAGCTCAATGCCCCGGCCGCCGCGTTCATCGAAATTCGGCGATGGGCGGTCGGTGATGCGCATGCGGCAAGGCTCTTGCCTTGCCCGCCCGCGCGGTCAAGCGTTTGCTGGCGGCCTCAACGCGATTTCGGCGCCACAGCCTCAACCACCCAGCCATCGGCGGTGCGCCGGCCTTCGAGCAGTCTGGTTTCCGCGCGCCGCCGGCGCACCGCAGGGCTGAAGCGCAAGGCGATCACCGCGCCCGCCGCCACCACCAGGCCGATCAGCGCCGCCGCCGTCGCGACCACCGCGAGCGTAAGCGCGAGCAGGGCCCCCGCCACGCCAAGCGCGCCAAGCCCAACCCAGCGCAGCGCCAAAGCGCGAAGGCTTGCCAGCCGGTGCGATTGTTTCGTGCGGCGTCATCGCGTTCTGCTCCATCGCCCAATATGGGCGCTCAATTCGCTGGCGCCAATTGCCCGATATCCTCACGGATGCGGGCGAAGGCGGCGTTAATCGAAGCCGATTTTTCCTCAGCAATGCGGACGAATTCGGGCGGCGCGCCGCGCGCGGCCATGCGGTCGGGATGATTTTCCGCCGCCAGCCGCCGCCACGCCTTGCGGCAATCCTCCAGGCTCGCCCCCGGCAAGAGGCCGAGGATAAAATACGGATCGTCCGCGTCGGGGCCGAGATTGGTCGCCTTGATCCGGCGAAATTCGCTTTCGGACAGGCCCATGTTCTCCGCCACCGCGCGCAGGTAGGAAATCTCCCGCGCGCCGACCACGCCGTCGGCGGCGGCGATGTGGAACAGCCCGTCAAGCACGTCCTCCAGCAGGCAGGGCCGCGCGCGGTACTTGCGGCCGATCTGGCGGGCGTATCCTTCAAATCCCAGCACGGTTTGCTTGGCGATCGAGAACGCGCGGCGGAATGCGGCCTCCTCGCCCGGCGGCGGGCGGAACACCTGCGCCGCCGCCGCGATCTCCGCCTCCGTGACGACGCCATCGGCCTTGGCCATCTTGGCGGCAAGGCCAATCACGGCGGCGGTAAAGCCCACATCGCCGGCGGCCGGCGCGCATTCTTCCGCCAGGGCGGGCGCATCGGCCTCCGGATCGAAGGCGCGGGCGGCGCGTTCCACGATGCTCGACCACACGGACATGGCCCATCATCGCCGTTGTGCAGGTGCGGCGCCATGGGCGCCGCGACGGAAATGTCATGAAAACTTGGTTATGCACGATGAACCGCGCTCACGGTGGCGCGTTTCTAGACTATGACCGCCAAGATGATCCGGCCCGCGCCAGACCAGACCGCCATGCCGGCGCGCCGCCTGCTGGCGATCGCGCTGGCGGCGGCGATGGCTGCTGGCTGTGTGGCGATGGGCAATCCGGGGCGCTTGGACTTAAAGCAGCCCCGCCCGGCGGCGCCCAACACGTTTCGCGGCTAAGGGGCGGACTTTCATTCGCCTGTCTTGAGCGCAACCGTCACGGCGCGCTGGCGCCGCGTAGCACGTGTCCCATCGCCTCGGTGATTTTCACTTTAGCGAAGTCGCCTGCTTTCGCTTCGCCCTCGACGTAGACGATGCCGTCGATTTCCGGCGCGTCGGCTTTGGTGCGGGCGGCCCAGGCGTTTTCGTCTTCGTCCCATTCGTCGACGAGCACGTCGAGCGTTTGGCCGACCAGCTTTTGGCTGCGGGCGTCGGCTAGGCGCGTCTGTAATTCCATGAAGCGTTCGTGGCGTTCGTCGATCTCGTCCTGATCGACGTGACCCTCCAGATCGCGCGAAGCGGCGTGTTCGACGTTTTCGTATTTGAACACGCCGGCGCGGCCGATCTCGGCTTCGTCGATAAAATCGAGCAGCATTTCGAAATCCTCTTCCGTCTCGCCGGGAAAGCCGACGATAAAGGAGGAGCGGATGGTGAGATCAGGGCAGAGTTTGCGCCATGCCTGAATGCGCGCGAGTTGTTTTTCCTGATTGGCCGGGCGGCGCATGGCTTTCAGCACGTTTGGCGAAGCGTGCTGAAACGGAATGTCGAGGTAAGGCAAGATTTTGCCTTCGGCCATCAGCGGGATCACTGCATCGACATGCGGGTAGGGATAGACGTAATGCAGGCGCGTCCAGAGGCCGAACTCGGATGAAAGCTGACCGAGCGTTTCGCACAAATCCTGGAACTTCGCTTTCACCGGCGCGCCGCGCCAGGGCGTCTCGGCGTATTTGATGTCGCGGCCGTAGGCGGAGGTGTCCTGGCTGATGACCAGCAATTCCTTCACGCCGGCCTTCGCCAAAGCTTCGGCCTCGCGCATCACCGCGCCGGCGGGGCGCGAGGCCAGATCGCCGCGCAATTTCGGGATGATGCAGAACGAACAGCGGTTGTCGCAGCCTTCGGAGATTTTCAGATAGGCGTAATGGCGCGGCGTCAGGCGCAGGCCCTCGGGCGGGATGAGATCGATCAGCGGATCGTGGACTTGCGGCAGGTGCGCGTGCACCGCGTCCATCACCGCTTCGTATTGATGCGGGCCGGTGACGGCGAGCACCTTCGGATGCGCCTTGGTGATCAAATCCGCTTCGGCGCCGAGGCAGCCGGTGACGATGACGCGGCCGTTTTCCGCCAGCGCTTCGCCGATCGCCTCAAGACTCTCGTCGCGTGCGCTGTCGAGGAAGCCGCAGGTGTTCACCAGCGCGAGGTCGGCGCCCTCATAGGTGGCGCTGACGGCATAGCCCTCGGCGCGCAGCTTGGTCAGGATGCGCTCGGAATCCACCAGCGCCTTGGGGCAGCCAAGGCTGACGATGCCGACGGAGGGGGCGGATTTGGCGGCGCGGGTTTTTCTGGCTGGCATGAAGGCGGCGCTATAGCGCGGAGCGGCGGCGAAAGACAGTCAACGCCGCTTGTCGATGAATTTAACGCCGGGAAGCGTTTCAAAATGCGCGTCGCAGGTGAGAACGTCCGCATCGTATTGTTGAGCGGTTGCGTAAACGATGGCGTCGGCCATAGCCAGCTTGTGCTCTGTGCTTATCTCCGCAGCGTAGATTGCAAGATTGCTTTCGAGCGGAATGACGCGGCGGACCTTGCTGAAGGCGACGACTTCCTCGGCTTCCTCCGGTCCGAGTTCGCGTGTCGCCCATTTTGCTAATTCAAATTGGACGATGGTTGGAACCAGCCAATTCGCGTTTTCCGGCAATTCGGCGTCGACGACTCTGCCGGCGGGAGACTTCTTAAGCCACTCGATCCAAGCTGAACTGTCTACAACACGCATTAATAACGGTCGCGCCGATCGCGATAGCCTTCAGAATTAGCGCCCTTGGCGATGCCGAAAAGCCGCTCACGCGTTGGCACGGGAACGAGCACGACGCTTTTGCCTCGGGGAAGAAACACGAATTCCTGTCCGGGTTTCCAGCCGTGTTCTTCGCGAACTGCTTTGGGGATGGAAATTTGAAACTTGCTGGAGAGGGTCGCTGTGTCGGCCATTTCTTACACTTACTCGATCGATGCCGTTCTGGCAAGAATTCGCGCGACAAACGCGCCATATGAGAATGACTTGCAGACGCGGCATGTTTCCTGCTACACGATAATCAGTCGCAAGAGCGGAGACGGTCGGCGCATGTTTGTCTGTACGTGCAATGGGGTGCGGGAGCGGGACGTGGATGCCGCCATCCGGGCCGGCGCGCGCAAGCCGGCTGCCGTTCACGCGGCCTGCGGGACCAGCCCGCAATGCTGCCGCTGCCTGCCCGAGATTGCCGACCGCATCCGCCGGACCACGCGCAAAAGCGAAGCAATCGCAAATAGTTTCAACGGGTTGACGGAAGCGGGCTGACGGCCGAAGGCTTCCTTGCGGCAGCGCGAAGGAGAGCAGGCCATGAAGGGCGATGCGGACGTCATCAAGAAGCTCAACGCCTGCC
>DASZPV010000149.1:0-4672 GCA_035549875.1 Caulobacterales bacterium
AAGCGCCAATAGCGTTGCGGCCTTCGGCGCGGGGCGCTAAGTCGGCCCCATGACTCCCTTCACCACGCTCACCGCCGTCGGCGCGCCTTTGCCGATCGCCAATATCGACACTGACCAGATCATCCCGAAGCAATTCCTCTCCACGGTCGAACGCACCGGGCTAGGCAAGGGCCTTCTGTACGATTTTCGGTTTGACGAGCAGGGCAGGGCAAAGCCCGATTTCGTGCTCAACAAGCCGGCCTACAAAGGCGCCGGCGTGCTGATCGCGGGCGAGAATTTCGGCTGCGGTTCCTCGCGCGAGCATGCGCCGTGGGCGCTGCTGGATTTCGGCATACGCTGCGTGATCGCGCCGAGCTTCGCCGATATTTTCTACGGCAATTGCTTCAACAACGGCGTGCTGCCGCTGACGCTGCCGAAGGAGGCCGTCGCGCAGATCACGGAAGAGGCGCGCGGCGCCAACCACATGTTCACGATCGACCTGGCGTCGCAGACCGTCACCTCGCCGACCGGCGCAAAATTCCATTTTGACATCGATCCCGGCCGCAAGCAGAAGCTGCTTGAAGGTCTGGACGATATCGGCCTCTCGCTCAAACGGGCCGAGGCGATCGACCAATTCGAAGCGCAGCGAAAGCTTGCCCAACCATGGATGCGCGTATGATTATTCTCGCCGGCACTGTTCGCGTTCCCCCGGAAAATATCGAGCGCGCCCGCCCAAATCTGGAAGCGATGGTCAAGGCCACGCGCGCCGAGCCGGGCTGCATCGCATACGCCTTTTCGTTCGATGTGCTCGAACCCGGCCTCATGCGCATTTTTGAAATCTACGAGAATATGCCGGCGCTGGAGGCGCATTGGGGCTCGCCCCACATGGCTGCATGGCGCGCCTGCATGCCCGGCCTTGGCATCGGCGACCGCAACATGACCAAGTACGAAATCTCCGGCTCGGAGAAGGTCTGACGCCATGACGGGGATGCGCGCATGATCATCCTCGCCGGCTCGATCCGCATTCCGCCGGAAAATCTGGAACGCGCCCAGCCGCATCTGGAGGCGATCGTCGATGGCACGCGGACCGAGCCCGGCTGTATCGCCTATTCCTTCGCCCATGACGTGAAGGATCGGGGGCTGGTGCGCATATTCGAAATATTCTCCAACGCCGAGGCGCTCGCCGCGCACCGGGCTTCGCCGCACATGGCGGCGTGGCGCGCCGTACAGGCCGATTTGGGCGTTGGCGAGCGCAATATGGCGCAGTACGACATCGCCAAATTCGAGAAGATCTAGCCCATGAAAACCAAAACGTTGCTGCTGCTGCCGGGCGATGGCATCGGCCCCGAAGTGATCGATCAGGTGCGCCGCGTGATCGATGCGCTGCGCATCAATGATCTGGAGGTCGAAACCGCGCTGTTTGGCGGCGTTTCGATCGATGAAACCGGCGCGCCGGTCAGCGACGATACGGTCGCGCTGGCCAAGAGCGTCGATGCGGTGCTGATGGGCGCGGTCGGCGGGCCGCAATGGGCCAACGTCGCGCGCGATAAGCGCCCGGAAGCGGGGCTACTGCGCCTGCGCAAGGACATGGACGTATTCGCCAATCTCCGCCCAGCGCTATGTTTCGATGCGCTGGCTGACGCCTCAAGCCTCAAGCGCGAAATTGTCGCCGGTCTCGATATCATGATCGTGCGCGAACTCACCGGCGGGGTCTATTTCGGCAAGCCGCGCGGCATCGAAGATTTGGGCAATGGCAAGCGCCGGGGCGTGGATACGCAAGTCTATGACACAGACGAAATTCGCCGCGTCGCGCGCACGGCGTTTGAATTGGCGCGCAAACGGCGGGGCCTGGTGCATTCGGCGGAGAAATCCAATGTTATGGAATCGGGCGTGCTGTGGCGCGAGGAAGTCGCTGCGCTGCACAAGGAAGAATATTCCGATGTTCGGCTCGAACACATCCTGGCGGATAATTGCGGCATGCAATTGGTGAGAAATCCCAAGCAGTTCGATGTGATCGTGACGGATAACCTGTTCGGCGATGTCTTATCCGACGTGGCCGCCCAACTCACCGGTTCGCTTGGCATGCTGCCCTCGGCCGCGCTCGGCGCGCCGGGCAAGCCCGGACTCTACGAGCCAGTTCACGGCAGCGCGCCGGACATCGCGGGCAAGGGGATCGCCAATCCGCTGGCGGCGATACTCTCTTTTGAAATGGCGCTGCGCCTCTCACTCGGCCGGCCCGATCTGGCGGACAAACTCTATGCCGCGGTGAAAAAAGCGCTCGATGGCGGCGCCCGCACTGGCGATATCGGCGGCAAGCACACGACGCGCGAGATGGGCGACGCGGTGATCGCCGCGCTGTAATCCTTCTCCCGCATGCGGGAGAAGGGATATTGTCTCGCGATGAAACTCTATCTCGCGGGCCCCGACGTTTTCCTTCCTGACGCAAACGTTAGTGGCGCGGCAAAGAAGGCGCGCGCCGCGGCGGCCGGTCATGAGGCGCTGTTTCCGCTCGACGCCAAACTTGGCGTGGCCTTCGCGCCCGAACCGGGTGTCGCCGCCGCCATCTTCAAGTCGAACATCGCGATGATCCGGGCGGCCGATGCGGTGCTGGCTAATCTCACGCCGTTTCGCGGCCCCTCGGCGGATGCTGGCACGGTCTGGGAGGTCGGCTACGCGGCCGGTCTGGGCAAGAAGGTAATCGGCTATTCCAACGTCGTCGCGCCGTTCGCTGTGCGCACGCGGGCTTTCGTCGGGGCGGGGGACGGGCTGGACATCGAGGATTTCGGCCTGCCGAGCGATAACCTCATGATCCATTTCGCTTTGGCGGCGTTTTTCGCCCATGACGCGCGGCCCGAGGCGCTCTGGACGGACCTGACCAGTTTCGACCGCGCGCTCGCGAGCCTCGTCTAGTCGAATGCGGAGCCCGTGCGGCGTGCGTACGCGTGCAGAATAAGCGCCTTCCTCCCCCTCGTGGGGAGGAATGAGGTGGGGGGAACCACCGATCGGCTGGCTCAACAATTAGGGTGCGCTTGAATGATCCGTGGTTCCCCCCACCCCTACCCCCTCCCCACGAGGGGAGGGGAATCTGCGCAGCGCTTTGCGCAGTTGGAAAAATGACCGGCTTGGACTAGAGAGCCGCCTTCCGCGCGGGCGAAGCAGCGCCGCGCGCGGGCTTTAGGAGAGAACAATGGGTCTGCGCGTCGCCGTGGTTGGCGCCACGGGCAATGTCGGCCGCGAAATGCTGGCCATTCTGGACGAACGCCTTTTCCCGGCGGACGAGGTGATCGCAATCGCTTCTCGCCGCAGCGTGGGCGTCGAGGTTTCGTTCGGCGACAAGACGCTCAAATGCAAAGACCTGGACACGTTCGACTTCACCGGCATCGACATCGTGCTGATGAGCGCGGGCGGGGCGGTCTCGAAAGAGTGGAGCCCGAAGATCGGCGCCCTCGGCCCGGTGGTGATCGACAATTCGTCCGCCTGGCGGATGGATCCGCGCGTGCCGCTGGTTGTGCCGGAAGTGAACCCGGACGCGGTGATGGGCTATTCCAAGCTCAACATCATCGCCAATCCGAATTGCTCGACGGCGCAGCTCGTGGTGGCGATGAAGCCGTTGCATGACCGCGCGAAGATCACCCGCATCGTGGTGTCGACCTATCAATCGGTTTCCGGCGCCGGCAAGGAGGGCATGGACGAACTGTGGACGCAGACGCGCGGCATCTTCGTCAACGACGAGGTCGTGAAAGAGAAGTTCACCAAGCAGATCGCCTTCAATGTGATCCCGGCCATCGATGTATTCATGGAAGATGGATACACGAAGGAAGAGTGGAAGATGCTGGTCGAGACGAAGAAGATTCTCGATCCGAAGATCAAGCTGACCGCCACCTGCGTGCGCGTGCCGGTGTTCGTCGGCCATTCCGAAGCGGTGAACGTCGAGTTCGAAAACCCGATCTCGCCGAAGGAAGCGCGCGAAATCCTGCGCGAAGCGCCGGGCGTGCTCGTCGTCGATAACCCGGCCGAGGATGGCTACACCACGCCGATCGAATGCGTCGGCGATTACGCCACCTTCGTTTCGCGCATCCGCGAAGACGCAACGGTGGAGAACGGCCTGTCGATGTGGGTGGTGAGCGACAATCTGCGCAAGGGCGCCGCCCTCAACGCCGTCCAGATCGCGGAGCTGATGCTCAACCGCGGCATGTTCAAAATGCTGGCGGCTTAGTTCGCCCTCTCCTCGCGGGGAGGGTGTCGCCGCTACAGTGCGCGTACGGCATCGGTGCTGCGTTTCTTCATGCGCGGTTGCAATGACGAAAGGGCTTGGCCTTCCCACATGCCGGGCAGGGATTTCCGTGACCGACCGCACGCCAGCGCAAAACGATGTCCGCCTCGGCGTTTTCGCCGCTGCCGCGGCATGCGTCCTGTGGGGCGGCATGCCGCTCTACATCCACGCGGTTGGCTTTGCCGATCCGGTTGAAATTCTCGCGCAGCGGATTCTCTGGAGCCTGCCGGCGGCGCTGCTTGCGGTGCTGGCGATCGGCGGCGCGCGCAAGGGCCTCGCAGACCTGGCGGCCGCGTTTCGTCCGCGCCTGTTTGCGATGCTGGCGGCCTCGTCGGTCAGCATTTTTGCCAACTGGGGAATATATGTTTGGGCGGTGGCGCACGCGCACGTGATGGAGGCCGCGCTGGCCTATTTCATTTC
>DASZPV010000150.1:0-8557 GCA_035549875.1 Caulobacterales bacterium
CGGACAGCTTTCTGACCCTGCTGGACGCCCAGCGCAGTCAAGCGCAGGCTGACGCCGCCCTCGCCGCCTCCGAAGCGCAGACCGTGAGCAAGCAGATCACCCTGTTCAAGGCCCTAGGCGGCGGCTGGCGCGAAGCCCCGCCGGTGAAGCGTTAGCCCGTCTCGCTCAACTCAATCGGGGGCGCTTAAGGGATTTTAACCATCTGCGCTGGTCCCGCGTGTGCGCGTGTGAATGAGGATCAGCACCGCCTCTAATCCAGGCCTGAGGAGCGTTCAGCGCGGATCGCAAACAATTCAACACGTTTCTTTAGACGCCCTTTACACGCTGGGTCCACGGTAAAAGGGAGTGTGGGGGCCGGAGGGCCCTGGTGAATTTAAGCGACCGAACAATTGAGGCTGCCGCGCCGCCGCTGGGCACGCTTCCGCGGAACTTGCCAGAGCCGGCACGCCGTTCAAGCACGCCGTCAATTGTGGTTCTCCTGGTTGAAGACAATATCGGCGACGCCCGGCTGACGCAGGAAGCTTTCGCCGAATCGGCGCGGCCCATTTTTTTGAGAAAATGGTGCTGGAAATACTCGACGAAACGGGGCTTGCGCCGCATTTTCTGGAGTTGGAGATAACCGAAGCGGTGCTGATCGCGCTATCGCCGCAGCATCGCGATATGATCTTACGGTTGCGGCGCATCGGCGTGAAGGTATCCCTGGACGATTTTGGCGCGGGCAATTCTTCGCTGAACTATCTGAAGCGCTTCGGCGTGGACAGGATAAAGATTTCCCAGGAATTCATCGCCGAGCTGACGACCAATGCGGAGGCGGCGATCATCGTGAAAACCATCCTCGGTCTTTCACGCGAACTCGGCAACGATGCGATAGCGAAGGGCGTTGAAACGAAGGCGCAACTTCATCTGCTGCAGAGCCTGGCGTGCCCCGACGTCCAGGGCTTCTATGTCTCCGCGCCTCTTACCGCCGAGGCGATTGCGCCGCTTTTGTTCCCAACCTGCCGTCGGCGCTCGGCGCGCTCCCCGCGCTTTTGCCGACGCCATTATCCGACACGCTCAGCGTCCAGCCGTCCGCCCGAGCGTGCTACTGCAAAGCGCGCGCCGGGTGCAGTCGGAAGAAACGCGCGAGCATTTGCGCGATGCACACCAGCGCGTCATGTCTGTCGCGGCGTTGCAGAAAAAACTCGCCTCCTCACAGGCGGGTGACGTTCAGTTGCGCCTCTATCTGACCGATTTATGTAATACCATCGGCGCATCAATGATCCGCGATCACGATCAGATGACGCTCGACGTGGTGGCCGATGACGGCCTATTTGACGCCGATGCGTCGGTCAGCCTTGGTTTGATCGTCACAGAATTGGTAGTCAACGCGCTTAAGCACGCCTTTCCCGACAAGCTGAGCGGTAAAATAAGAGTGGGCTATCTGTCCGATGGCGGTGATTGGACGCTGTCCGTGCGCGACAACGGCATCGGCATGCTGGCCAGTTCCGCCACAACGAAGCCCGGGCTGGGCACGAGCATCGTCGTCGCGCTCGCCAACCAATTGGACGCCGGCGTTCAGGTCTCCGATGCGAACCCCGTAACGATTGTCTCGATTGTCCACCGGTCAGATACTGTCCCGCAATGAGGGCCGACTGCTGACGTGGCGGAGCAGCTAACCGGCCTTCTCCGGCGGCGGTTTCCTTGCGGGCTCGAAAATCCGCCGCAAAATGCCCGGCGTGATCGCTGAAAGCGGGTTGACGCCGACGCGCGGATTTTGGGAATCGCCATGCACCGAATAGGTGATGCCGAATATGCCCTCCCCGCGGCGCGACACCAGCAGATCGCCAAGGATTGGCAAATTGCCGAGAAACGAATTGAGCCCATAGGACGGCACCAGCACGCCGTCGATATCCAGCGCGCCCGATGAAAGGTTCACGGCGCCCTTTGCGGTGATCCCCAGCGACGGCCCGGCGGCGCGGCAATCGGTCAACATGAGCTTACCGTCAGCCATCGTCATCGGCGCGTCGAGATCGGTGAAGCTGATGCCCTGCCCGTTCAGCGTCTCCACCATGCCTGTCAGCGAAGCCACGGACGACAGCAGATGCGCCATCGCCGGCACTTTCGAGACAAGGAAGGTCCTGGCCTTGACGTTGATCACCGCTGTCGGATTTTCTCCGAACGTCCAGAGGCCCGTCGCTTCGACCTTGCCGCCTTTAACGTTGTCCACGCCGACGATCGCCCGCGCCGCGAAACCGGCGTCCTCGGATTTGAGATATAACTTGCCCGCGCCGCCGCCAGCCGCTGGGGTTATCGCCAGATCGAAAGGCTTGCCTTGCGGATCGAGGCCGGCGACGAGCAAACGGCGCAACGCCAGGCCGTCCGAGCCAAACACGAGCTGCCCTTTGTTCAGGTCGGCTTCGCTGCGGAAGCGTAACCGGTCCACGTCGGCGGTGATTACATAATTGGGAGAAAGGGCGCCGGGTTTTGCCGTGTAGCCGCGCACGGTGGCCAGCATCTGATCGGCCGTCGGAGCCTTCGGCGGCTCGGGCGCGAAAAACGTTCCGATATTAAGAAATGCCCCTTTTACATTGGCCTGTAGCGTTCCCGCCTCATCGCGCCGCGCCGAAACCGATCCATCAAAAGCGCCGGGCAAAAACGCCTGCGGCAGATTGGCTTCGATCAGATCGCCCTCTTTCGCCACGCGCGCCTGCCCGTTGACGTTTACGCCGCCCCCGCGCGCTTCCATCCCCGTCATGAGCAATGAGGCATCGGGCTGGCGCACGACCGAAAACTTCAGGGTCGCGGGCGCGCCTGGCGCTTTTTTCCAGAAGCCTTTTTCGATGTTGACGGCGGCGGCTGCGAAATCGAGTTTCACATCGCCGCGGTTGATATCCAGCCCTACGCCGGTTGAACGCGCCTCGACCAGCACAGGCCCTGACGCGTATTTTAGAATCGGAAATCCGAGGCTGATTATATCGTCGGCGTCGAGCCTGCCTTTTAGCGTGACAGTGCTCGGATTTTCTTTTGCGCGAACTTTTTCCGTCCAAACGAGATCGGCGGTCGAGCGCGCCAGCGCCATGGGCCCCGACAGCGTCAGCGCGTTATCGTCGCCGAGAACGCGCAGCTTCCAGTTGGAAATCGCGTAATCGCCGTTCTTGGCTGTAGCGCCGACGTTTTCGAAACGCCCATCGACGGAAAATTGCGTCGAGTCGCCGGGCATGCCCGCGCCCAGCGGCCGGCGAATGGCGAAGTCCGCCTCGCCCTTGCCCACAATGCTGGCCGGATCGAACGGCAGGCGTGCGTCGAGGCCTATCGGCGCCTCGCGCAAAAGGTTGACGATGCTCTTTGCGCTGCCAGTGGCGTGCGCCTGATAAGTCGCCACCGCGCCTGCGGGAAAGAGGCGCGGCAGCGTCACTTTCCCGGTTGTTAGAGCAATATCGCCGATCGTTCCCTTGACGACATCGGCGTGGAACGAATTGCCGCGTAATTCGGCGCGCCCTTGAGCGCCGGTAATGTTGGTCATTTTCTCGATGTAGTTGACGCCAGCTTGCTCAAAATCGAACGCCAGACTCAGTTTGTCGTCCGGCAGCGCGCCAGAAGCCAGATCGCTCGGCTTGAAATCGACATGCAGCGCCAGATTGGAAAGACGTCCGCTTTTCAGCGAGTCGGCGCACCAGGCGCGGGCGTCATGGCCAAGGTTGATCGGCCAGTATCGTACGATGGTCTGCGGCGCGAGCGCGCCGGACATGTCTCCGTCCAGCTTCATCCCGGCGCGCACCATGCCGGCGCCGTCCGCGCCCCAGAACACACGCCCCGCCACGCGCAAGCGGGCCTGATCGATATTGGCTTCGAACTTCTCGATCTCGATCGCCGATTGCTCGGGACGCAAAACCCCCGCGGCGACTACGCCATCGATGGCTAGCGGCCCCGAAAATGCGCCGGGCATCTGAAAATCGATGTGCTGCGCCACGACCTCGTATCGCGCCGGCGCGGCCGGGTTCTCGGCGAACAGGGCCGAGGCATGTTCCAGTTTCGCCTGGCCGCGCAGTTTGGTTTGTGCGCCGGCCAACGCGACTTCGGTTACGTAAAGCGTGTCCTGGCCCAGATCGTAGCGCCCGGCGAGCTTGCCGCCGCTGAGCGCCAAAGTGCCGCCGCCAAGCGCAAGTTGCCCCGCGCCGATCTGCAAATCGCCGTCGAGTTTTTTGACGCCGGTCTTACGATCCAACGCTGCGGCTACCTTGAGAGTAAGGGGGGTGCTGAGCCCGGCCAGCGGCGCGAGGTTCGGCGCCAGAGCCTGCGGCCGCGCGCCAGTGATGGTCAGGTCAATCGTGGCCGCAGCGAAACTGGTGTCGGTGTTGATCACCGCCGTGAACGGCGCCGGCCCTTGCGGGCTGTTCAAACTGGCGCTGGCCATGAACGACAGATTCGATTTGCTGCGCCTTAGATTGAACGCCGCATCGTCGCCGACCCAGCGCGCGCCGCCAGCTTCATCGATCAGGGTGAGCCGCGCTCGCTCAATGCTTATGACCCGCAGAGAGCCGCCTGGCCCGACCGGGCGAAACGCGGCGGCTAACCCGTCAAGCAGGCGGTTCACCCGCGTCTGAAGCGGCTCTTGGGTCGTCTTGGGAGGCGGAAGCACGATATCGGGCGCCGCCCCAGGGGGGCCAAACACGATCTGCGCCCCGCCGCCGCGCATCGCGGTAACCGTTACGTCGCCGCCGATGAAATCGGCCTCGACCACGGCCACCTTGCCGATCAGCAGCCGTTCAGGCGCGAGGCCGATCATCACCTCGCGCGACTGGCTCAGCACCTTGCCGCCGCTATCGAGCGCCCGCACGCCGGTGGCGCGCAATTGCAGGGCGCCGCCACCCCGGCCGAGCGCGAGTTCGATGTGATCGATCGTCACCGGGCGCCCGCCGCGCACTTCCGAGAGTTGGGCTTCGATGTGCTGCTTTACGCTGGCAAGTTCGATCGGACCGGCCGCGAGGCGCCAGTACAGCAATCCAACGCCAAGTCCGAGCGTCGCCAGGAGGCCTACAAAGACCTCCAGCGCCAGGACCGTCGATCGCTGGATCACACGCCTCATTGGCGTATCGGCTCCGCCCTAGACAGCGCTCGCGCGCTTTGCGACGACATCGGCATGCCCGACCTTAAACCCGGCGACCGCGCCCCCGCCTTCGCCCTGCCGACTGACGATGGCGGACGGGCGACCTTGTCCAAACTGAAGGGCAAACGCGTCGTACTCTATTTCTATCCGAAGGATGATACCTCAGGCTGTACTCAGGAAGCCCTAAATTTCAGCGCCAAGACCAAAGAATTCGCCAAAGCAGGCGTAGTGATTATCGGGGTTTCCAAAGACTCCGTCGCAAGTCATCAGAAATTCAAGGCGAAACATGGGCTCGGCGTCATTCTCGCTGCCGATGAGGACGGATCTGTATGCGAGCGCTATGGGGTTTGGGTCGAAAAAAACATGTATGGCCGCAAATACATGGGCATTGAACGCGCTACGTTCCTCATCGGGTCAAATGGCAAGATACAGGCTGTCTGGCGAAAGGTTAAAGTGCCAGGTCACGTCGAACTGGTCTTAACCGAGGTTAACAAGGCGGAGAACTAGATTAACGTTAACCTGATTTTTCTGCGATTAACCTGTTTTGTGTTGCTGATTACCAGAATTCATGGCATTGATCATGCTTAGCAGGAACTGAACGAATTATCGCTTTGGGGCGCCACACACTGTTGCAAAGCGTGTTCGTTTAAGGTTGGAATAGCTTCGGGTCGGGGCGATCGGAAACTGCAGGCGGGCGGTTGCGAATGAGCCAGTTTGGTACGCGGGCGCGGGCTTTTTTCGATCGGGTGTTCCCCGAGCGGCAAATCTATCATCGAAGTGGCGGCACAGTTCGCTACGTGGCGCTTTCGCCGTCCAAGCAGGCCCTGCTGGCGCTCGGCGCCGTAGGCGTCGCCGGCTGGTGTTCATACGCCTCAGTCAACGTCTTGATGCGGGGGCAGATTTTATCCTCGCAGACCGATGAATCGTCTCGCCTGGAGGCCAAATACAAGCGCTGGCTGTCCGAAGCGCGCGCGCGCGAATCCGCCGCGCAAGCGCAATTGAAAGAGCGTACCGAGACTTTCAACAAGGCGACCGTTGAATTCGAGCGGCGTCATGAGACGCTGAAGCTGCTTTTGGACTTCGCCGGCGGCTCCAACGTCGTGGCCGACACCCGCCCGGTGGAGCGCGACGGCGCCAAGCTGCTGGTTCAGGCTTCGATCGAGGAAGCCGAACCACGCGTTTCCCGCGAGTGGGACGAACCGGCCTACAAAGTGCAAACCGTCGGCTTCAAAGCGCGCGTCGATAAGCTGAAGAACGAACAGACGGCGTTCCTTTCCGCCGCCGAGGAAGCCGCCGTCTCCCGCAGCGAAGAAATTCAGGGCGTGCTCCGCGCCACCGGCGTGGGCTATGCCCGCCTCGTGGACGATGCCGCGAACCAGGGCGGTCCGCTCGTTCCAATCGATCTTTCCACTGTGCTCGGCCAGGAAGGCCAGGTTGATCCGGCATTTTCCGACCGGGTGAAACAGGTTGCCGCTCGTGTTGCAGAGGCCCGCCGGCTGGACGCCATCGCCGGCGCGACGCCGCTCAATCCGCCGCTCGCCGTCGAATTCCGCGAAACGAGCGGTTACGGCCCGCGCGTGGATCCGTTTACCCGTCGCGGCAGCTTCCACGCGGGGCTCGACATGGCCGCGTTTGAACGCGCGCCGGTCGTGGCGACATCGCCGGGCGTCGTTTCGTTCGCCGGCGTGCGTTCGGGCTACGGAAATTGCGTTGAAATCGATCATGGGCACGGTTTCAAGACGCGGTACGGCCACTTGAGAGATATTCAGGTGGTCAAGGGGGAGCGCGTGGCTATTGGCCAGCGCGTCGGCTCGATGGGATCTACGGGGCGCAGCACAGGTACACACCTTCATTACGAAGTGTGGTATAGAGGCATGTCCTATGACCCCATCAAATTCCTAAGAGCTGGCGCACATGTTCACGAACAAGGCTAAAGATTCAACGGTCCCCGCTTTGCCCGAACCAACACCCCGCCGAACCCCGCCCTCCCGCCTGATGACATCGATCATCGCCAATGGCGTTCGGATCAGGGGCTCGATCGAGGCCGAGGACGCTGAACTTCAAGTCGATGGCGAGATCGAGGGCAATGTACGCGGCGGCTCGCTGACGGTCGGAGACACCGGCCTGGTCAAAGGCGACGTCGTATCCGAGAGCATCCTGGTGAACGGTCGGGTCGAGGGCTCGATCCGGGCCCGCAAGGTGCAACTGGCCAAGAACGCCCACGTGCTTGGCGACATCACCCACCAGAGCCTCGCCGTTGAAATGGGCGCGGTTTTCGAGGGCCAGTGCCGTTACTTGCAGGATCCGCTGAAGAGCGACACGATGCAGCCGACGGCCCAGATCGGTTCCGCCCCCACGCCGCTTTACGGCGCGCCTTCCTCCAGCCCTGCCGCGCCCGACGCCGAAGAACGCACCGAACCGCGCATGGTTGGCGGTGTGATCGTTACGGGCGCCGCATCCTAAGATTTTCTGTTTAGCGCAGTTAGCGTGGCTTGATCCGCCCCGGCGGATTTTTATCGCCGCGGCGCAGAAACGCGCGCGGCAACTCAGACCACGCTTCACCTTGAACGGCCATGTCCTAAGCCCGCCCCCATGACCAAAACCATCGATATCTGGACTGACGGCGCGTGCAGCGGCAATCCCGGCCCCGGCGGCTGGGGTGCGATCCTGGTTTATGGCGATCACGAAAAAGAACTCTCGGGCGGCGAAACGCCAACGACGAACAACCGCATGGAGATGCTGGGCGCGATTTCCGCGATCGAGGCGATCAAGGAGCCCGGCGCCGTCATCCGCCTGCACACCGACAGCCAGTACGTGAAGAACGGCGTCACTTCGTGGATACACAAGTGGAAGGCCAACGGCTGGAAGACCGCCGATAGAAAGCCCGTGGCGAACGTCGATCTGTGGCAGCGCCTCGAAGCGGCCTGCGCCTCGCACAATATCGAATGGCGCTGGGTGAAGGGCCACGCGGGCGATGTGATGAACGAGCGCGCTGACGTGCTGGCGCGCGCCGCGATCAAGGCGCTGAAGCGCTGAGCAAGTCTCCGTGCGTGCGTTCGCGTTCACGGGCGGAAGCTCCGTGTGCGGACGATCCGGGTTTTCGCGCGCTTCATGACGTGTTGAACGCAAGGTCTATTTCCCTCTGCGCATCGGCCAGCGCGCTTTGTGCGCAAGTGGCGCGCGGGCGGTAGGGGCGGAACGCGGCTTCGACCGCGGCGCGCTGTGTGGCCAGCAGGCGGCGCAGGCGCGCGAGCGCGGGCTGGGGATTTTCCAGCAGGCGGCGCAAAGCTTCGAGCCGGCGGGCCAGCGGCAGGGCGTTGAAATTGATCGCGCCGCCGCGCTGGTCGGCGCAAAGTCCGGCATTGGGTTCCTTGCTGCGCGTCGCCCGCAAAACGCCATGCGGCATCACGCAAAAGCGCACGCGCCATTTCTCTACATCAGGATGGATGTCTTCAATCGGCCGATCCGCAA
>DASZPV010000151.1:0-2848 GCA_035549875.1 Caulobacterales bacterium
TCCGGTGCGCGCGCGGTTGACGGCGCATGCGCGCGACTGGCCCTGGTCAAGCGTGAACGCGCATCTGCGCGGCGCCGATGATGCGCTCGTGCGCGTCACACCGCTGCTTGAGCGCGTAGGGCGCGCCGATACATTCTTCGACCTCGGTCTGGCTGAAGAGGGCCGGCGCAAATTGCGAAGCGCCAGCGCCACGGGCAGGCCGCTGGGCGCCGCTGCATGGGTGAAGGCGCTCGAAAATCAGCTTGGCAGAGCGCTGGCGCCGGGCAAGCCCGGCCGGCCTGCGGCGAACGCGCACGAGTTTGCCTCCGTGTTGGCTGCGCCGTGAGTTTCAGAATGGCAGAATATTCCGCTTCCGGCTGTAGGCGAGATACCCCACGTTCGCGCCCGCGCGCAGGCCCACGCCGGCGCGCATCGGCGCGAGGCGGATATCGCCGGCCTGCTGGTAGTTCACGCCGACGCCGCCGATGAAATAGGCGGTGCCTTCGACGCCGGGGAAGCGCTGGTAGATCGCGTCCGGGTTGATCAGGTGATAAACGAGGGTGAACACTTTGCTTGCGTTGCCGCCGAAATCCCAGCCCACGCTCGGCCCCTGCCAGAACACATCGCGCGTATCGCCAGCCTTCTGCGTGAGCACGCCCTGGCCGATGCGCAGGCCGACGACGAACGCGCCCGAGCCTTCCTCGCCCTTGATATAGCCGGTGGGCCGGCCGTTGTCGGAAAACACCTTCTCCACCACGCCGCCGACAGCCGCGGCGGTCATGCCGAAAAAGCCCGACACGGCGCCGACGATCTCGTCCTTGGTATAAGTCTGCTCCGGCGGGGAATTGGGCACGTCCGACGCGGCCGTTTTCGGCGAACTGGCGCAGCCCGAAAGGACAAGAGGGGCGCCGGCAAGCGCGGTGATGAAGGCGCGTTTATGGATGATCATCAAAATCTCCTGCGGGAGGATTTCATCCCGCAAATGTGGCCAGGCATGGGCCGGCGCATGCTTCGCCGGCCCATTCTGCACTTAGCTGCTCTATTTGAACGGGATCGCGGTTTCCACGAACGGCTCCGGCGATTGATCTTTCAGCGGGCCGTTGGGCGGGCGGTAGGCGAATTTGGCGTCGTTCACCCACACCACATTGCCGACCTTGGTGATCGCGGTCGCGCCGGGCGCTGCTTTCAGCACTCTGATATTGGCCTTGTCGCCGGTGACGGTCACTTCGGTGATGCGGCCGGCGGTTCCTGAATTTTCAGCCTGCAGGAATTTGTTTCCGCCCAATCCGCGCATGCCGTCGGGATTGGCCAGCGGCAGCGACGGCGTCAGCTCGGTGATCGCGCCGGCCGAGCCGTCGGCGTTCATGGCGATGCTGAACAATTTGTTGGTTCTGACCGCGTTGACGTAGAGCGCGCCATCGCCGACCGCCAGGCCATCGATGCTGGCGATCCGTTCGTCCTTGATCCAGACGGTCAGGGCCGATGCGCCCTTGGCGAGTTTCAGCACCTGCGCGTTGGGCGTGTCGCTTACGTAAGCTGCGCCGTCCTTGCCGACCGCGATGTCGTTGCAGAATGCGGTGCTCGGATCGGTCATGGGATAATTACCCTTCGCCGCGCCGGTTTTCAGGTCAAACGTGCGCACTGCCGCGAGTTCGAGTTGGCGCGCCGCGCCCGCGGCGGCGGGCGGCGCGATCGAGCAGACATAGAGCGTGTTGGATGCATCGTCGGCGAATACGCCGAGCACGGTGCGCATGCCGGTCTTGGCTGGATCGAGCCAGAGCGTGGCTTTCGCAGAGCCCGCCTTGGCCCGGTAGACCGCGCCCTTGCTGGTGCTGCCGATGATCAGGTCGCCGGCCTTGGTGGAGGTGATGCTTTCCGGAAACACCGCTTTGTCGTCGATCGTCACGACCGTGACCGGCTTTGCGTGAGCCGCCGCCGCCATGCCGAGCGCGGCGCCCATGATCAGGGAAAAGGTGACGCGTTTCCTCAGAGATTTCATTTTTTCGCCCCATGTTTACGGCGCGCAACGTTTAGGCGATGGCGCATCGGGAGTCGAGAACGCGCTGCGGCGGGGTTCAGCGATAGGGGATCACATATTCGACAAAGGGCTCCGGCGATTGGCCCTGGAGCGGCCCTTTCCGGTAGCCGAACTTGGCGCGGTTCACCCAGACCCTGTCGCCGATCCTGGCGATTGCGGTCACGCCTGGGGCATCATTTGTGAGGACGCGAAGCTCCGCCTTATCGCCGGTAATTGTCACCTCGCTGACACGGCCGGACGTAGGGGTGCTTTCCGCCATAAGGAATTTTTCGCCGCCGAGCGCACGCAGGCCGTCCGGCCCCTTCAGCGGCAGCGACGGCGTCAGTTCCGTGAGCGCGCCCGCCGTTCCGTCCGCGCGCTTTTCGATCCGGAAGAGCCGGCTCGTCCCGACTGTGTTCACATAAAGGCCGCGATCGCCGAATGCGATTCCGTCGATCCCCTCAAGACGATCGTCCTGGAACCACACCGAAAGCGCTGGCGCGCCCTTGGCAAGCTTCATCACCCGCCCGCCCGCCGTATCGGTGATGAAGGCGGCGCCGTCCTTGTCGATGGCGATGTCGTTGCACACCGCTTTGTCCGGATCGATCATCGGATAGCTCGCTTTCGCCGCGCCGGTTTTCAGATCGAATGTGCGCAGCGCGGAAAATTCCGCCTGGCGCGGCTGGCCATAGGGCGAGGCCGAGCACACGTAGAGCGTGTTGGACGCATCGTCCGCATAGACGCCGAGCACGGTGCGCATGCCGGTCTTGGCCGGATCGAGCCAGATCGCGGCTTTCGCCGAACCGGCCTTGGCGCGGTAGATCGCGCCCTTGTTGTTGCTGCCGATGATCA
>DASZPV010000152.1:0-4584 GCA_035549875.1 Caulobacterales bacterium
AGCTTTGCCCGCCCACCCTTGTCGCGCGGCTTCGTTTATCTGTTCAATAGACAATTTAATCTTCGTTTTGTTCTTTAGCATGCCGAAAACAGCCGAAATCTGGCCGCTCTTCTGAGCGCGCACCTCGACCCGCCCGTCCGGCAGTTTCTCGACGCTGATCTGATCGCCGGGCGCGACGCCCAGATGCTCAAGCACGTCCTTGCGCAATGTGACTTGGCCCTTGGCGGTGACGGTCAGCGTGGTCATGCGCAAAAGTAAGGCAAAATAGCCTTACCGTCAACCATGGTGCGTCGCTATCCGGCGACGGGTGGTTCCCGCCAGAATTCGTGTACGATGTTCGCAAAATGGGAGGGTCGCATGCGCGTCATTCGCAATGGGTTGTTCGCACTGGGGGTGTTTGCGTCCGCGCCCGCCTTCGGCCAGGCCCCGCCGCCGCCGTTGGCCGTGCCGGCGCCGACTTACGTCTCCGTCGTGCAGGAGGTGACGATCAACCGTTCGGCGGCTGACGTATGGGCGCGGATCGGGAAATATTGCGACATCACCGAATGGCTGGGGCCGTCCTGCGCAATTACGGCGGGTGTGGAAGGCGAGTTGGGCGCGGTGCGCACGCTGAACGGAACGACGGTTGAAATCCTGGTGGCGAAAACGCCGCTCTCCTACACCTACACGCAGCCCGTGCGCGTCGGCGCGCCCTACAATCTCTATCACGGCACGCTGGAGGCGCGCCCGGTTACGGCGAAGACTTCGAAACTTGTCTATTCGCTGATCTGGGACAATTCGATGCTGCCCGACGCCGCCGCCCGCGAGAAGGACAAGGCCGGCCGCGCGACGCGCTTCATGGCCGCGCTGGAGAAGATGAAAACCATCGTCGAAAGCAACGCGCTGCGGCGGTGAAGGCGCGGCGACATTGGACGGAATCCCATCTTACTTCGGCTGTGTCGCCGCCCAAGCGCGCCACCGATCCAATTCCGCTCGGCGCGTTGCCTTCGACCCCTCGTAAGCGCTCTTTGGGCCGATGTCTTGTTTTGTGAGATGGCGCAGCAGGGTGACGTTGGCAAACCACCCTTCGTTCCGATCCTCATCCAACCCGGCCACCAGTAAAGGGACTGCAGAATTGTCTGAAAACCCCGCCTCCACCAGTTGCCTAGCGAGACTCTCTGCCTCGTAGCGCTTCTTTACGGCTGGGAAGGTCGTCCACAGTGCAGCGACGTCCTCGCTGGTAGGCTTGCCCGCGATCGATTTTATCGCATTGAACGCCGAGATTCGCGTGTGGGCGTCGCGAGCCGCGTCGGCCAGTATTATCCGCAAGGTAGGGACTGCTTCGACGACCTTCCGCTGGCCGAGAGCGTAGATGATGTCATTCGCGCCCTTTGCCTTGGGATCGGCTGCGAGCGCAATTGCGGCTGATCGCCATGTCGCCTGATCGGACCGAACGAGCACCGCCGCCGCAGACCCAGCTGTGCCGTCCTTGCCATCGACCGCAGCGGCCTTCAGGGCGCCGAACGCCGCCTCGGTTGTGAACGCGGTAAGGGCATTGATCGCGTTCCCTCTCATGCCGGGGACAGGGTCGGTTGCGAGAACCTCGATCAGCGCTGCCTCGCCCGGCGCATATCGGTTTTCCCCGATGGCGCCCATGGCTACACGTCGCGATTGGAAGCTCGCCTTTCGGTCTCGCGCGGTCGCGACCACGGCCGCCCACGCGTCTGGCGATCCGATCTGGCCCAACGCCCTCACGGCGGTGATCTGATCTCTCTCGGCCTTGGCGGTCGCTAGCATCGCGACAATCTTTGGAACAGCCTCGGCGTCTTTCAACTTGGCGGCGTTGTCAATCGCAAGATTGCGGAGGTCCGGGTCGTCGATCGCTGCTCGGATAGTCGGGGCGGCGGATCCATCGCCGATGTCTCCCAAGGCTTCGAGAATGGCCGCTTTCAGCTTCGTGTCCTGCGCGCTTTGAAAAATACGCGCCAATTCAGGAATCGCCGGCTTATATGCTGCGGTTCCAAGGTTGAGTACCGCGGCGAAACGCAATTTTTCCGGCGCACTTCCATCGGCCGCCAGCGCCAGCAGGTCGGACGAAGCTGATTGGAAGGATGTTTCGGCAAGCACGCTCAGCGCCAAAATCCGCTTCCATACCGGCGCGGCGGCGTCTCCGTATATTGGTTTAAGCGTGGCTGGCGTCGCAACGAGGGCGCCCTTGCCTGCGGCAATGAAGGTTGGCTCGTAGGAATTCCCAGGCGCTGGACGAAACTCAAAGTACGGCTGCGTCCATTGACCGGCGGCGTTCTTGACGCGGGGCGGCACGACAACAACGAGGCTGCGCCCGGACTTCAGTTGTAGGGGCGCCATTATCCTCTCAGAGAACGTATAGCGTGACTTTGCCTGCACCACGGGATAGCCGCCGGAAGACAAGCCGGTCACCCAAGGTGCCGACAAAAGCAATTTGAATGCATCGGTCGCGCCTAACCCGCCGGCGGCCGTTCCCCACGGCCATGGCGTCGGCGCACCCGCGCCAACGACGACCCCCCAATTTAGCCCATACCTTACCTCAAACTGCTTCGATCCCGCGGAGGGGTCCTTGCTGTCGCGAAAGATAAAGAGACCGACCGTATCACCTTTGCTTTCATTGATCTCGATCACGCTGGTGGCGTTCCCGATCGCCGCTGGCGCGGACTCGTAATTGGCGAAGGTAAGTTCGACCTCCCAAGTCGGCGTGCCACCACCACTCCAGGTTGCTCGTCCGCTCTTTAGGTTGACATCTACCGCTACGCCGCTGCCGGTCCCCTGAACCGGGGTTTGATCCGGCTTGTCCGCAACTGATTGCGCCGCGGCCTGATCGAGGGCGAGAGGACATCCAAGTCCGACGCACGCGGCGGCGACGAACAAGACGGCGATGGCCCCGCCGGCGGCGTTCTTCAGAAACGCTGCGGCCCGCTCGGCGAGTTTTGGAATGCACATGGATTTGTCCCCCCACCGTCTTCTTGTTTTCGCTTCAACGGCCAATACTAGTTTATGCATAGTATCTGCGCCAGCCGGATTGTGGCCAAGGACACAGCCCGGCGTTGCGTGCACTAACGGAGCTACTCATGGTGGTGTATCGCGATAGAGCGACGAGATATGGAAATCTAGCCGCTACCCCTCAAACACGCTCTCACCCGCAACAATCGTGCGCACTACGCGCCCACGCATCTGCTTTTCATCGAATGGCGAGTTGCGGGATTTGCTGCGGAGGTTGTCGGCGTCGAATTCGTAGGTCGCGTCGAGATTGACGAGGATCACATCCGCTGGCGCGCCTTTCGCCAAACGCCCCTGCGGCAGCCCCAAAATTTCCGCCGGGCGCACGGTCAGCGCGCGCAGAACTGAAATCAGCGAAAGCCCATGCGTGTAATGCAGGCTCAGCGCCGCGGGGAGCAGCGTCTCCAACGCCGCCGCGCCGGGGGCGGCTTCGTCGAAGGGCAGGCGTTTATCCTCCGCCGGGCGCGGATCGTGGCCGGAGACGATCACGTCGATCAGCCCGGCAGCTACCGCTTGCGCCAGCGCCGCGCGGTCTTCCTCGCGCCGCAGTGGCGGGGAGAGTTTCGCGAACGTGCGGTAATCGCCCGCTTCGTCCTCGGTCAGCGTCAAATGATGCACGTTGACGCTGGCGAGCGCTTTCACGCCCGCATCCTTCGCGCGCGTTAGCGGCGCAAGGCTTGCCGCGCAGGAAAGCATGTCCAGCATCAGCCGCCCGCCGGTGATCGCCGCCAGCGTCAGATCGCGCTCAACCATGATCGTTTCGGCCGCCGCCGGTATGCCGGGCAGGCCGAGCCGCATCGCCAGCGCGCCTTCGTTCATGGCGCCGCCGGCCGCGAGATATTGATCCTCGGGCCGGTGCGCGATCAGCGCGCCGAACGCGGTGGCGTAGGCAAGCGCGCGCTTGAGCACGCGGCTATCGACGATCGGCCGCGCGCCATTGCAGAACAGCACCGCGCCGGCGTCTTTCAATAGGCCGATCTCGGTCATTTCCTCGCCGCGCAGGCCGCGCGTGATCGCCGCGCTCGGCAAGACGCGCACGCTGGTTTGCCCCGGCGCGCGGTTGAGCACGAAGCCGACGAGGGAAACATCGTCGATTACCGGGTCGGTGTCGGGCATCACCACCATCGTGGTGACGCCGCCCGCCGCCGCCGCGCGCCCGGCGCTCTTGAACGTTTCCTTGTGCTCTGCGCCCGGCTCGCCGGTGACGACGCGCATGTCGATCAGGCCGGGCAGGAGGGCGAGGCCCTTCGCATCGATGATCTCGGCGCCCGCCGCCTCTTTCACGCCCGCGCCGACATCGAGGATTTTATCCCCCTCGATCAGCACGCCGCCGATTTCGTCGCGGTTCGATGCGGGATCGATGAGGCGGGCGTTGCGGATAAGGATGCGTTTGCCGCTCATAATGCTTCTCGGCGCGCGGCAATATGCGAACCCCTCCCCCTCGTTGTACGGACCGGGGACATCATGGCCATGTGTTCGGGGACATGGTGGCCGGGTTTGGCGGATAACGTTTTCCGCTTTTGCGGTCGAGTCTGGCGATCTCGACGTTTCTGAAGAATACGGCGTAGAGCC
>DASZPV010000153.1:0-1818 GCA_035549875.1 Caulobacterales bacterium
TACTTCGACCGTTTGACCGGGACGCAACTGGGCGAGAATGGCGAGCAGTTTGGGAAAGAGCGATTTGAGGTGAGCCAAACCGGATAGAGGTGGCCATGAGAACCACGACGGCAAGATCATATTTCGAGATGTCGTGTTGCAGAGGCAATTTGCGATCGACGGTGCAGCGGCTAAGCAAGGAAAGACACTGGAAGGGTGGTATCTAGTACTTCTCCAATCATCGGAAGCTGGCGCCAAAGTGCAACGCCGCCTCGTGGCCAACGCGGATGGCATGCGAAGGGCGATCAGGATGAGCATGTCGATCAGCGCTCATGGCCTGGCTAGAGCGCATCTGATTTACGTGTAGCGGTAGCCGCAATGCCGAAAGTAGTTTCGACATTCGGGCTCTTGGAAGCGGTCAAGCAGCTGTCCGCACGCGGCCCACAGCGCGGCGACGGAGCGCGCGGGACCGCTTCGCAGCAGCCATTTGAACTTTGAGAACGCGTTCTCGATCGGATTGAGGTCGGGGCTGTACGGCGGCAAGAACAGCAGCCGGCCGCCCGCCGACTCGATCGCCTCGCGCACGCCAACGCGCTTGTGACTGGCCAGGTTGTCCAAGATCACTACGTCGCCGGGGGCGAGGGCGGGAACCAACTGCTGACGCACGTAGGCCAGGAAGATCTCGCCGTTCAGGGGGCCGTCGATCACGAGCGGCGCGACCATTCCGCGCGTGCGCAGGCCGGCGAGGAACGTGGTCGTCTTCCAATGGCTGTAGGGAACGCTGGCGACCAAGCGCTCGCCGCGCAGGCTTCGGCCGCGCGGCCGCGTCATGTTGGTCTTCGTCCACGTTTCGTCGATAAAGACGAGCCGCTCCGGATCGAGGCCCGCTTGCAGCACCCGCCACTGGTCGCGGCGCTCTTGAACGTCGGGACGATCCTGCTCGGCGGCCCTTAGAACTTTTTTTTAAGCGTCAGCCGCAGTTTGTGCAGCGCCGTGCACAGAGTGCTGCGCGACAGGTCCGTGGCCAACTCCTCTTTCAGCTCCTGCAAGGTGACGTCGGGCCGCGCGGCCACAATCGCCGCCATCTGTTCGCGGTACGGCTCCCACTTGGGCGTTCGACGACGCGTGAGCAGCGGAGCCGTCTTGCCCAGTTCGCGACGCTGCTGCTTGACCCGCCGCACCCAGGACTCGCTGCACTTAAACTTGAGCGCCACCGCACGCGCGCCCGCTCCACGATCGCACGCCGCGAGCACTTCGCGACGCATCTCCTTCGAATAAGGCGCCATGGCAAAACCTCCTTGCTCAAGGACGTTTCGCCAGCTTACCTAACCTGCGAAGTCGGCGCTAGACCCTCGGTGGACGCGCTCTAGCCCCCGGTCAATGACCAGGGGCTAAGTAGAAAGCTCACAACCCACGCCTCGCGCCGCGCTACGGTATCGCAAACACCCCGCCCGTCCACGCCGCCGCTTCAAACGCCGCCGCACGCCACGTGAACCCGATCGGTTCGATGATATACGGCGCACAGCTTCCCGGCCGGTAGTATCCCAGCGTATAGATGCACTCCTGCGGCGGCTCCAGGCCCATCTTGTACGGCAGAATCGGTACGGTGCCGAAGAAGTGCGCGCCCGACATGATGGGTTGCAGCACCGGGCCCCAGTCGTGCCCGTAACGCTCAAGCTGCACATCTTCAAAGTACAGCGGCTTGTTGCACATGCTCGGCGCCTTCCAGAGGTACGTCACCTGCGCCCAGCTTCTTGGCTGGAACGCATGGCCCGGCGCCCGGCAGACAAACGGATAGTCTTCGCCCGGCGTCCCTGATTGCGAGATGTCGAGGCTGAT
>DASZPV010000154.1:0-27729 GCA_035549875.1 Caulobacterales bacterium
CGAGCTAGGCCCGGTCTATGGCAAGCAATGGCGTTCGTGGGAAAGCCGCGACGGGACCGAAATCGACCAGATCGCCAAGGTAGTCGAGGCGATCAAGACCAACCCCTATTCGCGCCGCCACATCGTATCAGCCTGGAATCCCGCGGACGTCGACCAGATGGCGCTGCCGCCCTGCCATTGCCTGTTCCAGTTTCATGTCGCTGAGGGAAAACTTTCCTGCCAGCTTTACCAGCGCTCGGCGGATGTGTTCCTCGGCGTGCCGTTCAACATCGCCAGCTACGCGCTGCTGACGATGATGGTCGCGCAGGTGTGCGATCTGGCGCCCGGCGATTTCGTGCATACGCTCGGCGATGCGCACCTCTATCTGAACCACGTCGAGCAGGCGAAACTGCAACTCACCCGCCCGCCGTTGCCGGTGCCGGTGATGAAACTCAATCCCGCCCGCCGCGATATTTTCGCCTTCGAGTACGACGATTTCGAACTCGCCGGCTACACGCCCCATCCCGGCATCAAAGCCCCGATCGCGGTTTGAATGCTTTCCCGGGATGATCTTCAGGCGCTTGCCGAGGTCCGTATAAAGGAGGCGTCTTACCTTTTGCGAGGTCGTTTGAATTGTGGCGCATACTACCTGGCTGGCTACGCGCTTGAGTTAGGGCTTAAGGCGAGCGATCTCGCGGCTCTTTTTCCAAAATGTCATTCCGGACAAGGGTTTCGTGAACAACATCTATGTTCACGATCTCAAGGCCCTTCTGCGATTGGCCGGCCTGGAGGCAAAGCTTGTCGAAGAGGAAAAAACCAGAAAGCAGTTTGCCGCGAATTGGCTCATCGCCTCTCAATGGACTGAGGGAAGCCGGTATGAGATGATTGATGACTTTCGGGCAAAGGAAATGGTGCTGGCAGTCGCGGATCCAGCCAACGGAGTTTTTCCATGGCTGAAACAGAACTGGTAGAAGTGGACGTTGAGAAGGGCAGGAGTTTCGTTCAGAAATTGGACGAAGCGGGCGTGAACGTCGTCGCTGCTTATTGTTACTATTACGCCGACAGCGACAGATGGCGACTTGCGATTGTGTCTCCTGATGCCGCGAGAGGTTCGCGCGATTTATATTTAAAGGCGTTGGAAATTGGCGCTGAAATTGACCTGACAAAGGTCGAATTCGTGCCGACTACAAACTCTGTATATCGCGCGATAGTCGGCGGCGGGATAATGTCGATGCCGGGGCTTGGCGTTGCCCGTATCTCTCGGTCTATGTTCAATGGAACGTACATCGACGAGGCGATATTCTATCGGATGCGACCCGCCTGAATTGACCGCGCTTTCCCTCATCGCCGCGCGTGCCAGAAATGGCGTAATCGGCCGCGAGGGCGCGCTGCCGTGGCGGCTTGGCTCCGACATGAAGCGCTTCAAGGCGCTGACCATGGGCAAGCCGGTGATCATGGGGCGCAAGACGTGGGACAGCCTGCCGAAAAAGCCGCTGCCTGGCCGCAAGAACATCGTGCTGACCCGCGACAAGGATTTCCGCGCCGAGGGCGCGTGGAGCTTCTCCGATTTCGCAGCCGCGCTCGCCGCGGCGCGCGCGATAGCGGCGTCGGATGGCGCGGAGGAGGTGAGCGTCATCGGCGGGGCGGCGCTCTATGCACTGGCGCTGCCGATTGCCGACCGGCTCTATCTCACCGAAGTCGATTGCGCGCCCGAGGGCGACGCTCGCTTGCCCGCTTTCGATGAAACCTCGTTCCGCGAAGTAGCGCGCGAGGAATTTCCCGCTGGGGCGAAAGACGACCACGCGTTTGTGCTGCGCACGCTTGAGCGTCGTCAAACCGTTTTTTGACCCTGCCTCGGCGAGGGCGTATTGCTCCCCTGGGACGAAAACCGGGAGGAGCAAATGCGAATTTCTCCATTAGTGATATGTGCCTCGCTTTTCGCGCTGGCCGCCTGCACGCAGCAGGCCGCGGAGCCGGCAAAGCCGCCCGTCGATATCGGCGCCGAACAGAGCGCTATTAGCGCCATCATCGCGCAGATGGCGGATGAAGCGAAAAACAAGGACGCTGCAAAGGCCGCATCCCACTACACCGCCGATGGCGTGACGCTAATGTCTGGCTTTCCGCCGACCAAGGGGCCAGACGCGATCGGCGCGCTCTACAAGCAGATGGCGGCCGATCCGAAATTCGCCCTGACGATGACGTCTGAGACGCCGGTGGTCTCCTCGTCCGGGGATATGGCTTATGTCGTTGGCCATTATTCCGCGACGATGACCAATCCGAAAACCAAGAAGGCGGTGACGGATAACGGCGCCTTTGTCGATGTCTACCTAAAACAGGCCGATGGCGGCTGGAAACTCGCGGTCGATGCGAATGTGCCGAACGTGTCTGCCATTCCTGTCGTCGCGCCGGCCGCACCTTCGGCGTCGCCGTCAGCCGCACCTTCGGCCAAGCCAAAATAGAACACAAAAAAGCGGCGCTGACTGAAAAGCCAGCGCCGCTTTTTTTGGTGCTACCGCGCGTCGCGGCGCTGGCGGCGTTCCTGAGGCGGGTTGGCGGCGAACCAGAGCAGGCCGTCGATCCCATGCAGCACGCCGTTTTCGGCGACGATATCGGGATGCGTGATCACCGCGCTGCCGATGCGATTCTGGCCGTTGGCGCCGTCAACCGGGAAGCGCGCGCCCTGATTGGTCCTCACGCTGATCGGCGCGCCGGCGAAATTGTCTGACGTGATGAGGCCCTGCGCGATGTGGCAGGTCAGCATGTTGCGCAGCAGGGAGGCCTGGTCTTTCTCAAAGCTCGCCCAGGTGCGCGCGGGAAATTGCGCAAACGCCGAATCCGTCGGCGCGAAGATCGTGATCGGCCCGGCAGCCAGCAATTGCTCGGTCAGGCCCGCTTTCGCGACGGCCGCGAGGAAAGAACCGAAGATGCCCGCCTGTTCGGCGGCCACGATCAGATTGAGCGGTAGGGCGGTCTGCAATTGCGCGTTCATTAAATCCTGTGCTTTCAAACGGTCTCGGTGGGGGCGGGAGTCTTCTTGACGGCGGCTTTCTTGCGCGCCGTGGCTTTCGGCGCAGCCTTGGCGGGCTTGCGCGTGGCGATCTCAGCGACGATCAGCGGATGAAGGCGCGCCGCTTCAAGGCGTTGGCGGTCCGTGCCGGCGGTGGAGAGACGCTCAACGTTGGCAAGCAACGTGTTCATCTCGGAATCCGTCATCGTTGAGAAATTGTCCTCGATCGCCATGGGTCACCTTAAGCGCGTGCGGCCGGCGTCTGGCCGGCGGAAAATCGAACGATGAGCGGCAAACGACCAGCGGGCAGCATGGCGCGCGAAAGATCGATGGTGGAAGAGTGCGCCTTATTTGGGCAAAAGTCCATGACAAATGCGCATAGGCGCTATCCGCAGCCTAGGCGAACCTGATCGTTGGCGCTGGCTTTTGCGCCGTGGCCATGCTCGCCAGAGCCGCCTGGGCGATCTCAATGAAGCGCTTTGAGGCCGGATGACCCGGTTGGGCCGCCACAAGCGGTGCGCCCGCATCGCCGCTTTCACGCAGGGCCGGCGCGATCGGCATCTCGCCGAGGAACGGAACGCCGAATTGTTCAGCCGTCCGCCGCGCGCCGCCCTCGCCGAAAATGTGGACGCGCGCGCCGGAGGAATCCTCGAAATAAGCCATGTTCTCGACGATCCCGAGGATCGGCACATGCACCTTCTCGAACATGCCAATGCCGCGCCGAACGTCGGCCAAAGCTACTTCCTGTGGCGTGGAGATGATGATCGCGCCGTCGAGCGCGATGCGCTGGGTGAGCGTCAGGGTGATATCGCCGGTGCCGGGCGGCAGGTCGATCAGCAGCAGGTCGAGCGGGGCGTTCGGCGTTCCCCATTGCACGTCGCTGAGGAGCTGGCTTACCGCGCCCGTCGCCATCGCGCCGCGCCAGACCATCGGGCTTTCAGGATCGACCAGATAGCCGATCGACATTGTCGCCAGGCCGTGTCGCATCAACGGCAGCAATTTCCTGTCGGGGCCGATTTCGGGCTTGAGGTTCACAGCGCCGACCATGGTCGGCAGGGACGGGCCGTAGATGTCGGCGTCCAGAATCCCGACCCTTTTCCCGAGGGCGGCGAATGCTGCCGCCAAATTGACCGCCGCCGTCGATTTGCCCACGCCGCCCTTGGCGCTGGCGATCGCGATAATTGCGCGCACGTTCGCCACGCCTTGGGCGGTCGGCGGTTGCGGCGCGGCGCGCGGGGCTTCGCGCGGACGTTCAGCCGTTAGCACGGCGGTAACGCCTGCGACGCCGGCTATGCCCAGCACGGCGTTTTCCGCCGCGATGCGGGCTTTTTCGTAAAATTCGCCGGCGCCGGGCGGCGCCTCGATCGTGAAGATCACGCGCCCGTCTGGCCGCGTAACAAGGCCCTGGATGCGGCCGGATTCCGCCAATCCCTTGCCGGTGATGGGATCCATCACGCGATTGAGAGCACGGGAAATTGCGTCTTCCGAGACCATCAAGTGGTTGTTCACGGTTGATCCTTATTAGTTACAACATCATATCCAGCGCTGAGTGCGCTCTATCAAGCAGCCAAACGCCGCTTGTATTCGTGTTTCGGGGGAAGAGAAGCTTCCATGCCGTGGAATGACCAGTCCAAAGACACCCCGCCGGGCGGCGGGCCGTGGGGCTCTGGCCCGCGCCAGCCATGGGGCAGGCCGCCTCGGCCAAAGGCGCCGGAAGGTCCCGATCTGGAAGACATGCTGCGTTCGCTGCGCGAGCGCTTCCGCTTTGGCGGCGGCGGCGGGACGGGCGGTGGCGATAGAGGCATGCGCGGCGGCCCGAGCGGGATCGCGCTGATCGGCGCGGCGCTGGCGACCGCTTGGGCCGCTTCCGGCATCTACATCGTCAATCAGGGCGGACAGGCGGTTGTCACACGCTTCGGCGCTTTCGCGCGTCTGACGGAGCCGGGCCCGCACGTACATCTGCCGCTGCCGATCGAAGACGTGCGCATAGAAAGCACGACCACGCAGCGTCAAACCGTGATCGGTGAAACCGACAAAAACGAAAGCCTGATGCTTACCGGCGACAAGAGCATCATCGACATCAACTTCACCGTGATCTGGCAGGTCTCTAGCGTAAAGGATTTCGTGTTCAACGTGCGCGAGCCGGAGTCGACGGTAAAGGCCGTCGCCGAGAGCGCAATGCGCGAAGTCATTGGCAAGAACCAGATGGACGACGTGATCACGCGCAGCCGCTCAAAGGTCGAGCAGGAAACGCTCGATCTCATGCAGAAGACACTGGATTTTTATGGCGCGGGCGTTCGAGTCGCCAGCATCCAGATCAAAGCCGCGCGCGCACCCGAAGAAGTCAACGCCGCGTTCCAGGACGTGATCAAGGCCGGCCAGGACCAGATCACCAAGCAGAACGAAGCGACCGCCTACGCCAACAATGTCGTGCCGAATGCGCGCGGTCAGGCGGCGGCGCTGCTGCAGGACGCCGAAGCCTATCGTGAACGCTCCGTACGCGACGCCGAGGGCGAAGCGCAGCGGTTCAGTTCGGTGCTGACCGAGTACAAGAAAGCCCCGCGCGTCACACGCCAGCGGCTCTATCTTGAAACGATGGAGCGGATTTACGGGGGCGCAGACAAGATCATTATCGATGGCCGCGGCACGGGCGCAGTGCCCTACCTGCCGCTTGATCAATTACGCAACCGCACGCCGGCTGTCGCGCCGCCTGTGGCAGCGCCGGGGACTCAACGATGACAAAAAGCTTGATGCCGTATGTTGTCGGCGCCGTCGTCCTTCTGTTCCTCCTGGCCAATACGCTATTCGTGGTGCCGCAGACCGCGCAGGCGCTCGTGCTGCAACTCGGCGGCGTGCAGCGCATCATCAATGCGCCGACGCAAGGGCGCCCGGCGCCTGGACTTTACGTCAAGGCGCCGTTCATCCAGAACGTCGTGATGTACGACCGGCGCAATCTGCGCGTCGATCTGGAGCAAAGCACGATCATTGCGTCCGACCAGGAGCAATTGGTCGTCGATGCGTTCGCGCGCTGGCAAATCCTCGATCCGCTGAAGTTCAATCAGTATGTGACCACCGAGGCCAATGCGGTCACGCGTTTGCAAACGGTGATGACCGGCGCGCTGCGCCGCGTTCTCGGCGCCGCCAGTTCCAACGACATCATCTCCGGCCGCCGCGCCCAATTGATGCAGCAAATCCGCGAACAGATGAACCGCGAAGCCTCGCTCTGGGGCATTTCGATCATCGACGTGCGTATCCGCCAGGCCGATCTGCCGGAACAGACTGCCGAGCGCGTGTTTGAGCGCATGCGTACCGAGCGTCAGCAGGTGGCGGCGCGCCTTCGCGCCGAGGGCGATGAAGCCGCCGCGAAAATCCGCGCCGAAGCCGATCGCACCGCCACGGTCACGCTGGCTACCGCGCGCGAGGAATCGGAAAAAATCCGCGGCGAGGGCGATGCAAAGCGCGCGGCGATCTTCTCGCAGGCCTACAACCGCGATCCGGAATTCGCCGCCTTCTACCGCTCGATGCAGGCCTATGAAAAGGCGTTGCCGAAGGGCACGCCTATGGTTGTGCCGCCGGAGGGCGAATTCTTCCGCTACATGCAGCGCGGCCAGTAGATCCCGCGCCTTCAGTTGGACTGGAGCGCGGACGCAATCTTTGCGGCCTGGGCTTTCAATTCTTCCTGATCGGCCATGCCGGCAGCGCCGTGACGCTTTATGTTGACGCCCTCCCAGCGCGGCACGATGTGGAAGTGCGCGTGGAACACGCTCTGTCCGGCGGCGGCGCCGTTGAACTGCATGATCGTCACGCCGTCCGGTGAAAACGCCTTGCGCACCGCGCGCGCCAGGCGCTGGACGCGCTCAATATAGGGCCCGACCTTATCGGCCGGCAGATCGAGGAAATTCCGCGCCGGGATTTTCGGCAGCACAAGAGTGTGCCCCGGCGATTGCGGGAAAACGTCCATGATCGCGAGTGCGACGTCGTCCTCGAACGCCTTCACGCACGCCATCTCGCCGCGCAGCATTTTGGCGAAGATATTTTGCGAATCGTAGGGTCCCTCAAGGCTCATGGCGCTCCTTTTTTGCTCACAGAAACGGCGCCGCTGACCGTAAAGGGTTAAGGCGCGTTAACCAAGCGCAAACACATTCGCGCCAAGCTGCGCGCGTCACCAGCCTTCGGGGGCATATATGTTCGAAGTCGGAAAGAAATACACGCTGTGCTGCATCGAGGATTCGGAGGAGGGGCAAGTCACCACTGAATATTCCGACTGCCTTATCCTTGAATCGAACCATCCTCTGATCAAGATCGAGCAGGAAGGCGATGTGTCGATCTTCAACACGGCCTCTTTCAGCTTCGTCGAAGCGCGGCTCAGCTAATTTCGTCCGGTGCCGCGCCCTTTCGGAAGGGCGTGTGTTCGGCCAGATATTCGATTTCGTCGGCCATGGCGGGCGTTTCCTGGGCAAGGAAACGCCCGACTGCTTGGCGCAGGCCCGCATGCGCGATCCAGTGCGAGGAATAGGTCGGCGCCGGGCCATAGCCGCGCGCCAATTTATGCTCGCCCTGCGCTCCGGCCTCGACGCGCTTCAAGCCCCGCTCGATCGCAAGGTCGATCGCGCGATAATAGCAGAGTTCGAAATGCAGGAAGTCGCGCTCGCGCAGGCGGCCCCAATAGCGGCCATATAGCGTGTCGCCGCCGACGAAATTCAGCGCCGAAGCAATCGGCTGGCCGTTTTCTTCGGCGACGAACAGCACGATCCGGTCTGCCATGCGCTCTCCGACGATCGAGAAAAAGTTGCGGTTGAGATAGGGCGAGCCCCATTTGCGCGCGCCGGTATCCTTATAGCAGTCGAAGAAGAAATCCCAATCGGCTTCGCGAAGATCGCCACCGGAAAGACTCTTGATGACGAGCCCTTCGCAGGCGCGCGTGCGTTCACGGCGGATCGTCTTGCGCTTGCCGGATGACAGCACGCCCAGGAAATCGTCAAATTTGGCGTAGCCGGCATTGTCCCAGTGGAATTGTACGCCCGTGCGCGCCATCAGGCCGTACGGTTTAATGCGCGCCTGTTCCTCTCCGGTCAGAAACGTGATGTGCAGGGATGAAGCGCCGCTTTGCCGCGCCGCATCCAACGCCCCGGCGATCAGCGCGCGTTCGATTTCTGGATCGGGATCAGCCGTCAGCAATCTTCGGCCGGTGACTGGCGTGAACGGCGCGGCGCTTTGCAGTTTGGGATAATAGCGTCCGCCTGCGCGCTCCAGCGCGTCCGCCCAGCCGCGGTCAAACACATATTCGCCGTAGGAATGGCTTTTCAGGTAAAGCGGCATCGCGCCGACGAGCGCGCCGCTGGGGGCATGCGCTAGCAAATGCATCGGGGCCCAGCCGGTCCGCCCGGTCGCGCAGCCTGAAGCTTCCAGCGCCTCCAGAAAATCCCAACTCATGAACGGATCGAACGGCCGCGATGGCGGATTTGCCACTGCGTCCCACGCCTCGCGCCGAACGTCTTTCAGGCAAGACGCAAGAGAAAGGGTGAGGCCGCCGGCGCCGTCCATATAGTCAATATAGCCGCCGCGCGCGGCGAGACGAGGGCGCCAGGCGCATTAGGAGGCGCCTGCAACGCGGCGTGCGAAGGTAGTTATGTCGTTCAGCACAGGGGCCTTGCCGCGAAAGGGGATGGAAAACGCGAGCATCGGATCGGCGTGGTTGAGGCCCGGGTAAAGCCTGGTCTCGACCTGTCCGCCGGCGGCCGCCTGCTTTTGCGCCAGGGACAGCGTGTTGCGGGGGCGCACCGTTGTGTCTTTGTCGCCATGCAGCAGCAGCAGCGGCGGGGCGTCTGCGCGAACAAAAGTGATTGGCTGCGTGGCGCGTGGGTCCGGCGCCTTTCCGAACGCGTCTATACTGGCCTTCACGTCGAACGGATAGAAATCGTAGGGGCCTGAAATACCGGCCGCGCCTTTGATCGCCGCGGGATCGGCGCCGGCGGCTTTCAGGAATTCTGCATCCAGCGCCAGCATCATCGCTTCGTAGGCGCCGGCGGAATGGCCCGCCAGCACGATGCGTCGCGGATCGCCGCCGTATTGCGCAATGTGGCGCTGTGTCCAGGCGATCGCGCCCGCCCCGTCCTGAACGAAATCGGGAAAAAAGACTTCAGGCACGACGCGATAATCTGGGATGACGACCGTAAAGCCACGCGCCGCCAGCGCGCGGCCGGCGAAGGCATAATCTTCCTTGTTCCCTCCGCTCCACGAGCCGCCATAGAAAAACACGATGACCGGCGCGTCTTTGATCCCGGCGGAATAGACATCCAGCGTCCGGCGCGGTCCTTCCCCGTAGCTTATGTTTGCCGCGACCCGCTTGGCGTCGTCCTTCGGCGTCAGCGCATTGAACGTGGCTAGCGGCGCGCAGACCGCCAGAATAGCCAGAACCGCCGCGATGGCGGCGATGGCGGTGAGGATCATAAACAGGCGTGGCATTTCCGACGCGTTCTACGCGCAGGCGGTCCGGTCAGACTACTTCCAGCGAGGAATCTTCAGATATCACACGGTTCCGGCCAGCCTGTTTGGCGCGGTAGAGCGCATCGTCGGCCCGTTTGAGCAGGCTAAGGGCCGTATCGTCCGGGCGGGCGGCCGCCACGCCGATACTGAGCGTGAGCGGCAGGCTGAGTTCCGGAGACAGCGCAATGGGGCTCGCGACGATGCGTCGGCGCAGGCGTTCGGCGGCCAGAGAGGCCAGATCGCCGCTGGTTCCGGGCATCAGGACGGTGAATTCCTCTCCGCCGGTGCGGCAAACCAGGTCCAGCGGCCGCACCGTGGCTGAAAGGCGGCGGGCGAATTCGCGCAGCACCGCGTCGCCAACCGGGTGGCCGTGCTTGTCGTTGATCTGTTTGAAGTGGTCGAGATCGCAGACGAGCGCGGCGAGCGTGGCGCGCCCGGCTGAAACGCGCCGCAGCAGCGGTTCGATCTTGGCGTCGAGATAGCGGCGGTTGTGCAGGCCGGTCAGCGTGTCGATAACGGCCGCTTCGATGCCGCGGTCGAGCGCGGCGCTCATAGAGTCGATGTAACGCTTGCGTTTCATCAGCGTGCGCACGCGCGCGGCCATCTCGCCCGGATCGACTGGCCGGTACATCAGATCGTCGGCGCCGAGATCGAGTGCGCGCACGGCGCGGGCATTGTCTCCGGAATCGGCGAGCGCGATCACCGCGAGGCGCTGCGATGGCTCCTGCGAGCGGATATGGGCGATGACCTTGAGGCCGTCAAAAGCTTTTGCCGCGATCGAGACGATTATCAGATCGGGCTTGACCGGCTGATCGAGATCGCCGAGCCGCGAAACGCGGTGGACGGTTTCCAGCATGCGTTGCATGCGCGCGGCCTGCCGCTCGTCGTCGTCGATCAACAGGATGCGGGCGTTTTCGCCGTGCGGTTCTGGCGCTTCCTCGCTCCAGGCGCCCATGCGCCGGCCGGAGGCTTCACGCAGGCGCAATTCATCGAGCAGCGGCTTCATCCGCGCCAGATTGCGCAAGCGCGCCATCAATTGCATGTCGTCTACGGGCTTGGTGAGATAATCGTCGGCGCCGAATTCCAACGCCTTTACGCGGCTCTCGCGCTCATCCAGCGCGGTGACCATGAGCACGGGGATATGGCGGGTGCGTTCGTCCTCTTTGAGGCGCTTGCAGGTTTCGTATCCGTCGAGCCCCGGCATCATCACGTCGAGCAGCACGACGTCGGGGCTGTCGGCGCGGGCGATCTCGATCGCTTCGGCGCCGCCGCTGGCCGTGAGCACCTGATAATATTCCGCGGCGAGCTTGGCTTCGAGGACGCGCCGGTTGATCTCGATATCGTCAACTACGAGAACACGGGCGCTCATCGTTCCAGACCCCTAGCCGATAAAACGCCGGACCGTCTCCATGAACGAAGCGACGGAGATCGGTTTGGAAAGATAAGCTTCGCAGCCGCCCGCGCGGATGCGCTGCTCGTCGCCGCGCATGGCGAACGCGGTGACGGCAACCACCGGAATGCCGGCCAGGTCCTTGTCCTCCTTCAGCAATTGCGTGACCTTCAGGCCGGAAATCTCCGGCAACTGAATGTCCATGATGATCAGGTCGGGCTTATGGGTTCGCGCCAGTTCGACCGCCTTGCGGCCGTCGCGCGTCTTGACCGTATTGTAGCCGAACGCCTCCAACAGATCGTTGAAGAGCTTCATGTTCAGCTCGTTGTCCTCAACGATCAGGACGGTCTTGGCTTTGGTGGTGGTGGCGGCGCGCGCAACCGGCATCTTCGTCCCTTCGGAAGCGGGCGCTTCCGCCGCTCGCGCAATCCTTAACGCGAGGGAGTTAAACAAGCCTTGCCCGAAAGGGTAAACCGACTCTCTGGTGTGATCGACTCCGTTGGCCGATAAGGGTTTTCATGCGAATTGGGGTGGATCTCGGCGGCACCAAGATAGAGGCGGCGGCGCTGGCCCCCGATGGCCGAATCACCGTCCGCGAGCGAATCGCCACGCCGGGCGACTATGACGGGCTGCTTCAGGCCCTGCCGGGTTTGATCGAAAAAGTGGAGAGGGCGGCCGGCGCCGGGCCAGGACCGGTGGGCATCGGAATGCCCGGTTCGCTCTCGCCGGCCACCGGCCTGGTGCGTAATTCCAATTCGACCTGGCTGAACGGCAAACCTTTCCTGGAGAATATCACCGCTGCACTTGGCCGGCCGGTGCGCGTAGCCAATGACGCCAATTGCTTTGCGTTGTCGGAGGCGACCGATGGCGCGGCGGCGGGGGCGCATGTCGTGTTCGGCGCGATCCTGGGTACGGGCTGCGGGGGCGGCGTGGTGATCGACGGCAAGGTGATCGAAGGCGTCAACGGCATCGGCGGCGAGTGGGGACACACGCCGTTGCCGTGGCCGCAGCCGGATGAATTGCCGTTCGAGAAGGATTGGTGCGGCCGGCCCGGCTGCCTGGAAACCTGGATCGCGGGCCGGGCGGGGCTTGAGCGCTGGGCGCCGAAAATCCTCGGCCGCCTCATGTCCGCGCGGGAGATCGTCGCCGCGGCGCGCGCCGGCGACGCCAAGGCGCAGGAATGCCTCGCGCAACTTTATGACCGGATTGCCCGCGCCTTCGCCGTGGTCATGGACATCATCGACCCTGACGTGATCGTGGTCGGCGGCGGGCTTTCCAACATTGACGAGCTTTACGATGGCGTGCGCGCGGCCTGGTCGCCCTACGTGTTCTCGGACGTGATCCGCACCCGCCTGGTCAAGAACAAATGGGGCGATTCATCCGGCGTACGCGGCGCGGCATGGTTGTGGCCTGAGGCGTGATTTTGTTGGCCTTGCCCCATTGCCGGGGGCCGTGCCGCATGGTCATTTAGCGGCAATACGGGGGAAACAATGCCGGATACGAAGCAGCGCGGCGTGCGCCTGACGCTTGGAATGATCGTGGTCGCCGCAGCGATTTCGGGCTGCATGACGGCGGCGGCGCCTGAGACCAACTCCCTGTGGGCGTTCCCGGGCAGTACGCCCGCCCCGGTCGGCGCGCCCGCTGTGCAGCCGGCTCCCACCCTCGACCCTAACGAAGTGGTCCGCATTCCTGATGGCGCCGTCACGTTCAAACGCGCCGAACTCCGCAACGCCTTCGCCGCGCCCGATTGGCGTCCGCAGGACCATCCGGTCATGCCGGAGATTGTCGCGCACGGTCGCCGGCCGGATGTGCGCGCCTGTGGCTACTGCCATTTGCCGACGGGAAACGGCCGGCCGGAAAATGCACGCCTCTCCGGGCTGTCGGCTGAATACATCGTCCGCCAGTTGCGCGCCTATCGCGAGGGGCTGCGCAAGTCCTCGGCGGGCAAGGGGCCGCCTGCGCTCATGATGGCGATCGGCAAGGCGATGACCGACGAGGAAATGGCCTCTGCCGCGGCGTATTTCTCATCGCTGAAGCCCCAGTCCCACCTGCGCATCGTTGAAACCGACACGGCGCCTAAAACCGTGGCGGAAGGCACGATCTACAAAAAAATCGCCGGCGGCGGAGACGAGCCTTTAGGGCAGCGGATCATCGAAACGCCGGAGGATTTCGAGCAGTTCGATCTGCGCGATCCGGCGACGAAATTCGTCGCCTACGTCCCCAAGGGCAGCGTCGCGCGCGGCAAGCGCTTGGCCGCATCATGGGGGGGCGTGACGATGGCCTGCGGCAATTGCCACGGCCGTGACCTGAAGGGCGTCGGCAATGTGCCGGGCCTGGCCGGCAAGTCGCCCACATTCCTCGTCCGCCAGCTCTACGACTTCAAAGCCGGCGCGCGGCGCGGCGCCGACAGCGCGCAAATGGTTCCGGTCGTGGAGCATATGAGCGACGCCGACATGCTGGCGATCGCAGCATATCTGGCGTCGCTGCCTTCCTGAGGCGCTGGCGCGGGCGTAACCTGCGCCGATGGCGAGTCTATGCCGGTCCTGCGCGGCGGTTAGCGACGACGGCGCAAAGTGCGCCGCATGCGGCAGTGATCGGCTGCTTTCGCATGATGAGCTGACCCAGATCTCCATCGCCCATCTCGATTGCGATGCGTTCTACGCCACGATCGAAAAGCGCGACGATCCGAGCCTGGAAGGTAAGCCGGTCGTCGTCGGCGGCGGCGTGCGCGGCGTGGTTTCCACCTGCTGCTATATCGCCCGCGCCTATGGCGTACGCTCCGCCATGCCGGCGTTCAAGGCCAGGCAACTTTGCCCGGACGCGGTGTTCGTAAAGCCGCGCATGAGCCTTTACGTGCAAGAGGGCAGGCGGGTGCGCAAGATGATGCAGGCGCTGACGCCGCTGGTCGAGCCGCTATCGATCGATGAGGCGTTCATGGATTTGTCGGGCACCGATGCGCTGCATGGCGGTTCGCCGGCGCAGAGCCTAGTGAAATTGCAGAACGCGATCGAGCAAGAAATCGGAATCACGGTGTCGATCGGCCTGTCGTTCAACAAATTCCTCGCCAAGACGGCGTCCGATTTCGACAAGCCGCGCGGGTTTTCGGTTATCGGCCGCGCCGAAGCGCTGGATTTTCTGACTTCGCGCAAGGTCGGCACATTGCCCGGCGTCGGTCCCGCCGCTGTGGCGGCGCTGGGCGATCGCGGCCTGCATACAATTGGCGATCTGCGTGCGGCGGGAAAGCTGAAGCTGCAATCGGTGTTTGGCGATTGGGGCGCGCGCCTGTTCGACCTCGCCAATGCGCACGATCCGCGCGCCGTCGATCCCGAAGGCGAGCGCAAGAGCATTTCCGCCGAAACCACATTCAACGAAGACATCGCCGACCGTGAAGAGCTGGAAGATATCCTCTGGACGCTTTGCGACAAAGTCGCCGCGCGCGCCCGCGCGTCGGACCTCGCCGGGCGCACGATCACGCTGAAACTGCGCGATCAGAAATTCAAGAGCATCACCCGCCGCCGCACTCTGAACGAACCGACGCTGCTCGCGGCGCGCCTGTTTGAACAGGGGCGTGCGCTGCTCGCGCCGGAGGCAAACGGGCGCACGCGCTTCCGGCTGATCGGCATCGGCCTGGCCGATTTCGCGCCCGCCGATGAGGCCGACAAGGGCGATATGTTCGACAGCAAAACGCCCAAACGCGCCGCCGCCGAGAGCGCTGTCGCAAAGGCCCGCGAGCGGTTCGGGCCCGATGTGGTCAAAACCGGCCGCGGCCTGCGCGCCGAGGAACAGGACTGAGGGCAGCCCGGGCGTTATGCATCTTCCAGCATGCGCCGCACGGTCTCCGGCTCGCGTGCGATCATCGTGAGCAGGACTCTGGCCGGTCCCGTGGGGACGCGCCGGCCTTGCTCCCAATTCTGCACTGAACGAAGATCAAAGCCGAACCGCTCAGCAAACGCTTTTTGCGTAAGGCCGGCGCGTTTGCGGATCGCCGGCACATCGATATCGTCTGGGATATGCACGACGAGGCCGGCCACAGATTCGCCCTGCGCATGGCCGAGCGCCTCACGCGCGGCGGCCACAACCCGTTTGCCCAACGGCGGACGGCCCTTAAGCCCGACGCTCTTTTTGGCTCTGGCGGTCTTCATCGCGGTTCCTTCCAATATGCTTTCAACGCCGCCAAGACATCGTGCAGATCAGAAATGTCGGCCTTGCTGATATTGGCCTTCTCCTCCTTGCCGAAGAGCGCGAAAGCGTAGACCGGGATGTCTGGGCCCAGATAGCCGGTGATCAGACGGAAGCCGCCCGATTTTCCTTTACCCCGGCCCGCGATCCGTACCTTGCGGGCGCCGCCGGACCCGACGATGAGATCGCCCTGCGCCGGTTGTGCCGCCAGCGCGTTTACGATCTCATCGAGTTGCGCATGGCTCACGCTGGCGGCTTTGCAATCCTTCAAAAACTCATCCGTCACAGCAACCGTGTGGCGCGGCTCGTCCATATCCACATATACGCCGTTGGCGTACTCCGGGCAAGGGGTTTCAATTGATGGCAAGCGGCTACTCAGCCACTCGCAAAACGCGAGCGCAGGAGGAGCATCGTCTATCCGGCGCGCGCGGCCCCTAACGCTTGGGCCCTCAGTGGCGGCGCGGCTGGGGCGTAGGCTAGGTGCGGAGCGGTATCTGGGACACCGTCACCCGCGATTCTGGATTAGGTATGCCAGCGTCTTTGAGCAGACGGACGAACGCCTCCCAGAGCGCCCAAGGATACGGCGACGGGCCTATGATCACATGATCCAAGAAGTCGGGTATCTCGATACCAACGAGTCCTTCTTCCGGCACGTTCTGCAGGGGGATTTTCATCACCGTCTGTGGAACGCCGCGTATCGTCTCTATCTCGGAGACTAGCCGCTCGGACTTATCGTACGCTGGCGTTGTGATCACTCGCCACTCCAACTCCTCCGCGAAGCCGGGGTGCTTTGTGCCAATAATCGCGAACCGAAACATCGCGACCACATTGGCAAAGACCGCTTCTTCGCCCGCGTTCTTAAGCAACTCGGCGTTCTGTTTGATCGCAGTCGCGATCGCGGCGAACTCTCGGTCGAAACCGGCGTGATCCAGGTACGCGACCGGCGTCGTGTAGGCTTTTAGCGCGTCGCTACGTGCGATGAAGGGATCTCCCTTCACGATCAACGCTACGCCGGAACAGGCGCAGTAGGCCCGCCACATGGACAGCCGCCCCAGTTTGTCCTCGTGGGGTTGGTGGCGCGACAGGCACGCGATGTAGGTGTTGAGTTTGAAGTGCTCGTGCCAGCCGTTGTAATTCTGCTCTATCCGTCCGCAAATTCCAGGGAAAAGGGCCTCCAGGTTCGCTTTGAAGTCCGCGCCGGTCGCGCCGTTGTACGCGCTGGCTAGGGCCTCGGCCCCATGACGAATTTCAGAGTAGTCGTTCATGGTGGTGGAGTTTCGCATCCACACTTGCCGGTTCTGGATGATGCTCTTTGCGGCCTCGGCGGTGGTGTAATGCACAAAGCGGGCATCGCCGCCCGCCGCCGTACGCTGCTCAGCCGACGCGTACGGAAAGAAGATTGGCTCTAAAAACCCCGGCGCATCGGTCTCGCTCATGCGTATCCACCACAAGAATCGCTGAGGTATTTTACACGAAAGTGCGCCGCGAAAGGTTGGACCCAGATTAGGCCCAAATCGCCCCGCCCCGCAGGGCCAAAACCACCTAAGTCATTGATTTTACTGGTGCGCGCGACAGGGATCGAACCTGTGACCCCTACCATGTCAAGGTAGTGCTCTCCCGCTGAGCTACGCGCGCGGGAAGGGCGGCTATAGACTGCGCGCGGCGGGGTGCGCAAGCGGCAAGCCGGATCGCGGCGAAGCTAATCGCGGCGCAGCGCTTCGATCGGATCGAGTTGGGCGGCCTGCCAGGCCGGATAGGCGCCGAAGCCGATGCCGATCACGGCCGAAAAGCCGACCGCAACCGGCGGCGCCCAGGCGGCGATGGACATCGGCCAGCCGCCAAGCATCGATAATATCCACGCGATCGATACGCCAATCAGGAGGCCGACCATGCCGCCGGCTACCGCCAGCGCGGTCGATTCAATGGCGAACTGGCGCAGGATATCCTTGCGCCGCGCGCCGAGCGCCATGCGTAGGCCGATCTCGCGCGTCCGCTCGGTCACCGCCACCAGCATGATGTTCATGATGCCGACGCCGCCGACCAGCAGCGACACCGCCGCCACGCCGCCAAGCAGAAGCGTGAACGTCTCCGTCGTCGATTGCCCCGCTTCGAGGATCGAAGCGCTGTTCAGGATGCGGAAATCGTCCTGCGAGGGGTCGGTGATCTTGTGCCGCTCGCGCAGCGTTTCCGTCGCGCTGTTCTGAAGCGCCGTAAGCTGTTCGGGCGAACTGCCTTTGACGTAGATCATATCCACGGCGCCGACGACGGCGTTGCGGCCCTTCATGCGCGAGCGCACGGCGTCGATCGGGGCCATGACCACATCGTCCATGTCCTGCATGCCGGTCTGCCCCTTGGGCGCCAATACCCCGACGACTGTCAGCGGCGTATTGCCGGCGCGGAAGCGCTGGCCGACCGGATCGGTTCCGCCGAACAATTCGCGCACGATCGTGGCGCCGACGACGGCCACCTTGGCGCCAGTGCGGATTTCCCGATCGTCGAAAAAGCGGCCAGAGCCGATCTTCCAGTCGCGCGCGTCCAGATAATCGACCGAGCCCGCGCCCTGGACCTGCGTGTTGTAATTGCTGCCTTCCCAGACCAATTGCGCGCGCGCATTGGAAGACGTGCTGACGGCGATGGCGTCCGGAAGAGCCTGTTTCAGCGCCGCCGCGTCCTTGTCGGTGAGGGAAACCCGCGTGCCGGCGCCAAGATTGACGCCGCCTTGGCGAAACGAATTCGGCATGATCATCAGCAGGTTGGAGCCGAGATTGCTAATCGCGGATTCGACCTGCTTCTGCGCGCCGAGGCCGATCGAGGTCATCGCCACGACCGAGGCCACGCCGATCACCACGCCGAGCGCGGTGAGCGAAGAGCGCATCGGGTGGGCTTTGATCGCGCCGATCGCCGTGCCGATCAGGTCGCCCCATTGCATGACGCTGGGCGCCGTGCGCGGGGGCGAGGCGGCGGGGGCCGCAGCGGCGGGGCGGAGCGGACGGTCCAGAATCTCTTCGGCGTGGCTCATGTCGGTGCTCCGTCGCGCGTGATCTTGCCATCCCGCATTTCGATGATGCGGTGCGCGCGCGCCGCCACGCTATGGTCATGCGTGACAACAACGAGCGTAACGCCCTGGCTGTTCAATTCGTCAAACATGGCCAGCACTTCCTGGCCGGTCTTGGAATCAAGCGCGCCGGTGGGTTCGTCCGCCAGAAGCAGGCTGGGTTCGCTGACGAGCGCCCGGGCGACGGCCACGCGTTGCTGCTGGCCGCCGGAAAGCTGCGTCGGGCGATGATCGCCGCGCTCTCCGAGGCCCACGCGCGCCAGCATCGCATCAGCCCGCGCCAGGCGGTGGGCCTTCGGCATGCCGGCGTAGATCATCGGCAATTCCACATTGTGGCGCGCATCGAGGCGCGGCAGCAATTGGAACGACTGGAAGATGAAGCCGATTTTGCGGTTCCGGAACAAGGCCAAGGCGTCGTCGCTCATATTAGCGACTTCCTCGCCCTCGAACACGTAGGAGCCCTTGTCCGGCCGGTCGAGCCCGCCGAGAATGTTCATCAGCGTGGATTTGCCCGAACCGGAGGGCCCGGTTACAGCGAGATATTCGCCCGGATGCACCGTGAAGCTGACGCCATCCAGCGCGCGCACCTCGTTGTCGCCCATCTTGTAGATCTTGAACAGGTCGCGCGCCGTGATCATTGGTCGGGCGCGGACCACGTCCAGGCGCGGCGCGGGGGCGGGCGGCGTCATTGCGTCAGCGCCCGCGGCCGCCGAAGCCGCCGCCAAAACCCATGCCGGGAATGGCGCCGGGGCGCGCGCCTTGCGCCGCGGCGGTCTGGCCCTTCGGCTGGGGCCCGCCGCCGACGATGACGAGATCGCCTTCCTTCAATGTGCCGCCGACGATTTCGCTCCACGAGCCGTCATCGGCGCCGACGCGCACTTTCGCCTCCGTCGGCTTGTTGTCCGCCAGGATGTAGACAGTCCGCTCTGGCGCAGGACGGCCAGCGCCGCGTTGGCCCATCTGCGCGCGGAACGCCGCCAGTTTGGGCTGCTGGTCCTTGGTCAGGATTTTCGCGATTTCGTCGAGCGCCTTTTCATTTGCCGCGCGCATCGCGCCAAAGCGCGCAGCGCGATCGCCGCTGGCGCTCTGCGCTGCCGCCTGGGCGTCGCCGCGCGCCTTGTCGACAATGATCTGCACCTGCGCCTTCTGTTTTTCGCTGAGACCGACTGCCGTGGCCAGCGCATCCACTTGCAGCCCACCGCGACCGCCGCCGCCTTGACGCGCGAACTGACCGCCGCCGCCTTGTCCGCCGCCGAAGCCTTGGCCTCCGCCAGCGCCCGCCTGGCGTTGACCGGTCTGGCTCTGCTGGTTTGCCGGCGCTTTCGCGTCCAACGGGCGCCAGCGCAGGCCGGTCGTCGGCATCGCCAGCACATTCGGATGCTGCTCCGTAATCACATCGACATTCGCCGTCATGCCGGGAAGCAGGCGGTTGCCCGGATTGTTGGCGAGTGCGATGACTTCATAGGTCACGACATTGGCGCTGGTTACCGGCTGCTTGCGGACCTGGCTGATGCGGCCCTCGAACGTTTCGTCGGGATAGGCGTCGACCGTAAAGGTCGCCGCCTGGCCTTCGCGCACGGCGCCGATATCGGCCTCATCGACCATGATCTTGATTTCAAGCCTTGAGAGATCGTTGGCGACGATGAAAAGATTTGGCGCCGAAAAGCTCGCCGCGACTGTGTTGCCGGGATCGACCGTGCGGTTGATCACGATGCCGTCGATCGGCGAACGGATTTCCGCGTAGCCGAGATTGGAGCGGTCGCTTTGCAGCGCGGCGCGCGCCTGCTGCACCGCGGCGATCGCCTTGGCGCGCGCCGCGTCGGCGTCCTGGGCGTCCTTGTCGGCCACGAGATCGGCGGCGGCGAGACGCTTCTGGCGTTGAAAATCGGCCTCCGCCTGCTTCAGCGTTGCTTCGGCAGAAGCAAGCCCGGCTTCGCTCTGGCGCACGCGGCTTTGCAATTGCGCCGTGTCGATCACGGCCAGCAACTGGCCTTTCTTCACCTGCGAGTTGAAGTCCACGAAAACGTCCTTCACCTGACCGGAAACCTGCGAGCCGATCTGCACGCTCTCTACGGCTTGCAACGTGCCGGAGGCGGAGATCGACTTGGTTATGTCCATGTGGCGGACCGCCTCGGTCTTGTACTCGGCGGGCTTTTCCGGCTTGAAAAACGCAAGGCCGAGCAGGGCGGCGCCGACCACTACGCCCGCAAATAGAACCGGCCGGCGCCGCTGCGGGGCCAGCCATGTCTTTGGCGAGAGCCAGGAACTCCAATCAGCCATATCAAACCTTCCGACCGCAGCGTCTTGCTGCATCTTATGGCGCATTAAACGGCTAGCCCGGCGCCATTACCGCTTCGTGTCCGGGGTTGGCGCCTACATTTCGACTTGTATCAAACGGCGCGGGCTTGCGGTTTCCGTCGGGATTAACCCTTGTTAAGCAGGCAGCGCCATGCGCGCCATCAGTCCTCCGCCCGGTCGTGGCGAAAGTGTAACGTCTCCGCCGTGGGCGCGGGCGATGGTGCGCGCAATCGACAGGCCCAGGCCCGCGCCGCCCGTGGCGCGGCTGCGGGAGGGTTCAAGGCGCCGGAACGGCTGAAACATCTCCTCAAGGCGATCGGACGGAATACCAGGGCCGCGATCGGCGACTTCCACGACCGCCGCGCCCATTTCATGGCCGACGCGCACTTCCGCGCCGCCCGCATATTTCATCGCGTTGTAAACGAGATTGCTCAGGGCCCGTTTCAGCCGCACCGGATCGCCCTGGACCACGACGCGCGCCTGCACGGCGCATTGTGCCGCGCCCCCCGCGTCAGCCGCTTCGTCGCAGACGCTGGAAACCAGCGCGCCGAGATCGAGCGTCTGACGGGCCGCGGGCGCTGCTTCGTCGGAGGCGAAGGCGAGCGTGGAGCCGATCATCGCTTCCATCTCCTCGATATCGGCGAGCATCTGGTTGCGCGCTTCCTCATCCAGGGAGTCGATGCGAAATCTCAGCCGTTGCAGCGGCGTGCGCAGATCGTGCGAGATCGCCGCCATCATCAGCGTCCGGCCCTCGACGAATTTGCGAAGCCGCTCCTGCATCGTGTTGAAGGCGCGAACCGCCGAGCGTAGCTCGCGCGGGCCCTTTTCCTCAAGCAGCGGCGCTTCGGGGTTGCGCCCCAATTGCTCGGCGGCCTCGGCAAATTCGCCGATCGGCGACGCCAGCCGCCGCGCGAACAGCAGGCCGAGCGGCGTCAGCAACAGGGTCGCGCCGATGAAAGAAAGAAATGTCGTGCGCAGCCACACTTCCTCATCAGTCTGCCGCGCCATCCGCGTCGTCACCCATTCGTTGTTGGATAGCTGCACGGAAAGCTGTGTCGGGCCGACAAAGCCTATGGCGTCGATGATCTCATTGCTGGGCGTCGCGTCTTTCAGCAATTGCCGAAGCAAGCCGTTATGCGTGATCAGATTGGCGCGCACGCGCTCGGGCGCGACGCCAAGCTCGCTGGCGGCCCGTCGCTCGGTCATGCCGGCGAGCACGTCGGATGTTCTTGGCGGCAGATCGCGCGAGACCGAGAACTGGAGTCTGCGATCGCTGATCTTATCGAGTTTGGCCCGCAGGCCGCCGCCAGACGCGCCCTCGACCTGCGGCAGCGCAGCTTTAAGGCGCGCAATGGCCTGGCTGAAATCGGCGACCTGCCGCTGTGGCGGAGGCTGGGCCGCAATGATGAAGATGCTGACCACATTGGCGATCACCAGCGCGGCGAGCAGAAGCAGCATCACTTGCTGGGCGATCGAGCCGCCGCCAGGCCTTACGATCTTCCTCAGACTGTCCATGGCTCTCATCATGGGCGCCTCACCGGGGATGCGAAGACGTAGCCTTCGTTTCGTACAGTCTTGATCAACTCGGTTTCGCTGGAAGCCGATTCCAGTTTCCTGCGCAGCCGCGAGACCTGCACGTCGATCGCACGGTCATAGGCGAACGCATCGCGCCCGCGCGCGTAGTCGAGTAATTGATCGCGCGTGAGCACGCGCTGGGGGTGTTCCAGAAACGCGCGCAACAGCGCGAATTCTCCGCTAGACAAATTCACCAGGACGCCATCGGGAGAGCGCAGCTCGCGGCGCATCATGTCAAGGCGCCAGTCGGCGAACTCGTAAATATCGTGATCGCCGGAAAGTTCCGGCGCATCGTTGCGATCGGCGGCGCGCCGCAGCACCGCGCGGATGCGCGCCAGTAATTCGCGCGGGCTGCAGGGCTTGCGCACGTAATCGTCGGCGCCGACTTCAAGACCGACGATCCTGTCGGTTTCCTCGCTCGCCGCGCTCAGCATGACGACCGGAATTCTGCGCGACGCTGAAATGCGCCGGCAGACCGAAAGGCCGTCTTCGCCCGGCATCATGAGGTCCAGCACGATCAGATCGACGCGCTGGCGGTCGAGCACGGCGTCCATGCCCTTGGCGTCGGGCGCGAGCGCCACATCAAAGCCGTGCTTGCCCAGGAATTCGCCGATCAGGCGACGGAGTTCCGGGTCGTCATCGACTATTAAGATGTTCTGCTGCTCTACGGCGGTTGGCATGGTCTCGATCATGGCGAAATGTATGACACGAAATAATTACTTGCCCACGTCAGGTTTGAAATACGCCGCAACACGGCGACGCGCGGGCGCCACAGCCCGGTAAAGCGCAGGAGGTCTCTTTGTGCCCGTGTCCACTGTCTTTACACGAGGATTTGGCGGTTCGGATTTCCAGCATCAAGGGCGGAAAGCCGCCGCCAGGCCTCTTAGCCTGCGCAGCGTCCTGCTTCTCGGGGTCTTTTTTGCTTCCGCGCCAGGCGGAGCCCTCGGGGAGAGCCTGGATGATGCGATCAGCCGGGCGCTCGCCAGCGATCCCTCCTTGGCGAGCGCCCGAACCGACCTTGAGGTCGCCCGCGCAAACCTGAATGGCGCGCGCGTCAACTTGCTCCCCAACACTTCAGGCTCGCTGTCGTTCAACCGCTCGTGGAGTGAATCGGGCGGCGCGCAGGTTTTCGATCCGGCGACGGGGCTGCCTATCGGCGGCGGGACAGCCGGCGGCGGCATCGTCACGCGGGACACAGGCACCGGCAGCCTGAGCGCCTCGGCGACGGTGTTCGACGCCAGACTCTACGCCTCGGTGAGCCAGGCCCGCGCCAATTACGAACGCACCGAGGCCACTGTGCGCGGCCAGGAAGACACGCTCGTTCAGCAGGTGGTCACGGCCTATACCGGCGTCGTCTATACCGAGCAGCAATTGCGTATCCGGCGCGAAACGGTCGAGCGCTTGCAGAAGGAAGTCGATGCCGCGCAGACGCGGTTTGAGGTCGGCGCCGCGACCCGTACCGACGTCTACCAAGCCCAGGCGCAACTGGCTTCGGCGCGCGCCGACCTTGCCAGCGCGCAATCCGATCTGACCGCCCAGCGCGCGACCTACGAGCGGCGTGTCGGCGAACTGCCAGGCACGCTGGAGGCGGCAACGCTGCCGGCGCTGCCGGGCTCGCTGGAAGAAGCGATCGCGATCGGCCGCGAAAACGCGACCAGTGTTCAGGCCGCTGCCGCCGGCGTGAAAGCGGCGAAGGCCCAGGTGCGCTCGGCCTACGCCAATTACATGCCCACGCTGTCTCTATCCGCTGGCGCGAACCGGCGCGGCGATGACGGCTTCAACGGTTTCAACAACGACGATTCCAGCGTCTCGGCGCGCCTTTCCATTCCGCTGTTCAGTTTCGGGCGCAATGAGTTCGGCGTTGGCGCCGCCAAGGCGAACGAACGCGGCGCCCGCTACGATCTGGATGACGCCGGCCGCGCGCTGGACGAAGCGACCAAGCAGGCATGGAGCCGTCTGGAAGCGGCCAAGCAGCGCGTCGAAGCCACTCGCGCACAGCTCGACGCGGCGACCTTCGCGGCAAATGGGGCGCAGATCGAGCGGCGGGAAGGCCTGCGCACCGAGCTTGACGTGCTGACCCAGATCCAAGCCCAGCATACCGCCGACCTGGCCCTCCAGCAGGCCCTCCGAGATCAAATCACCGAAGCTTATCAATTGCTGCAGACGATCGGCCGTCAGCCGCGGCCTGCGACGCCGCCGCCCGCCCGCTGACTCTGGGCAAGTCCGCTGCGATCCGTCTATACACGCCTGCGCGCCCAAAGACGCGGGTAGAGGCGTGCGGCTGAGGGGCGTTCATGGTCAGGCGCGTGCGCAAGGCAGTGTTGCCGGTTGCCGGCTTTGGGACGCGCGTCCTGCCGGCGACCAAGGCTATTCCCAAGGAAATGCTGCCGGTCTTCGATCGGCCGGCGCTGCAATACGTGGTCGATGAGGCTGTGCAGGCCGGGATCGAGCACGTCGTGTTTGTAACCGGGCGCAACAAGGGCGCGATCGAGGATTATTTCGACGTTGCCTATGAACTGGAGGATTCCCTCCGCCGCAAGAACAAGACCGCTTTGCTAGCGGAACTGGCGGCGGTGCAGCCGCGCGCCGGCTCGATGAGTTTCGTGCGCCAGCAGGCGCCATTGGGGCTGGGCCACGCGATCTGGTGCGCCCGCGATGTGATTGGCAATGAGCCGTTTGCGGTCATGCTGCCCGACATGCTGATGATGGCCGAGCCTGCCTGCCTGCGCCAGATGATGACCGCCTATGAGCGCGTCGGCGGCAACGTCATCGCCGTTGAAGAAACCGATACGCCGGAACTTTACGGCGTGATTGATCCCGAAGAGGGCGGACGCGAGGGGCGGCTGATCAAAATGCGCGGCATGGTTGAAAAGCCGCGCCGGGAAGCAGCGCCGTCAAGCCTGTTCATCGCCGGCCGATACATACTACAACCAGAAGTGTTCGATCTTCTGGAGGCGCAGGATCCTGGCGCCGGCGGCGAAATTCAGCTTACCGATTCCATGGCCAAACTCATGGAGTCGCAGGATTTCCATGCGTTCGCCTATGGCGGGCGCTCCTACGATTGCGGCGACAAGGTCAATTATCTGCGCGCCGTAGCTGCCTTTGCTTTGAAGAACGCCGATCTCGGCGCCGAGGCGCGGCGGGCTTTGCTCGAAGAATTGGATCGCGCTGAGCAACCGGCGCTGCGCGCGGCGCGCTAACGGTTCGTTTGCGCGGTGCTGGCGGCGAAGCTTTCGGGCTGCTTTTGCAGCGCCTGCACCCCCGCCTTGACGCCGACGGCCACCGCTGTCCAGGCCACGGCGCAGTATAGCGTCACGCCGATCACCACGTAACGTAGCGGAACTTTCCGCGCCGCCTTTTGCTTCAACGGCTGGGGGGTCCAGACCGGCGCCTGATGGACGCGCGCCGAGCGCCGCCGCAAAGGCGCGCCTGCCCGTCTCGTTGCTGGCCGAACCTGGCTCTGTTCCAATGCGCTAACCTGACCGTTACCACCTTATGGGCGATCAAGCCTCCCTGCACATAGCCTATAAGGGGAACTCGATTTGGCAAGTGCTGGAACTCACTGTCCTTCAGCGGCGGTGAATAAAGTATTTCCGGCCTGTATTGGAGTGCAGGCCGGAGCGAACCGGCCCCGGCACATGCGGTTATTGCTTTCGATTCTTTCGCGTGTGCGAAGATCAGCGGATTCGCTTTGGTGAGTTCTTAGGCAGGCTGGGCGGCGGACGTATCCTCGCCTGGCGAATCGGCGGCGCTTGCCTCGGGCTCGGATTGCTTTTGCTTCGCCGCGCGCGCCGCCCGCTGGCTCAGGCGGAGCGCATCGGCGTAGTTCGCCGCCATGCCGATAATGATCGCGAGCGTCGCCGCGCCAGCGGGCGAGAGCCCGCCGGGTCCGGCCAGAAGGCTGGTCGCGAGTGCGCCAAGCGCAAGCGCCAGACCGCGGCTGGGCGCCTTGCGCCGATCGCCGCTGAACGCGAGCCGCGCCGCGAACATGAAACCCGCCAGCAATAGCGCCGCAGCGCCCCACACGCCCGCCTCGACCAGCCAGGTCAGCACCGGGCCGCCTTCGGCGCCGCTGCCCAAGCCAAAGGAGCCTTTGACCGCGGTGGAAAAAGAATCGTGCAGATCCGCTACGCCGAACGGATCGCCCGCCTTGCCGAAGATCACGAACGCCAAGATCGCCAGGCCGATCGAAGCCAGGCCCGCCAAGCCGTTGACGAAGGCAAGCCGGCGCGGCCATTCGCGGATGGCGAGCCCCAGGCCCATGACTCCGAGGCCGGCGAGAAGCGCCGCCAACGCCAGCGGCGCGTTGCAGAGAACCAGGCCGAGTATGGAGGCGCCGAGCGCGGCGCCCGGCAGCATCAGCCGCATGCTCACGCGCCGATGGGCGCGGTCGCGTGGCGGCGAGCGCACCGAATCGTAGGCTGCGAAGGCGGCGAACAGGGCGGCCAACGCATAAATCTCGGCTGTCTCCTGGGCGGTCGCCAGCAGCGTTTGTTCAGGGCCGGCCTGTAGCTTGCGGCCAATATCGAGCGCGGCGAACGCCAGGCATGCGATCAGAAATGCTTCGAACAACGGGCGCCGCCCGGAGGCCCCCGCCGCCGCTGCCGGCGCAAGGACGGCGAAGAACAGCGCGGCCAGGCTCCAGACTTCGGTCTGTGCGGCGAACGGATTGAGCGCTCCATGGGGTGCGCCAAACATGCCGGCCTGCCAGGCGGCCAGCAGCAGCAACGCGCCGAAAGCCAGGGCGGCGATCCAATAATGGCTCAGAACCGCGAAGGCGGCCCGCCTGGTAGGGCCGTAAACCAGCACCACAGCGCCGAGAGCGGCCTGGCAGAGCGCAAAAACGCTGCGGCCGACCACAGGGTCGGCGCCGGCTACGGCCAGCGCCATAAGGTGCAGGCCGGCAAGGGTAATGGCGAAAACCATCTGGGCCGTTTCGAGAAGGAAAAACCGTATCCGCCGAAAGCTAGCAAGGTCGGGGCCGCGGCGGGAAACCTTAATACGCCGGCCCTGGTTAAGCGCGCGGCTAAGCCGCAATTGCGGTCAGGGGTATGCAAGGCCTAGAAGCTAGAGTGAGATTCGGAGGGCTTAATGGCTGAAGCAGCTCATGCCGGCGCGCCGCGCGGCGGAATGGATATCCAGGACCAGAAATATACGTTCCACCACTTCGTGGTGTTCTGTCTGTGGGGCACGCTGCAGGTGATCATGATCGTGGCGCTGCTTACCGTGGCGTTCGCGATGGGCTTGGGCTGGTTTGCCGGGCTGGCGGCGTACGCAGCGATCGGCGTGGCGGCCGGCCTGTTCATGCGGATGAGCAGCTCCTGGTGGGTGCTGGTGATTGGTGCGGTTGTCGTTCTGGGCGCTGGCGGGCTCGTCTCGCTCTTGTTCAAATAAGCCGGTGCGGATCGCAGTCCTCAAGGAGCGCGCGGCGGGGGAGACGCGGGTGGCGGCCTCGCCGGACACGGTGAAGAAGCTCATCGCGCTAGGCCACGAGATCGTCGTCGAGGCTGGCGCCGGGGTTTCCGCCTCCGTCACCGACAAGGCGTTCGCGGACGCGGGCGCAAAGATCGCGGCCAGCGCGGGCGAAGCGCTTGCCGGCAGCGCGCTCGTGTTCAAGGTGCGCGGACCGGAAGCGGGAGAGCTTTCGGCGTTTGCGCGCGGGCAGGGTCTTGTCGCGCTGATTGATCCGTACACGAACAAAGCCGCGGTGGATGCGCTGGCCAGCGCGGGCCTTACAGCCTTCGCGATGGAATTCGTGCC
>DASZPV010000155.1:0-11925 GCA_035549875.1 Caulobacterales bacterium
CGAAAATCGCGATCCCCGAGCCGGTTGCGGCTTTATCGACCAAACGCCTGCTGACCATGACATGGCTCGGCGGAAGGCCGCTGCGTGAGTTTGAATCCGCCGATCAGGCGACCCGCAACGCCATCGCCACACTATTGTTCAAGGCATGGTGGACGCCGCTCGGCCAATACGGCGTGATCCACGGCGATCCGCATCTGGGCAATTATTCCTTCGCCGGGGATGCCGGCGAAACGCTCAATCTGCTCGATTTCGGCTGCGTGCGGATTTTCCCGCCGCGCTTCGTCGCCGGCGTGCTGAAATTGCGCGAGGGACTTGCCCGTGAAGACCGCCCGACCATTGAAGAAGCATACGGGCTCTGGGGGTTTTCCCATCTCAAGCCGGAAGTGGTCGATGGGCTCAACATCTGGGCGCGCTTCATGTTTGCGCCGCTCATGGATCGCCGCGTACGCCGGCTCGCCGAGGGCGTAAAGCCCGGCGAATACGGCCGCCGCGAAGTCTGGAACATGCGCCAGGCGCTGCGCGAACACGGCCCCGTCGCGGTCCCGCGCGAGTTCGTTTTCATGGACCGCGCCGCCATCGGTCTCGGCGCGGCGTTTCTGCGATTGGGCGCGGAGCTGAATTTCGCCGAACTGTTCGACGAGGCGAACGCCGGCTTTACAATCGAAGCGATGACGGCGCGGCAAAACGCGGCGCTGGCGCGCGCTTCATTGTAAGCCTTGACGCGCGCGCGTTACACGCGAAAACTGCACGGATGTTGATGCGACGGCGCGCAGCGCTGGCTTTTGGTTTCGGCCTGATCACTCAGGCGCTCGCGCCGCGCGCGTTCGCGGCGCCGGAGAGCGCGGCGGATCAGGCCTATCGCGAGGCGCTCGCGAAAGCGGCTGGCGCCAACCGCGCCCTGCTTGTGATCTTCCACGCCACATGGTGCGGCCCGTGCCGCCTGATGGATTTGTTCCTTGAAGACAAGGCCGCCGCCGCGATCCTCAATCAGCGGTTCGATTATCTGAAGCTCAACGTGGAGGAGCGCGGCGCCAACAAGAAGCTTGAGCTAAGCGGCGCCGCAGATCTGTTCAAGCGCCTGAGCGGCGGCGCGCGCACCGGCATTCCCTATTTCGCAGCCGTCGCGCCCGGCGGCAATATCCTGGCCAATTCGATCGACCCAAAGAACGGTAATATCGGCTTTCCGGTTACCGGCAGCGAACTCGCCTATTTCCGCGTTTTCCTGCGCAAAACGATCGCGCCGACGCCAGATCAGGAAAACCTTTTGATCGCCCGCGCCGTGGAAGCCGGCAGGGTCAAAAAGGCGCCGCCGAAGCTTTAGCCGCGCCGCGCCTTGTGTACCGCCGCCTCCAGCGCATCCAGAAACCTGGAGCGATCCTGCGCGCTGAACGCTTTCGGCCCGCCGGTGATTTCGCCGAACGAGCGCAGATGCTCGCCGATCTCGCGCCCGGCCAGAGCCCCGCCGATGGAGGATGTCGTGAACGGCTTGCCGGTGGGCGCCAGCGCCTGGGCGCCGGCTTTCAGGCTGCGGCTGGCCAGAGGAATATCCGAGGTGATAACGATATCGCGCGGGCCGGCGCGTTCGGCGATCCAATCGTCAGCCAGATCGGCCCCCGCCTCGACCACCACGGCCTGGATCAGCGCCTCGGGCGGGATGCGGATGAAGCTGTTGGCCACCACGAACACCGCCAGCCGGTAGCGCCGGGCCACGCGGTACACCTCTTCCTTCACCGGGCAGGCGTCCGCATCGACGAAAATCCGGGTGGCGGAGGCCTCTTGCATGCTGCTTCCTTGCACTTGCCGCCCGCTTCGGCTATCAGCGCGCCCTTCCAATCCAGCCGGAAGCCGAGCCCATGAAGTCCGAAGGCCATCCCGATTACCATTTCATCGACGTCGTGATGACCGATGGGACGCGCTACACGACCCGCTCGACCTATGGCGAGGCCGGCGCGGTGCTGAACCTGGATATCGACAGCAAATCCCACCCGGCCTGGACCGGCGGCGATCAGAAACTGATGGACCGCGGCGGCCGCGTCTCGCGCTTCAACGAGAAGTTCAAAGGCTTCTTCAAGAAATAGGCACCGTTCAGCGCACGCCCCACGAAAGGCTGATTTGCTCTGAATAATCCCCCAGTAGCTGAACTGGGGTATGATGGAGACTGGGAACTGAAACCGGCCCGAGGACCTATTAAACACTACTAAATGAGCGTCATGGCACTTATTCGCAATCGGCGCAGGCGGGTTTGCTTGACTCGGCGCGCTGGCGGGGGTGTTTTTGCTCCGCGCAAGGACAAGGGGAAGGTCATGCCCGATAAGGCAAAGACCATGGCTATTGCGATAAAACGAGGAAAGTCTGGCATGTACTTCGCCACAAGCGAGGAAGAGCCAACGTTTTTCTTGGCCCAGCTGACTCGCGAGGCTTTGATTGCAGCGCTTCCGCTCGCCCTAGAATCAACGCTCAGGGCCATCCACCACCGTGACGTTACGGCCCTGCCCGAGCGCACCCCCGCCCGAGGCAATGTTACACTGAGGGTTGTAGCTCGCGATGAGCTAGCAAAGTTGGCGCGGGAACATTGCGTCTGAGATAGTGATTAGGCAGTTTCGTCCGAATGGGCGAGGCTGAGTACGACGAAAAGCTGCATAAGCTTTTGGGTGTGTCTGGCCCTGCAGGTGAATCGCGCTTTAACGGCGCCGCTGTGCTAATCTATCGTTTGCCTGATAAGACATTGAAATATTTACCGCCGCCTCAAGACATGACGTCCGATCAAAGAGCGGAAACTATCGCAGAACTTGCGCAGCAACTGGCGGTAATAGCTGCCAACCGGTCGAAGGACCAGAAGTAGGCGCCGTTCAGCGCCCGAAAATGCCGCTGTTCAATGCCGCGGCGAGCCGATCCATCTGCATGCTCACGCCATTTTCGGCAGCCGGCTCGGACTCCAGCGCGTACATCTTCTCGTCCAGCCGCTTGACCCGGTCGTAGAGCACATCGGCGCGCACCATCAGCGCACGCAGCTCCAGCGGCAGGCCTTCTTCGGACAGAAACTCGCACGGTTCGGACCGGTCGCGCCCGGAAAAGCGGTATTTCGCATCCGCCGCCTCGGCCAACGTCATGTTGCCGTCGCGCAGCGCGCGCTGCACCAGCAGCCAGGACGCCACCTGCATCAAATGCGTGGTGAGCCGCATGCTTTCGCCGGCATAGGCCAGAGCCGCATTGCGCCCGAGCCGCTTGGAGGACGCCCGGCCGGGCCCGTCGAGATAGGCGGCGGTTTCTTCAACCAGCGCCATGCCCTCCCGAAACGTGCGCTCGAACATTTCCGAACGCGCGAAATCGAGCACGCGGCGGCCCATGTCGGCCGAAGGGGAGACGGCGAGGTCGGTCATGCTGCTCATTTGAGCAAGTCCTGGACCATGAAAACTTTGTAAATCATGACGTTTTTCGCCCAAACACGGTATCGGCGGCCTGTTTATGGGACTGTTTCGCCGCGATCAGCGCCTCGCATTCAGCGATTTCCCCCTTCAGGCGCACGATCCGCGCTTCCAGTTCGTCCACGGAAAGCTGCTCCATCGGAACCGCGGGCTTGGCCGGCTTGGCGAACGGATCTTCGTCAATCATCAGCATAGCGTCCTGACTGCGCCCATCCTATCAGAGCGGCGATTAAACATTTACCGCCGGATAAACAAAGATGGCCGATGCAATGCGCGCCGTAGCGATCGGCGCCGATCACACTGTCTCGGTCGAGCAGACGGGAAAGCCGGTCCCCGCCGCGGGCGAAGTTCTGATCGCCGTGGCTTATGCCGGGCTCAACCGCGCCGACCTGTTGCAGCGGCGCGGTTTTTACCCGCCCCCGCCGGGCGCCTCGCCGATCATGGGGCTGGAGGTTTCCGGAACCGTGGCCGCCGTGGGCGCTGGCGTGAGCCGCTGGAAGGCGGGTGATCAGGTCTGCGCGCTGCTGGCCGGCGGGGGCTATGCCGAATATGTCGCCGCGCCGGAGGGCTCGGTGCTGTCGCTGCCCGCGGGCATCAGCCTCGAACAGGCCGGCGCGCTGATGGAAGCGACGTTCACCGTGTTCGCTAATGTGTTTGAAGCCGGCGGCCTCAAGCCCGACGAAACGCTGCTCATCCATGGCGGCGCCAGCGGCATCGGCACGACCGGCATCCAGATGGCCCGCGCACACGGCGCGAAAGTGTTCGCCACCGCCGGCGACGAAGCCAAATGCGCGCTGGTTGCCCAACTGGGCGCGCGGGCGATCAACTACCGCGCGGAAGATTTCGAAGCCATCGTGAAAGCCGAAGGCGGCGCCGACGTGATCCTCGACATGGTCGGCGGGCCCTACGTGCAGAAGAACATCAACCTCGCCAATCGCGGCGGGCGCATCGTCAACATCGCCTATGTGGAAGGCGCCAAGGCCGAAGTGAATTTCATGCCGGTGATGCTGAAGAGCCTGATTATCACCGGCTCGACGCTGCGGGCACGCGCGATAGCGGAAAAGGCGCGCCTCGCCCGCGAAGTGGAAGCGCGCGTTTGGTCGTGGATTGAGGCGGGCAAAGTGAAGCCCGTGATCGACAGCGTGTTCGCGCTGGAAGATGTCGACGCCGCGCATACGCGCATGGCGGTGAGCAAACACGCCGGAAAGATTTTGCTGAAGATGTAGCTGCGCCTCCTTCCTTCTCCCGCATGCGGGAGAAGGTGTATCGCGCCGCAGGCGCGAGACGGATGAGGGCCAGTTCTTCAAACGCACAGTTCTTTGCCAACGCCCTCACCCCTGCCCCTCTCCCGCACGCGGGAGAGGGAAGCGCGCACGCCCACGACCACGGGCTTTCGCTCCGCGTTTTGAAAAGCTCACTCCGCCGGGGACGGCAATACGCTGGGAAGATTTGTGAGGTTGTAGCGCCATCCCGCGCCAGCGGAAAAGGAAATCAGCCCGCCGCGATTTGCGTGTGCGTGCGGACCGGCAGAATAAATCCGAACACCGGATATTTGCGCAAACCCAGCCCGCCCGTCGGCGGGTGCCAGACGCGGACGCGGCTCCAATCGTTGTTTGGCGATACATCCACCATCAGCGCGCCGATGATGATCTCGCCGCGATTGCCCCAATTGGCGTGGTCGACCAGAATCTGCGTCGCGGAAATAACGTGCGACACCACCGCGACGTGGCCCGATTTCGTCCCGCCCAGCACAATCACCGCGCCTTCGGCCGGGGCCCTGCTGCGTTCGTACAGATTCTGCGCCTTGGCCCACCAACCCGCCGCCGCGCCTGAAAGCGAAAGGCCGCTGCGCGCGCGGGCATAGATCGCGCATTGCAGCCGCGCCGGACCGCGCGTCACCACCGGCGCGCCCAACAGCGGCGGCGGCGCGGGCAGCAGCGCGGGCGCAAACGCTTCCGGAACGCGCATAATCGGCGCGGCCCAGGCCTCGGTCAGGCCGGCCGCGCGCAGCGGCCGGGCCTCGGCAAGCCCGCACATGGCTCCTAAAATTAGGGGGGCGGCCAGGAGAAGGGTTAAGCGTCCCATACCGGCCCCGGCAGCGAAAAACAGGCCAGCAGCAGGAAAACGTGGTTAAATCCCCGCCTGAACAGCGGTTTGCGGTTTCTATTTACCGGCCGGGAGGCTATACGCCCCGTTGACCGGCTTGATCACCCGATCGCTGGTCCGCTGCACGTTTCTGACGCCCGGCGATGCCGGGCGTTTTGTATTTGGGCGTTGGTTTATTGGCGTTTTTTGCCCGAGGAGAGGTGATGTCGAACGTTTTGATGCCGCAGGCCACGGCGGTGTGGCTGATCGAGGAGACCTCGCTCTCGTTCGTTCAGGTCGCTGATTTCTGCGAATTGCATCCGTTGCAGGTCGAGGCCATCGCCAATGAGGAAGTCGGCAAAGGCATCCGCGGCGTTGACCCGATTGCGGGCGGTTTTCTGACCCGGGAAGAGATCGCCAAGGCCGAGAAAGACCCCGATTACCGCATGAAGCCGGCCGTTCAGAAGGTGATCGACCTGCCGGAGCGCAAAAAGAAGAACGCCCGCTACACGCCCATCGCGCGGCGCCAGGACCGGCCGGACGCGATCCAGTGGTTCCTGCGCAACCACCCGGAAATCGCCGACAGCCAGATCGTAAAACTGATCGGCACCACCAAATCGACGATCGACCAGGTGCGCAACCGCACGCATTGGAACGCCTCGCAGATCAAGCCGGTCGATCCGGTGTCTCTCGGCCTGTGCACGCAGATCGAGCTTGACGCCGTGGTGCAGAAGGCGGCCGAAGCCAAAGCCCGCAGCGACGCGCGCAAGAGCAAGGCGGAAGCCGCCAGCCTCAGGCCGGCGAGCGAAACCGTGGACCCCGCCGCCTATCAGCGCGAGGACAATTAAGCCCAACTTTAGGGTGCCGACTTCAGCGCTGCCTGAGCGCGTCGAGCTGTTCCTTTATACGGAGCTTTTGCTTTTTGAGGATGCTGAGTTCGAGATCATCCACGGAAGGATGCTGAGCCCTGGCTCTGATGGTGAGGTCGAGATTTCTGTGGCGGGAATCAAGTTCGCGAATATGCGATTCAAGCGCCATGAGGCACCTCCGTCGGCTTACACCCACGCACAAAGTGAACCACCGGAAGGCCGCTCTGTCCGATCACAATGTGTGTCATATGTGAGTAAACATTAAGGAGCGTGCGATGGCGGCGCCGCGCCGGTTGATTGTCGGCATTTCGGGCGCCTCCGGCGCGATTTACGGCGTGCGCGCCCTCGAAGCTCTGACCGAATTGGGCGTCGAAACCCATGTCGTCATCTCGAAGACCGCAGCCTTAACCATAAAGATCGAACTGGGCCGCGACGTGGCGGATGTAGCCGCCCTCGCCGCGCATCGTCACGCCAGCGGCGATCTGGCCGCGCCGATCTCTTCCGGCTCGTTCGCCACGATCGGCATGCTGATCGCGCCCTGCTCGGTGCGCACGATGAGCGAGATCGCCACCGGTGTTACAACATCACTTCTCACCCGCGCCGCGGACGTGACGCTGAAGGAGCGCCGGCCGCTGGTGCTTATGGTGCGCGAGACGCCACTGCACCTGGGCCATCTGCGCACCATGGCCCAACTCGCCGAGATGGGCGCGGTCATCGCCCCGCCGCTGCCGGCCTTCTACACCAAGCCCCAGACCCTGGCCGATATTGTGGACCATTCGGTCGGCCGCGCGCTCGACCTGTTCGGGCTCGACTGGGCCCGGACAAACCGCTGGCCGGGAGAAAAAGCCTGAGCCTTTACACCCTCATTGGGGTATGGCTTAGCTTTGGCGTCTGGCAATCGGTGGGTGGCGTGGATTCGGGCGAGGAGTTCGGCCAAACCGAAGAACAGCGCGTCCTCCGGGCGCGTCTGGCGGCGATGCGCGAAGAACACCGCACGCTCGACGACACCATCGCCGCCCTGCACACCGATTCCGCCGACCACCTCCAACTCGCCCGCCTGAAAAAGCGCAAGCTCGCCCTGAAGGACGAGATCCTCTGGATCGAAAACCAGCTCATGCCGGATATTATCGCTTAGGCGCCGCATCTTGTTGGTCGGCCCCGGTTTCGCAAAGCGAAGACCGGGGTCCATAGACGCTAACGCCGACGATTATTCCGTGTCGTTGGCAGTATGGGCTCCCGCCTTCGCGGGAGCCCAGAAAAATTAAGCCGTCGCCCTTACGCGCTTCTTGTTCGCGTACATCGCCTCATCCGCGCGCGCGAGGGCGGCTTCGGCGTCTTCCGTGCGCGCGATCGGATGCACGCCGAATGAGGCGCTGACGATATGCTCCAGCCCTTCGTGCACGCAGGGCGCGGCTGAAATCGCGGCCTGCAATTTGGCGGCTTTGCGTTTGGCGTCTTCCAGATTGCTCTGCGCCAGGATCACCGCGAATTCATCGCCGCCGATGCGCCCGACCATATCGGTTTCGCGCACGCTTTCCAGCAGCACGCGCCCGACATGGCGCAACACCGCGTCCCCCGTCGGATGGCCGAAATTGTCGTTGATGCTCTTGAACGCGTCGAGATCGATATAAATCACCGCCGCATCGCCGCCGTAGCGCTGCACGAACGCCGTCGTGCGCTGCAAGGCTTCCAGAAACGCCCGCCGGTTCAGCACCGGAATCAAGGGATCGCGATCGGCCAGATCGGCAAGCTCACCCACGCGCGCGTTTAACGCCTCGATCTTCTGCTCCAGCGCCGCCAGCGCCATGCGGACATGCGGGGTCATTTCCTTGGCCGGAATACCGTAGCGGTTCGGCTGCAACGAAACGATTTTAGAGCGCGCGCCCATGCACGATCCTTCCAGAACGCACAGTCGTTTATATTGGTTAACGGCGCTTTAACCGCTTTGCTGGACAGAATCCGCGCGGCGCCTTATGCGCGTCTTTTTAGAGCCAGGGCGGCTTCTTTCGTGGCAAATTCCCAAAACGCGAACACGGCCCCGCTAGTCGGGATCGTGATGGGCTCCCAATCCGATTGGGAGACGATGGCCGCCGCCGCCAGCATGCTCGAGGCCCTCGGCATCGCTCACGAAGCCAAGATCACCTCCGCCCACCGCACGCCCGACCGCATGAGCGAATACGCCAAAACCGCGCGCGAACGCGGGATCAAGGTGATCATCGCCGGCGCCGGCGGCGCCGCCCACCTGCCCGGCATGATCGCGGCGATGACCAGCCTGCCCGTGCTCGGCGTGCCGGTGAAAAGCGCCAGCCTGAAAGGTTTGGATTCGCTGCTCTCGATCGTGCAGATGCCGAAGGGCGTGCCTGTCGGCACATTGGCGATTGGCGAAGCGGGCGCCGCGAACGCCGGCCTGCTGGCCGCCTCCATTCTCGCGCTGAGCGATGCCGCCCTCGCCAAACGGCTCGACGAGTATCGCGCCAAGCAAACCGCCGATGTCGGCGAAGATCCGCGCGCGCCATGAGCGCTTTGCCGCCGGGAAGCACGATCGGCATTCTCGGCGGCGGACAGCTTGGCCGCATGCTCTCCATGGCCGCCGCGCGCCTGGGCTTCGATTGCCACATCTATACGCCAGAGGCCGATAGCTGCGCCGCGCGCGTTTCGGCGCGCGAAACAATCGCGCCTTACGAAGACGAACGCGCCCTCGCCGCGTTTGCAAAAAGCGTTCAGGCGATCACCTACGAATTTGAAAACGTGCCCGCCGCAACGGCCGAAGCGCTGGCGAAAAGCGGCACGCCGGTTTTTCCCGGCGCAAAATCCCTCGCCGTAGCGCAGGACCGCGCCATCGAGAAGGAATTCTTCGCCAGCCTCGGCATCGCGACAGCGCCGTTCGCCAAAGTGGAGCAACGCAGCGATCTGGACGCCGCGCTCAAACAAATCGGCGCGCCGGCGATCCTGAAAACCCGGCGTCTGGGCTATGACGGCAAAGGCCAGGCGCGCCTGAACGCGGCGGAAGACGCCGACAGCGCCTACGCCGCAATCAACGCCGCGCCGGCGATCCTCGAAGGCATGGTGAATTTTGAGCGCGAAATTTCCGTCATCGCCGCGCGCGGACAGGATGGCGCCTTCGCCGCGTTCGATGTGTGCGAGAACGAACACAATGGCGGCATCCTCGCCGTCACGCGCGCGCCCGCGCGCATTGATGCGCGCGTCGCGGAAAAAGCCATCGCCGCCACGCGCACGCTGATGGATGCGCTCGGCCACGTCGGCGTGCTGGCCGTTGAATTTTTCCTAATGGCCGACGGCGCGCTGCTGGCGAACGAATTCGCCCCGCGCGTGCACAATTCCGGCCACTGGACCGAGGACGCCTGCCTCACCAGCCAGTTTGAACAACACATCCGCGCCATCGCCGGCTGGCCGCTCGGCCCCACGACGCGCTTCGCCGACGCAGAAATGCACAACCTCATCGGCGACGATGTCGCCACCTGGGCGCACTTCGCCGCCGATCCCGACGCGCGCCTGCACCTCTACGGCAAAGGCGAAGCGCGGCAGGGGCGCAAGATGGGGCATGTGAACCGCATCAGGCCACGGGGCTGATACGCACCGGCCATTAAATTGACCGCATTTGACGCGATAGATTTCGTTCGGGAAACGCATGTACTTGAAGTCAATCGTCGCCGTTGCTGCTCTTGCGCTTTGTGCGTCATGCGGACCCAAGCCGGCAGCATCCGCCGCACCATCGATCAGCGCAGCGCCCTGCCCCGATGATGGTCCGCGCCTGCCCGAAACCGGCGTATGCCAGGGCCGCGCGTGGGCGTATCTCGACGATTTCAAAGGCGCGCGCGAACCTTCCCTACCCGGAGGCTGCACATGGTCGGTCAACGAAACCATGCTGCCGGGCGATGAGGCGCTGCTGTATCGCGCGGCAAGTTGCAAAGGCGTGACAACCAAGCTGGCTTACGCCGGCGGCGCGCACAGCGCTTCGATCAGCTACGAAACGTCAGCGGTGTTCGGCAATTCCGTAAAGGGCCAGGAAGTCATCCGCCTGTTTGGAACCGATCCCGATCCGCAAGGCGCGCTGAAGGAACAACTCGCCGCGCTGCCGAAAGCCGAACGCGAGAAGTGCGAAATCCACCCAGCCGGGATCGATACGTGGCCGTCCGACGCGCTGGTGATCGGCCCGACCAAAGCCGCGCGCGCGAAAATGCCGAAGGATGAACCGATCTCGGCCTGCGGCCCGCTCGGACTCGACGAGGACTCGCAAACTTTTTGGCGGATCAAGCAGGGTTTTGCGTGGTTCTTCCAACTCGGCCAGGAAGAAACCGATTTCGATCCCGCGACCATTACCGTCATCGCCAAAAACGCCGAAGGCGGATGGGGCGCGAAGGAATAAAGCGCGGGTAGAAAATCTGTGGCTTACGCCGCTGGCTTGGCCGGCTCTTCGCGATAGCGCCATTTCGCCATCTCGCCCACGGCGGCGATGCCGAAAAATCCCAGCGGCGCGAGGCGCGTCGCCTTGAATTTCTCGAACTGCATAACGTTCTCGATCCGCGCGGCGAGGAAGTCCCACGCCCGGCGCGATTGCAGGTCGGTGAGCCAGATAGCGAGCGTGCCGGCGTACACGCCGGCGAGCAGCGCGCGTTTGGAATAGAAATTACCGTCGGTCGATTGATCGTCGAGCGCGCGCCAGATCGCGTCCGCGGTGCGCCAGGCAAGCTGCCCGGCCAAAATTGGATTGCGCTCCAGCGCCACGCGCGCAAGGCTGCGCCGCGCGGCTTCCTTGTGCGGCGCGAGCACTTCGATGCGCGTGCGCACCGCGAGGTTCACCCGCTCGCGCACTTTCATCGCCTTGAGATCGTGGCCGGCGAGTTCGGAAACCATCGCCTTGTCGAACCGGTCGGCGAACGCCTCGATCAGTTCGATCGCGCCGCGCGGGGCGGCGATCTCGACCTGCCCGGCTGAAAGCCCGGCCCTTTTGGCCGCTTCGGCGATGGCGGCCGTATTCCACCCCGATGCAGGCGCGACATCGAGCATCGCGTCGAGCAGGCGGTCGCGAAGGGCCAAGGCCGGGACTTGGGCGGGTATGGCGCTGGAGGGCATGTGACCTGACCCTAACCCCCGGCTTCCGCCCCGCCAATGCGCCAAAAGCGGCTTTCCAGCGGTGGACAGGGCCTAGGGGCTTCCTGTAAAGCCACGCCCAAGCGGTTCAGCCTCCGGCGGAACGGCTGAGTTAGCTATTGCCGGAAGGCTCACCAGGAGGACGTGTCATCGTTCAGATTTTCGTACGCGACAACAATGTCGATCAGGCATTGAAAGCGCTCAAAAAGAAGATGCAGCGGGAAGGCACTTTCCGCGAAATGAAACGGCGCAATCATTACGAGAAACCCTCGGAAAAGCGCGCCCGCGAAGGCGCCGAAGCCGTGCGCCGCGCCCGCAAGCTGGCCCGCAAGCGCGCCCAGCGCGAAGGCTTGCTGCCGAAGAAGGTCTAGAACAGGCCGCCACGGCGAAGCGATCGAAAAGCCCCGGCATGTCCGGGGCTTTTGTGTTTTTGC
>DASZPV010000156.1:0-8679 GCA_035549875.1 Caulobacterales bacterium
GGGATCGGGGGCGCCTTCGTGCAGGGGGTCCGCCGCCATGCGGACGGGTTCGTGATGCAGATAGCGGTAGAACGCCGACGAGCCGGGCGTGATCGCCGGCTCGATCATCACCACGCGGCCGCCGGGTTTCAGCACGCGCTGCGCTTCGGCGAAGAATTTCGCAGGAAATTCGAGGTGGTGCAGCACGTCGAGCATCATGATCGTGGAAAGTGTTTCGGCGCCGAAAGGCAGAAGCTGCGCGTCGGCGACAAGGTCGAGCCAGTCGGCATACTGGATATCGGATGAAATCAAATCCGGCGCGCGCGCTTTCAATCCGCCAACACCGCCGCCGATTTCGAGCGCGGCGCCCGGCACGCGCAGGGCCAACATCCGGTCGAACAGATCGGCGTAGATCGCGCGCAAGGCGGGCTTGCGCGCCCAGATCGACCGGTAATCGGAAAGGTTTTCGGCGGGCACGGGGCGCGGCGTCAGAGCGCTTTCAGTTTGGTCCAGGCGAAGGCCGCCATGCGCAGCAGGATCATGCCATCGCGGAAGCGGTCAATCTGCGGCTCGCCATATTCGCGCGCGTAATAGCGTACAGGCAGTTCGACAATTTTGAGATTCATCTTCGCTGCGCCGAGCAGCATGTCGAAATCGCCGAACGGATCGAAATCGCCGAAATATTTGCGGTTCGCTGCGAGGCGTTCGTAATCGGCGCGCCACATCGCCTTGGTGCCGCAGAGCGTGTCGGTGAGGCGCTGGTTGAGCAGATAGGAGAAAAGGCCCGCGAAGAAGCGGTTGCCGAGATAATTGAGGCCGCGCATCGCCGCTTCCTGGCGCGGATAGACCAGGCGCGTGCCGTTGACGAATTCGCCGCGGCGCGAGGCGAGCAGATGATAGAATTTCGGCATGTCCTCCGGGCGCACGGTGAGATCGGAATCGAGAATTAGCACGATGTCGCCGGCGGCGGAGGCGAAGCCGAGCTTCATGGCGTCGCCCTTGCCCTTGCCCGTCTGCTTGAACACCTTGATGGCGCGGTCTGGGTAAGCGGCCTGCACGCGCCGGCATTCCTCATAGGTGCCGTCAGCAGAATGGCCTTCGATGAACACGATCTCCATGTTCGGCGCGAAATGCGGCAGGCGTTTCACTGCATTTTCGATATTGCCCTTCTCGTTGCGGCACGGGACCAGTACGCTGCATGAAGGCGCCGTCGCGGGCTGGCCCTGCGGCGCCGGGCGCGCGACGACGTAATTGCGCAGGCAGAGCCGGCGAATGCCGGGCAGCGGCGCGATGAATTTGTTGATGAACGAGCCCACGCCCAATAAGTCGCGCGGGACCAGAATCCGCCAGTCGCGGTGCAGCGGCTCCAGATCGCCATATTCCATCATGCCCATGATGTCGGCGGTGGAGAGCCACGATTGCGCTGGCGTCGGCATACGCCAGCCGAGCTTTGTGGCCAATTGCAACACCGGCTCCCAGAGCCGCGAGTAATACGCGACGATGATCCGCGTTTCGGGTTTGAGCAGCGGTCTTAGCTTGCGGAAGAAGCTGGCGATATCTTCCAGCAGGCCGACCGTGTCGGAAATCAGCACGACGTCGAACACGCCGAGCTGATCGAGTGCGCCCGGCGCTTCGGCGTCGGCGTGGACGAATTCGAGGTTCGGATGGCGCGCCTTTGCGGCGGTGACCATCTCGCCGCTGATGTCCACGCCTACGCCGCGCGCGGGTTTGAGGCCGGCGAGCAGGTCGCCCGTGCCGCATCCGATCTCGATGACGTCAAGCCCTTCGGGGATCAGGAAGCGCGTATAGGCGAGATCGCGTTCGTAGTAATACGCGTTGCGTTCGCGCCATTCGTGGCGCTGGCGCGCGAGCGCGTCGAACGCCTTGGCAATGGCGGTGTTGCGCGGGCTGGCGGGCGCGCCGGGCTTGGTGGGATCGGCGAGGGCGAGGTTCATGGGCTGCGTCTCAGGAAAATCAGCGTCAGCGCGCCGGGCAGGGATGTCACCAGGAGCCCCAGCCCGAACAGGATTGAAATCAGAAACGCCTGCGAGGCGGCCACGCCGGTAAAGCCGAGGCTGACGATCATCGCGCCCTCGCGCACGCCCCAGCCATTGAGGCTGATCGGCAGCAGCGCGACGAACATCGCCGCCGGGATGGTCGCGAACCCATCAGCGAGCGAAAGCGGCACGGATAGCGCGCATGCGATCAGCCAGGCCGACAGCACGACGAGCCCCTGTACCCCGATCGAAACGAGAATGGCGATGAGGCCGTGGGTGGAGGTCAGACGCCGCGCGGCGTCCCGTCCGGCGGACCAGATTTTCGTTGCGATCGGTCCCAGCCACATCGGCGGCGGAATGGCGCGCGCGGCGAATGCGGCGACAAGCGCGATCAGCGCGAGGCCGCCGGCGATCAGCGCCGGTTCGCGCCCGTGCGCTGCGCCGCCGAGCATCGCCAGGCGCGGCAGGCCGATAAAGATCAGTGCGGAAAGACCGATCAGGCCGCAGAGCCGGTCCAGCAGAATGATGGATATGACCTGAGCCGAGTCGCGTCCGCCGCGCGCGGCCAGCCAGGCGCGCACCGCGTCTTGCCCGAGCGAGGAGGGCAGCACCTGGCCGACGAACTGGGCGGCGAAGGTGATGGCATTGGCCTCGCGCGCGCCGATCGGCTGGGCAGGGCGCGTAAGCAATGACCAGCGCAGCGCGGCGGCGATGATGCTTCCCGCCAGAACAGCGATGGCAAGCGCCAGCAGGAGGGGGTTGGCCCGGCTGAGCGGTGCGGCGAGTTCGGTGAGGTTGAGGCGGCTACACGCCGCGCCAAACACGGCCAGGCTGAGCGCGGCCTTCGCCACCGTCCAAAGCCAAGCGCCGCGCCGGGGCGAGGCGTCGGTGAAATCGGCGGGTTGGGGGCTGCCGGTCAGGTACACGCGCCGATTAAGGCGGAGGGGGGCGCCCAAGGCAAGCTATTGGCCGAGTATCGCAGCCAGTTGGGCGGCAGCCGCCGCCGCCGTTGGCGGGCGCGGTAGGCTGGGATTGCCGCTTTGGCCCTTGCGCAGCGTCGCCAGCGCGTCGGCCGGGTCGCCCTTCGGGACACGCGGGTCAGCACGCCACGCGCCCTCGCCGCAGGCGATGATCGGCTTATCGAGCGCGAGGTATTCGACGATCTTGCCCGGCGGGACGTGCATTTGCGGGGCGCCGACGAAGATCAGCGCGTCCGCCCCGGTTTGAATCGCCAGCGACCGTTCAAACGGGATCACGCCGTGGAGAACGATCTGGCCGCGTGCCGGGGATGCGCCCAACGCTCTTTGCTCTTCGTCCGATAGCCGGCCGATAAAATGAAACCGAAGCTGCGGGTTTTGCGGCGCGGCCCGTTCCAGCGGCTCAAGCAGCGCGCCCAAGCGGCGCTGCGGGTCCGAGATCGAAATCGACCCGGTGTGGACCACGTTGATCGTTTCGGCCGGCAAGGCTTCTGCGTTGACCGGCGGCGGCGCGAAGTGCGGCAGGACGTACGGCGATCGCGCGCCAAGGCGCCGCATTTCAGCGGCGATGACCGGATCGACGGTGGTTATCGCATCGGCCGCGCGCAGCAGGCGGCGGGCGATCACCTGCTCGCCGGCGCGGCGCCACCAACGCTCGCGTTCGCTGCGCAGCGGGCGTTCGAGCCAATGATCGCGGAAATCGGCCAGCCAGCGCGCGCCGGTGCGGCGCTTCAGCCAGAGGCCGGCGCAATGGATGGATTCCGGTGGGCTGGTGGTCATGATCCAGTCCGGCTTGGGCAGGCCCGCGGTCGCCGCGCGCGCGGCGCGCATGCACCAGCGAATGTCAGCGTCCGGCCACAGCAGAATTTCGCGTGCGGTGTTGCGCAGGCTGAACCCGCCTGCGCCCGGCGCGGTGGCGGGATCTCGGTTCGGATGGGGCGCGACGAGCCCGGCTTCGCCCTCAGGCAGGCTCGGCGCGATGACGCGCACGTCCCAGCCGCGTTCGCGCAATCCTTTGGCCAGCAGAAACGGCCGGCGCGCGCCGCCGGATACGGCGGGCGGGTAGTGGCGCGCCAATAGCCAGAGCGTAGGCGCCGCCACCTCCGCGCTCTAAGCGTTGACGATCGAGGCTCTGAGCGCGTCCGGCAATTTCGCCGTGGCGTTGCGCGTATCGACGATCAGCGGCACGGCTTTGACCAGCGTCTCGTAATCGACGCTGTCGTGATCGGTGGCGATCAGCGCGCAATCGAACGCTTTCAGGCCCTTTGCCGACCACGTCACCGATTTCATGCCGGCAAATTCTGGGTGGTCGCGCGTGTGCGGCACGGAGGGAATGTGCGGGTCGTAATATTCGACCTCGGCGCCGCGCTCGCGCAGCATATGGATCAGGTGCAGCGAGGGGCTCTCCCGCATGTCATCGACGTTTTTCTTGTAGGCAAGGCCGACGACGAGGATGCGCGATCCGGCCACCGCCTTTTTCAGTTTCGTGCTCATCGCCTCGGCCAGGCGCTCGATCACATAGCGCGGCATACGCGTGACAACGTCGCCGGCGAGTTCGATGAAGCGTGTGGTTTCGCCGTGTTCGCGGGCTTTCCAGGTGAGGTAGAACGGGTCGATTGGGATGCAGTGCCCGCCAAGGCCTGGACCGGGATAGAACGCCATGAAGCCAAACGGCTTGGTCTTGGCCGCGTCGATCACTTCCCAGACGTCGATATCCATCGATTGGAAGACGATCTTGAGTTCGTTGACCAACGCGATGTTGATCAGGCGGAAAATGTTTTCCGTCAGCTTCACCGCCTCGGCGGTTTTCAGATTGCTGACCGGCACCACTTGAGTGATGGCGCTATAGACAGCCACCGCCATGCGGCGTTCGGCATCGGAATTGGCGCCAACCACTTTCGGGATGCTCGACGTGGAGAAATCGATATTGCCCGGATCTTCGCGTTCCGGGCTGTAGGCGATGGCGAAATCGACGCCGGCTTTCAGGCCGCTCAAATCCTCAAGGATCGGGCGCAACACTTCGTCGCTGGTGCCCGGATAGGTGGTGGATTCCAGCACGACCAACTGGCCGCGGCGCAAATGCTTGCCGATCATCTGCGAGGTAGTCGCGACGTAGGAAAGATCAGGCTCGCGGTGGGCGTTGAGCGGCGTCGGCACGCACATCAGCAGCGCATCGGCGGCCGTCAGCCGAGCGGTATCGGCGGTCAGTTCCAGCCTGCCGCTGTCGCGCATGGCGACGACGCGGGCGTCGGGGATGTGCTTGATGTAGGTGCGGCCGGCCTTGATCGCGTCGATCTTCGAGACATCGACGTCGAAGCCGAGAACCCGGTAGCCCTTGTTAAGATAGGCTTCCGCGAGCGGCAGGCCGACATAGCCAAGGCCGATAATTCCAATCGTGAGATCGCGCGCCGCGCCACGGCGCTCGAAATCCTCGGCGAGCTTTAGCGCCGCCTCCGGCTGGACGCCGGGGGCCGGATCAAAAGGCGCGTTCATACATTTCTCCCCGCAAAGGCGCGCACCGCACTCACGATTCGGTCCTGCACCGCCTCTTCGAGGTAGGGATGCATCGGCAAGCTGATGACCAGCTCCGCCTTGGATTCTGAATGGGGCAACCCGCCCGGACCCACCGGGTAGCGACTATACACATCCTGTTTGTGGATGGGGATAGGGTAGTACACCGCCGTCGGCACGCCCTGTTCCTTGAGGTGGGCGGCCAAGCCGTCGCGGTTCTTGGCCTCGATCGTGTATTGCGCCCAGGTAGAGATTCCGCCGGCGATCATATGGGGCGCCTTCACGACGTCGCCGAGGCCCGTGGCGTAACGGTCGGCCACGGCGTTGCGCTGATCTATCTCCTCGGCGAACACTTCCAGTTTCGCCAGCAGGATCGCGGCCTGAATCGTGTCCAGCCGGCTGTTCATGCCGACGCGCACGTTCAGATATTTCGGATCGTGCGCGAAGGTTTTTCCGGCGATGTCCGATTTGGTGGCCTTGCCGTGCACCCGCAGAGAATCCATCAGCTCGAACAGGGCTGCATCATTTGTGAGCACGGCGCCGCCGTCGCCGTAGCAGCCGAGGGGCTTTGCTGGGAAAAAGCTGGTTGTCGTCGCGTCGGCCCAGTTGATCGGATGCTTTCCGCCAAGTGTGCAGCCAAAGCCCTGCGCCGAATCCGCGATCAGCTTTAGTCCATGCTTTTTCGCTACCGCCGCGATGGCCGGATAATCCGCCGGCTGGCCGAACAGATCGACCGCGATCACAACTTTCGGTTTCAGCCCGCCTTCGCGCTTGACCATTTCGATGGCCGCGTCGAGGTGGGCGGCGTCCATGTTGTATGTGTCGGGGACGATATCGACGAACACCGGCGAAGCGCCCACCCAGGGCACGACTTCGGCGGTCGCTGCGAAGGTGAAGCTCGGGCAGAATACCGCGTCGCCCGGGCCGATGCCCCAGGCCATCAGCGGCAGCACGATCGCCTCGGTGCCGTTGGCGCAGGACAACGCGTACTTGGCCTGCCCGAATGCGGCCAAGCGCGTTTCAAATTCCTTGACCTCCGGGCCCATGATGTACTGGCCGGCCTCGACGGCGTTCATGATGGCCTTGGTCAGGCGGTCGCCGAGGTGGCGCCGTTGCGCCTGCAGGTCGATGAAAGCAATGCTCATTTGAAGTTCCTGGGTGTCAAAACCGGCGTCTTCTGACGCAGGCGGCGCCCCAGCGCCAAACACGCTTGATTTCGGTTCATTGCGCGCCGCCCCTAGGCCGAAACTTGCGTCAGAACCCGCAGCACGCGCAAGCCCTCGGCGCCGTCCGTGCGTGGCGTGGCGCCGGTGCGGACGCACTCGATGAAATGGGCGCACTCTTCCTTCAGCGGCTCGGCGGCGGGATAGGGTACTGGCTCAACAGTCGCCGCCTTGGGCAGGGGCGGGCGGGCGGAGGCGTCGATCTGGTGACGGTAAAGCCGCAGTTTCTGTTCGGCGGGGGCAGAGTCCTCGAACACCGCCATGGCCTTTTCGCCGATCACGACCAGCCGGTGCTCCTTGAACGGGTGCAGCCAGGAGGCAAAGACGTGGGCGTGGCGGCCGTCGGCGAAATGCATGTCCAGCCTGTATTCGTCCTCGATCCCAGGGGTCAGATAGGCGCCGCCCGAGCCGGTCACCTTGGCCGGTTCGGCGCCGAACAGAGCCAGCAGCATCGACACGTCATGCGGCGCAAAACTCCAGAGCGCGTTTTCTTCCAGCCTGACTTTGCCGAGCGAGAGGCGGTTGGAATAGGCATAGCGCAATGCGCCAAGTTCGCCCGCCCGCACCATGCCCAGCAGCGTGACGAAGGCGGGGTGATATTGCAGTAAATGGCCGACCATCAGCACGCGTTTGGCCGCGAGCGCAGCGGCCTGCATGCGCTCGCCATCGGCCAAAGTCAGCGCGATAGGTTTTTCGACGTAGACGTGTTTGCCAGCATTGAACGCGGCGAGCGCGATGGCGGCGTGATGCTCTGCCGGCGCAGCGATCGCGATGCCGGCGATTGCCGGCGCGGCCAGCGCTGCCTCGAGAGTGAGGGCCGGGGCGGCGAACTTTTCGCCCTCGCGCCGGGCGGCGGCCTCGTCGGCGTCAACGACAGCGCCGAGCGCGCCGAGTTCGCCAAAATTGCGGACCAGGTTGCGGCCCCAATACCCGCACCCGACAACGGCGATGCTCGACATTCAAGATTTTCCGCCCTGGCCCCAAAATCGCGGCACCCTATAGGCTGGGCGGGTGCGGCGGTAAAGCGGGCTGGCGATGACATGTTCCATGCGGCTTTGGCGGACCTGCAGGCCCATAAGGCGTCAGCCCTTGGTGAGATCAATGAGGCCGCGAGACATGGCTCCAGAAACGATCGCGAGCGTGGTTAACGGTCTCACCCGAGAACAGATAGATGCGTTCAAGCGCAAATCGCTGTCGACGGAGCGAGAAACTCTGCTCGTAGAAGGAAATCCAGGCGATGTTTCGGGCTTATGACGGCGTTCTTGACGCTGCACGCCCGGCTGGCTGACGCGGCCGGCGCGTATGGATAGACCTGAAACTCTAAGATATGACGGTTTTGGACGGCCCCACGGCCAGGATAGCGGATTGTTTATGGATTTGGCGGGAAAGTCTTTCGTGGTCATCGGCGGTGCGGGCCTGATAGGCTCGCATGCGGTCGACGAATTGTTGAAAGAGGACGTCAAATCGATCGTCATCTACGACAATTTCGCCCGCGGGACCCTTGAAAATCTGTCCGGAGCGCTGCGGGATTCGCGGGTCAAGCTGCACGATGCTGGCGGGGACATCCGCGAGACCGAAGTGCTCGACTCCGCCCTGGCCGCGGCTGACGGCGTGTTTCATTTTGCCGCGCTGTGGCTGCTGCATTGTCACGACTTTCCCCGCGCCGCGTTTGATGTGAACGTCGCCGGCACGTTCAATGTGATCGAGGCGTGTGTGCGGCGCGGCGTGAAGCGGCTGGTCTATTCTTCGTCGGCTTCGGTCTATGGCGACGCGGTAGAAGAGCCGATGACGGAAGATCATCCGCACAACAGCAAGAATTTCTATGGCGCCACCAAGATCGCTGGCGAAGCAATGCTGCGGGCGTTTCACTATCGTTACGGCATGGACTATGTCGGCCTGCGTTATATGAATGTATACGGGCCGCGGCAGGATTATCGCGGCGCTTATATCGCCGTGATCATGAAGATGCTCGATGCGATCGATCGCGGCGAA
>DASZPV010000157.1:0-25601 GCA_035549875.1 Caulobacterales bacterium
CAGTGGCGCGTTCGGATCGGCGCGCTCGGCAAGCAGAGTCTGCATCGCCCCGTGGTCGCTCGCGCGCACCGCCTGCGCCAGCCGGTCCTCCGACACGCCCGCCCAGCTATTGGCCGTAAACGCGCCAAGAAGGCAAAGCGCGAGGGCGGCCGTTTTTGTCATGGCGTAGCCTCGATCAGGCGGCGAAACCGGCGAGCCGGCCGGTGCTGTCGCCCAATTGGTCCTGGTGGACGCCAAGGATGTCCATCATCGACAGCATCAGATTGGTCATGGGCGTGTCTTTCGCGACGACCAAATGCTGGTTGCCCTTGACCAAGCCGCCGCCGACGATCGTCGGCAGGTTGCGGTGGTCATGCTTGTTGGGATCGGCCAGGCCGGCGCCGGCGAGCAGAAGGGTGTGATCAAAGAGGGAGCCCTCGCCCTCTTTGGTCTCGATCATCCGCTTTATGTAGTACGCGACCTGCTGCATGTGCAGATTGTTGATCTTGGCCAGACGCGCGAGTTTTTCCGGATCGTTGCCGTGATGGCTGAGCGGGTGGTGCGCATCTGAAACGCCGATTTCGGGATAGGAACGCCCGCTGCCCTCGCGGCCGACCATGAAGGTGCCCACGCGGGTCAGATCGGCCTGCATCGCCAGAACCTGCAGATCAATCATCATGCGCGAATAATCTTCGTAGGCGTCCGGAATGCCGGACGGGCGGCCAAAGGCCGGCATCTGGAGGGTTTCTGCGTTATTCTGTTCGGCCTTCTGGATGCGCTTTTCGATGTCGCGCACCGCGGTCATGTATTCGTCAAGCTTCTGCTTGTCCCTCGCACCCATAGCGCCGGACAGGCGCTTGGCGTCTTCGGCGACGAAATCCAGGATCGAGGCCTGACGCTTCATCCGCGCCAGACGGCTTGGCGCGTCAAGGTCGTCGCCGTCGCCAAACAGACGCTCGAACACATCGCGCGGATTGGTGGTGACGGGCAGCGGCGTGGACGCATTCGCCCACGACAATGTGTTGGTATAGGCGCAACTGTAGCCGGAATCGCAGCTTCCCACGAGGCTCGGCGGATCAAGGCTCAATTCAAGCGATGGGATTTGCGTCTTTTCGCCGAACTGCCGGGCGACGATCTGGTCCATCGAGACGCCGTTTTTAAGATCGGCGCCTTCGGTTTTCTTGACGTGAACGCCAGTCAGGTATGTGCCGCAACAGCGGCCGTGATCGCCGGCCCCGTCGCCCAGGGCTTCGGCCTGAACGTGCGCCAGATTGCTGATCACCATGAAGCGTTCGCGATAGGGCTCAAGCGGCTTCAGGATCGGCGTGAAGGTATATGCCTTGCCCGCCTGCGTGGGGAAGAAGTCGCTCATCACCATGCCGTTGGGCGTGTAGATGACCTGCAGCCGCTTGCGCAGCTTGGCGGCGTCTTCCGCAGCCTTCGCGCTCGGTATCATGGCGTCCAGCAGCGGCAACGCCAGCGCGGCGCCCGCGCCGCGGAGCAGAGTGCGGCGACCCATCGCCTTGCGGGTGATCATCATTCTTCTGGTGTCCTTCTCATAGTAAACGGCACGCTTTGGACGATGCCCATAATAATGGAATTCATCCGATAGTCATCCTTCGCCGCAGCAGCGCTGACGGCGCGGACCGCGGGCATGTCATAGCCTTCCAGCCCCCGGCCCAAAGCATAGGTCATGAGCCGCTCGGTGAACGCTTCCGTGAACTGGTCCTTGCGGGTCATCAATATGGTCTTAAGGCCCGAAGGTCCCTCGAATTTCGTGCCGTCGGGCAGCACTGCCGAGACGTCCACCGCCTGGCCGGCATAGCCGGCGCGCCAGGCGCCGACCGCATCGTAGTTCTCCAGCGCTATGCCGAGCGGGTCCATCTTGTTGTGGCAGGAGGCGCACACCGGGTTAGCGCGATGCACTTCCATTTGCTGACGCACCGTCATGTTTTTGCCGGCCTTGGCGTCGGGCAGAGTAGGCACATCCGGCGGCGGGGGCGGCGGCGGCGCGGCCAGCAGATTGTCCAATATCCACTTGCCGCGAAGCACCACGGAGGTTCGGTCGTTATAAGAAGTAACCGTTAGAATCGCGCCTTGCCCGAGAAGCCCGCCACGATGCGTCGAGGGCGGGAGGGTAACCTTGCGGAAGCTCGTGCCGTTGACGCCGGGGACGCCATAGTGCTCGGCCAAGCGCTGATTCAAATAGGTGTAGTCGGCGTCCAGGAAGTCCAGCACGCTGCGATTTTCACGCACCACCCCGTCGAAGAACATCTCCGACTCAGTCTGCATCGCCGCGCGCAGGCGCTGGTCGAAAGCTGGAAACACGCGCCGATCGGGTCTCTGATATTCCAATCGGCGCAGATAGAGCCATTGGCCGGCGAAGTTCTGCGTCAGCGCCTTGGAGCGCGGGTCGGTAAGCATACGCGCGACCTGACTTTTCAGGACCGCAGGTTTGCTGAGGCTGCCCTCCTCGGCGGCGGCTAGCAAAGATTCATCGGGAATGCTGCTCCATAGGAAGAAGGACAGCCGCGTGGCCAGTTCAACGTCGCTGATGCGATGCACCGAGCCTGGCGCGCTGTCGGACGGATCGTCAGCCGTCATGAACAGGAAACTCGGCGACACCAGGATCGCTTCTAGCGCCCCCTCAACGCCTTGTTCGAAATTTGTTTCGCCGCGAACGTTTTCGTAGATTTTCATTAGCGGCGCGATATCTGCCGATGTCACCGGACGCCGGTAGGCGCGATGGGCCAGCGTGGTGAGAATTTTCTCCGCGCAGGCGTTTTCTGACAGGGAGTCCGAAGGCTGGCAGATGAATATCTTCCGGCGGCTGGGCGTATCGCCCGGCCCCTTCACATCGTAGGGCCCCACGACGGATATCTGCATCACGTCGCGGAGATAGAAAGCCTGGGAGAAGTCCGGGCCCGAGCCGTAGGCTGGCGCCGAAATCTGCTTAACGCGCGCGCCGTCAACACTGATATCCAGAGGGATTAGCGCCGGCGGGCCCTTGGGTTTCTCCGGTCTTGGTCCGGCGATGCTCTTGGGAACGAGATCTTCTTCAAGCGCCATTTGCTTGGGGAACGAGGCTCCGATCGTGTGAAGACCAGCCTTGAGCGGCACTGAGACTTCGAGCCGGTCGTCAGGGGCGAGTTCGATCTCCGTGGATGTGCCGGAATTCAGATAGAGTTGAACTTTATAGTCGGCGTCGTAGGGCGCATAATATTTGAAAGCGCCTCCGCCGCGCGAATCCAGCGGAAGATCGTCGCTGGCGCGTTCGTTGAAAGAGGGAACTCCGAAGCCGTTTTCGAACAGGTCCTTGGGAACTCTGTAATCAACCGCGACGGGCGTGCGCGAAGCTTGGCCGGTAGCGAGGCGGCCTATCTTGCCGGCGACCTTGATGTAACGGTCCATTAGCGTCGGCGACACGGTCAGCAAATCGGCGATGTTGTCGAAGCCGTAGCCGGTGTCATCGACGGGGAGTTCCTTGCTCAAATCGACATCGAGGTTGAGCAGGTCGCGCACGGCGTTGGCGTATTCCGCGCGGTTCATGCGCCGCAGGGTGGCCCGGCCCGGGTTTGGGTGCGCCGCGCCCAACTGGTCCAGGGACGTCGAAAGCCAGCGTGTGAATTCCGCAGTCTCCGTCGCGGGCGGGCGGGGCATGCTCTTCGGCGGCATTTCGCCGAGGCTAACCCTACGTAAAATCTTCTCCCACAGGTCGTTGTGGGCATCGAGATGGTCCGGATCGAGCGACTGGACTGACCAACCAGCGATCTTGGCGCGATCATTGTGGCAGGCGCCGCAATATTGCTGCAGCATCTGCTTGGGATCGACCGCGGCGGCGATAGCAATGGTTTTGGCCTTGTCCGCAGCCGGGTTCGGCGCGGCGGCGGCGTTTTCCATCAATTGGAAGCTTGCGAAGCCCACAATAGCCAAAATGGCTGCCGAACCGAGCAGCCCCGCCAAGGCGTAGCGAAGCCTGGTTCGGAGAAGTCCCAAGGCCGGTTCGGACGTTTCTGGAGCGTTCTGCTTCACGTTCGGCTACCAAGCCTCCCTAGGCTTCATCTTTGTGACATCAAGGCCCCAACCCGCGCTTTGCGGCCTGCGATGTGCAGAGTTTATATCAAAAGATTCTCTTACCAAACAGGCAGGCGTCAAACAAGGATCGTTGCATATCCAACGAATACTTGTCGGCGCCCTTGGTTTTGGGCAATCTGGCAAGACGTGCCAAGCTGGGCTTCTAAAACGTTCGGTGCGGGCACGCCCGATAGGCGAATAGCCTCACGGGGAGGAACGACCGCGTCAGCGCGGCATGGAACTAACAAAGACCAATTCATGAGACTTTCGGGTTTTCTCCTTTTGGCGCTGGTCGCCACTTCGGCGTTCGCTGCGGATTCGTCGCGGCTGCAAAAGCTGGCTGTGGACAAGAATCAACTGGAGCAGCAGTTTCACGAAAATGTGACGCCGCTTGTTGGCAAATATTGCGCCGGCTGCCACAGCGGCCGGTCGCCGGAAGCGCAACTCGATCTGAAATCCTACACAACGGTCGATCAGGTGAGGGCGGATTTCGCCCGCTGGTCCCTGATCGCCGAGCGGCTGGCTGCGCATGAGATGCCGCCCAAGGCGATGCCGCAGCCTCCGGCGGACGGCGTGCAGGCCGTCATCGATTTCGTGCATGCGGTGCGAGCGGCCGAGATTAAGCGGCTAGGCGGCGATCCCGGCGTCGTGCTCGCCCGACGGCTGAGCAACGCGGAATATAATTATACGGTACGGGACCTCACCGGCCAGAACCTGGATGTCGCTCGCCAATTCCCGGTGGATCCGGCCAATTCCGCTGGATTTGATAATTCGGGCGAGTCTCTCGCGATGTCGCCGCAATTGCTGAACAAATACCTGCAGGCCGCGCGTCAGGTCGCCGACACCATGGTTCTGAAACCGGAGGGCATCGATTTTGCGCCCTATCCGATGCTCGTCGCCACAGACCGCGAAAAATACGGCGTGCAGAACATTATCGCCTTCTACCAGAGCCAGCCGACGGATTATGCAAAATACTTCGAGGCCGCATGGCGCTATCGCTATCGAGGCGTTCTGGGCGATAGCCGCGCCTCGCTGAACACGATCGCGGGCCGGTCGAATCTGAGCGCCAAGTACCTGCCGCTGATCTGGGACATCCTTAACGAGAAGGATGCGTTAGGCCCGGTCGCCACGCTGCAAGCGATGTGGCGCGCGTTGCCGGCGCCAACGTCAGCCAATCCGGGCGCCGATCAAATGGCCGAGGTCGCGGCGCAATGCGCGAAGATGCGCGACTTCGCGATCAAAATTCGCGCGCACACGGCGATGCAGTTCTCCGCGCCGATCGTAAAGGGGCTTCATGGGCAATCGCAGCCTTTGCATAATTGGCGGCTCAAGCAGTACGCCGCGCACCATCGCGACAGCGATCCCAGTGCGCTCCGCGCCGATACGGATCCGCCGCCGGTCCTGCCGCCGATTCCCGATTATCCGAAGCTGCACGATGACGCCTCGCCGCGCTGGGCGATTCTCACGGCGCATGCGCGCGCCGGCGATCCCGATTTGATCGTTCCAGCGGCCGAACGCGCTCGCTATCAGGCCGCCTTCGCCCGCTTTGCGTCGGTCTTTCCGGACATGTTCTATGTCGCCGAGCGCGGCCGGTACTGGCCGGACAATTCCATGGATCAGGGCCGACTGCTCAGCGCTGGCTATCACAATACGGCCGGCTATTATCGCGACGACACGGCCTTGATGGAATTAATTCTCGACGAGAAGGGCCAGCGGCAGCTCAACGGTTTGTGGGATCAGTTCGACTACATAGCGGGTCATACCGCCAACACGTGGACGCAATTCTTCCTCGGTGAGAGCGGCGAGGTGAACGGAAAGCTTGGTGAGGCCGGGTCGCCTCGCCCGGTCGGCCGGCAAATCACCGACACGTCGGTTATCTTGGAGCTTCGGGACAAGTACCTGGCCAAGGCGGGCGCCGACCCGGCCAACGATCCCGACGCGATAATGGCGATTAAGGATCATTTCGCCACGATTGACGCCATTTTGCGCCATTTGGAAAAGGAGCGCGCAGAGACCGAGCCGAAGCATCTGGCCGCGCTGTACCGGTTCGCGGAGCGCGCGTATCGCCGTCCGCTTTCCCAGGCAGAGCGCGCCGACCTCCTGGCTTTCTACAGGAAGCTGCGCGCTGAAAGCCGGCTTTCCCACGAGGACGCTATACGCGAAAGTATTGTCGCGGTGCTGATGTCGCCCGATTTCCTCTACCGCTTCGATCTCGCCGAGGGGCCGAAGGCGGCGGTGGTTAAGGTGAAGCAGGACGGGGCGCAGCCGTTTTCCGTCCAGCCGCTTTCCAGCTATGCGCTGGCAAGCCGGTTGAGCTACTTCCTCTGGTCAACCACGCCCGACGCTGAATTGTTGCGCCACGCGGCGGCCGGCGACCTAGGCAAACCTGATGTTCTTCTGGCGCAGACGCGCCGCATGTTGAAAGACCCGAAGGTGAACGGACTGGCCACCGAATTCACCGGCAATTGGCTGGCCTTCCGTCAATTTGAATCGAACAATTCCGTGGATCGCGCGCGCTTCCCAACCTTCGACGACGATTTGCGGGAGTCCATGTTCCAGGAACCGGTCCGGTTCATGCAGGATATTATCCGCCGGGACGGTTCGGTGCTGGATATTCTCTACGGCGACTACACGTTCGTGAATCCGCCTTTGGCGCGCCATTATGGCATGCCGGATGTGGCCGGGGATAAAAACACGTGGGTTCGCGTGGATGGCGCCGGGCGCTTTCAGCGCGGCGGCATACTGCCCATGTCAGTATTCATGACGCAGTATTCGCCGGGTCTGCGAACCAGTCCAGTGAAGCGCGGCAATTGGGTCGTGCAAAAGGTGCTCGGCATTCGCGTGCCCTCGCCGCCGCCGTCCGTGCCGGAACTGCCGACCGACGAGGCCAAGACCGATTTGCCGATCAGGGAGATGCTGGCTGAACACCGCAAGAATCCGTTCTGCTCCAGTTGTCACCAACGGTTTGATTCATTCGGTCTGGCCTTTGAGGGCTATGGGCCCGTCGGCAACGCGCGGACGCAGGATCTCGCCGGCCGCCCGATCGATGCGTCGGCGACCTTTCCCGGAGGCGTCGATGCCGTTGGGATCGACGGGTTGAAATCCTTCATCCGTGGGCACCGGCAGGACAAGTTTCTTGAGAATTTAAGCCGCAAGTTGCTGGCCTACGCGCTGAATCGCTCGCTACAGCTTTCGGATGAAGAACTCGTAGAGAAGATGATGTCGAATCTCGCTGCGAACAGCTATCGGTTCGAGGCTCTGGTAGAGCCGATTGTCATTAGTCCCCAGTTCCTAAACCGGCGCGTCGGTTCGCCATCGCGTGCGCTGGAAACTGTCGGCGCGCCGGCTGAGGGCAAATTCATCAAAACCACGCTTGGAAAGGGGAACTAGACATGGCCTCTGATCACTCACGAGGTTCCTCGGCGCCCGCCTTCTCCCGCCGGGTGGTGCTGCGCGGCGCTGGTTGCGCCATGGCGCTGCCGTGGCTCGAGTCGGTTAGCGCCTTCGCCGATACGCCGCCGGCGTCGAGTTTTCCAAAACGGTTTGGCGTCGTGTTTCTCGGTTGCGGCATTCACGAAGATCACTGGAGCGCAGAGGGCGCCGGCGCGACGATGAAACTCAGCAAAACATTGTCGCCGCTGGAGCCGCTGAAGCAGAAAATCAACGTGATCGACGGCCTTCAGGTCAAGGCGCTTACCGATAAGGGCATTCATCCCCCGCAAACCGGCAGCCTTCTGTCCGGCGTGCCGATCACCCAGGGCGCGCTGATCCATTCAGGCATCAGCATCGATCAGATGATCGCCGGCCGCGTTGGCCAGGAAACGCCGCAATCGAGCATCGTGCTTTCCTGCGAACAGCCGATGACGGGGTATCACGAGACGAATTTCTCGCTGGCGTACAGTTCCTATCTTTCTTGGCAAACACCGGAATCGCCGGTGCCGCTTGAGGTCTATCCTTCGCTGGCTTGGGACAATCTGTTCGACAACCGCGGGGCGCTTCTCAACGTCAGCATCCTCGACCGTGTGAAGGATCGCGCCCAGACCCTGTCGCGCAAGATCAGCGCCGAAGACAAAGGCAAGGTTGATGAATTTCTCGAAAGCGTTCGCGAGATCGAAAAGCGCGTGGAAGTCATGCGCAAGGGACGGGCCGGCGCCGAAGACCTGGCGAAGGCCAGGAACACCGCGCTCGAAACCATGGACAGGCCGGTCAACGGCTTGCCGGAGGACCTTCGCGAACATGCGCGCCTAATGTGCGACATCGTCGCCATCGCATTCCAAACCGACAAGACCCGCGTGGCATCGCTGATTATTTCTCGCGATTTGTCTTCGATGTATTATCCGTTTCTGGATGTGAAGCAGGGCCACCACGCCGCCTCGCACGACAACAATTCGGACGCTTACGAGCGCATCGCCCGTTTCCACGTCGAGCAATACGCCTATCTGGCTTCAAAGCTCGACGCGATGAAGGAAGGAGACGGCACGGTTCTGGACCATAGCTGCCTGATGTTCCTCTCCAACATGTGGATCGGCCGCAAGCACGATAATTCCCGGCTACCGGTCGTCCTCGCCGGCGGCCTTGGCGGCGCGCTCGAAACCGGCCGTGCGCTGAACTATTTGAACGAGAGCGAAGATAAACGGAAAATGTGCAGCCTCTATTTGTCGTTGATGGATCGTTATGGCGTGAAGCTCGAACAATTCGGCGATGCGCGCGAGCGCATGGCGCGCCTGTAGCCAGGGCGATCACGGGATAAGGTTTCGGTCTTTGAGTGTAGGCGTTGTCGTCGGAAATCCACACGAAGCTTCCCGCACTTTGCGTCTCGCGGAGAGAGTCGCCGAAGCGGTCGTGGATATTACCGGCGTGCGCCGCGGCGTAACGATAGACCTTGCTGCCGTCGCGCCGCTGCTTTTCGCGTTTCCCAATGAGGAGATGGCTGTCTTAACCGAGCAGATCGCGCAAAGCGCCATCGTGATTTTTGCTTCGCCTACCTACAAGGCCGCCTACACCGGTATGCTGAAGGCGTTTCTCGATCGCTATCCAAGCGACGGGTTGAACTCAATCGTCGCGATACCGGTAATGACGGGCGCCTCTGACCGCCACGCTTTGGCGCCGGACATCACGCTGCGGCCGCTGCTGGTGGAGTTAGGCGCATCGACGCCGACGAGTTCACTCTATTTCGTGACATCCGACATGGAGGCGCTCGATGGGGCCGTAGCGGCGTGGCGGGACAAGAACAAAGCGATCTTGCGCCTCCTGACGTCGCGGAAGCCATAGCCGCGCCAATCCGCTACTTCAGTGGCGCGCCGGAGATCGCTTCCGTTTCGCCCATAGCAAGGACGTGATCGCGCAGCTTGCGCTCCACCTCATCGGCGAAAAACACGCCCTCCAGACCGAGCGTCGGGATATCAAGCGCATATATTCGTGTGATGTAGCGATGGGGGCGCGTATCGTTGCGCGGCGGGCAGGGACCATCGTATCCGCCTCGAACGCTGGCCAATGGCGAGTCCTTGGGGAAGAAATAGGTGTAGGCGTTGGCGCCGCGAACGCCGTGGGAGGTTTTTCCAACCGGAAGCCCAGGCGCCCGGTAACCGTCGCTCTCCACGCCGCGTTCGAGGCGCGTGATATTGGCGGGAATATCGATCAGCAGCCAATGCACGAGCGACATGCGCGGCGTGTCCTCGCCGAGGATGACGCCGGGCCTGTTTATCAGTGTGAGGTCCGCGGGGACGTCCACATCGGTCATGATCAAGACGTAGGATTGCGTGCCCGGCGGGCCAGGCGTCCACTGCACGGCGGGGCTGATGTTGTGGTCTTTGGGCGCAACGCCTGGCGGCGCGCAGAAGGCCGCGCTCACCGGAAGGCGTCGGCCTGGATCTAGCCCCTCGACCGTCACCGTGAGGAGCGCCGTGGCTTTGGCCGCTTCAGGCGAACACGCAGCGAGCGCGCTCACAGCGACAGCGCTCAACAGTGCATTGGCCTGGTTATTCATGATGGTGTTCCAATGGGCGCAGCTCTGCCCAGGTCGAGTCGTTGGCTCGTAAAAACTTGTCAGAGCGACGAAGCTATCTTTGCGGCGTGAGAAGCGGCGATCAGCTATCGGCCATTGCCGCCTCCGGATGGTGAATGACCTTCGCCGGGTCCTCGCCGAAGGGCGGCGAATAGATCACCAGCAATTTGATGCGCTCGCTGAGCACCTTGATGTCGTGGAAGACGTTGGCCGGAAAGAACATCATGTCGCCGGCCTTAACGTGGTGGTTGACCCCATTGATGCCGGCGATCGCTTCGCCTTCGAGGATGTAGACCGCCTGCTCAAGATCGGGATGTGCGTGGGCGGCCGAACCTTCGTGGCGCTCGATATCGCCGAGCGCGATCTCAAGATATTTTGCGCCGTTGTGCGGCCCCACCAAGCGATAGTTCCGCGTGCCCGTGTGATTGGCTGGGCTGTAGCCTTCGGCTTCGCCAGCGCGAATGATGTAGGGGGATCGTTCTGCCATGGCAGGTCCTTCGGTCAGACGCTACGCGCTGCGGCGTGCGCCAGGGCGCGCGCCCGGCGACTGCCGACAAAATAAAACGGAATGCTCATCGCCATTGCGATGCAGGCGAACAGGCCGAGCGGTATGCGGAAGTCGCCGGTCACGTCGTGCAGTTGTCCGACGATCCAGGGGGCGACAAATCCTCCTGAAACGCCGAGCGCGCTGATGGCCCCAATGCCGCCCGCGGCGGCTGCGCCGGTCAGGAACGAGCCTGGAATGGCCCAGAATGGCGCGGTGAAGGCGAGCGTGCAGGCAAACGCCAGCGAGAGCGCGGCGACCTTCGCTACCGGATTATCGACGAGCATCGCAACAAGCAGCGCCGCCCCGCCGAGTGCGTTCGCAAAAGCTGCGTGGCCGTAGCGCTCGCCATGCGCGTCAGACCGACGCCCCCACCAGATCAGGCCTACAAGCGCGAGCAGGCTCGGGAGCGCAACGACGAAACCGGTTTGGAGATTGGTGAGGCCAAAGCCTTTCACGATTTGCGGCAGAAAAAACGTGATGCCGTTCAGTAGGCACACATTTGTGAAATAAGTCGCGGCGAGAAACAGGACCCATGGGTTCGCGAGTGTCTGCACCACGGAATATTTGCGCTTCGCCTCGATCGCTTTGCGCTCATCGTTCAAACACGCCATCAGCCAGTCCCTGTCCGGCGCGTCGAGCCAGCGCGCCTGCGCCGGGCTATCCTGCAGGACGAGAACGACGAAGGGCGCGAGTATCAGTGCGGGGATGGCCTCGATGATGTACAGCCATTGCCATCCGTGCAGGCCAAACCATCCGTCCAGACCGAGCAGGGCGCCCGACAGCGGCGAACCGAGGATGCCGCTGATCGGTATCGCGGCAATGAACATTCCGAGCATGCGGCTGCGATAGGCGGCCGGAAACCACAGCGTCAGAAAGAACAATACGCCTGGGTAAAAGCCAGCCTCCGCCGCGCCGAGCAGCAGGCGCACAATGTAGAAGCTGTTTGGTCCATCAATGAAGGCCATGCCCATCGCGCACAGCCCCCAACTGACCATGATGCGCGCGATCCAGCGCGTCGCGCCAAACCGGTGCAGCAGGAGATTGGATGGAATTTCACAAAGGAAGTAAGTGAGGAAGAACAGACCCGCGCCAAGGCCGTACTGACTGGCGGTGATCCCGAGGTCGGCGTTCATCTCAAGCGAGGCGAAGCTTAGATTCACGCGGTCGAGATAGGCCACGAAGTAGCAGAGTATGAGGAACGGGATGAGCCGCCATGTAACGCGGCGCATGATCCGCGCTTCAGTGTCGCTCAACCGGCTCCCGGTATCGGCCACCGCCACCATTGCTTGCGTTCCCTTAACCCCGTCGCACTGCGACCCCGATCTGCTGTATCGGCCCCGATCTGCTTTTGTTGGTTAAAACGCTATGCCGTAAAATATTTCGTTAAAGCGAAAAACCACAGGTAACCCCCGGGGTCAACTGAATTGACGCCATGCTGAGGTTCAAGCCGTTGATCATTCATGGGGGGAGCGTTGATCGCGTCGCGGTTTCCCGTAGTTTTCAGCGCCTCGTCGGCATCGATCCGCCGCTTGGCTCCGAACCTTGAAGAGCATACAGCCGGGGCGCTCGGGCATCCGGCAACGACAACCGAGAAGGGGGCCCGGCCTAATGGATATTGTCAGTCAACGTGCGGATGTCCGCCTTGAGCGCAAGGGCGATGCGCTCTGGCTCTGGATCGACCGGGAAGAACGGCGGAACGCTCTGAATTCAGCCGTTCTGAAAGGAATCGCGGAGGCCGTTGAGCGGGCAGGGACGGATGCATCCATTCGCGCCATCGTCATCACCGGCGTCGGGGAAAAGGCGTTCTGCGCCGGCGCAGACCTCGCAAAGGGTACGGAAACCTTTCAGGCAGGACCCGAAGAGCCCACGACCGATTTCGGCCGTCTTGCGCGCTCTGTGCGGATGTGCGGCGTGCCGATCATCGGGCGCATCAATGGCGCCTGCGTCGCGGGCGGGATGGGGCTTGCTTCGCTATGCGACCTCGTTGTGTGCGCCGACCATGCCCGCTTCGGGCTGCCCGAGGTGAAGGTCGGCGTTTTTCCCATGCAGGTGCTGGTGTTTCTGCGCGGTCAGATCGGCGCCCGTCACGTCAATGAATTGTGCCTGACCGGCGATTTGGTCTCCGCCGCCCGCGCGGCGGAGATGGGCCTCGTCAACCAGGTCGTTCCGTACAGGGCGCTCGACGAGGCCGTCGATGCGCTGATCGCCAAATTGCGCGGCGGATCGCCTACGGCGCTGAAGCGCGGCAAGCAGGCGATTTTCGCCATGGAGATGATGGCGTTTCATGAGGCCCTGGCTTTCGCCGAGGCGCAGATCGCGCTGGTTTCGCGGACAAAGGATGCCGAGGAGGGCCTTGCCGCCTTCAACGAGAAACGAAAGCCGCGCTGGGCCGAGGATTCCGGGTCATGAGCGAAGTCGTGCGCATTGGCGGCGCGTCAGGCGCGTGGGGCGACAGCCCGCGTGCGATCCCTCAATTGCTCGCCGGGCCGATCGATTTTCTGATGATGGACTATCTCGCCGAGGTGACGATGTCGCTGCTGGCGCGCGCGCGCATGAAAGATCCTGCCGGCGGCTTTCCGCCCGATTTTGTCGAATATCTGAAGCCCCACTTGGTTGAGATCGCGCGGCGGGGGATCAGGGTCGTGTCCAATGCGGGTGGCGTCAATCCAAAGGGGTGCGCCACGGCGTTGCAGGCCGTGTGCGATGGCCTTGGTCTGTCGGTGAAGATCGCCATTGTGGAAGGCGACGATGTCCTGCCGATTTTGGATTCTCTGCGCGCGCGCGATATTCGTGAGGCTGTCTCGGGCGCGCCGCTTCCCGATCGCCTGCTTACGGCCAACGCCTATCTTGGCGCCTTGCCGATAAAAGCGGCGCTCGATGCGGACGCCGATATTGTCATCACGGGGCGTTGCGCCGATAGCGCGCTCGCGCTGGGGCCGCTTATGCACGCCTTTGGCTGGGCCGCTGACGATTACGACCGCTTGGCCGCCGGCAGCCTCGTAGGCCATTTGCTTGAGTGCGGGGCGCAGGGCGTGGGCGGGCTGCACACCGATTGGCAGATCGTGCCCGATTGGGAAAACATCGGCTATCCGATCGCCGAATGCCGGGCCGATGGAACGTTCGTCCTGACAAAGCCTGCAGGAACCGGCGGGTTGGTCACGCCCGGAACGGTGACTGAACAGGTTCTGTATGAAATCGGCGATCCGGCGGCTTACATATTGCCGGACGTGATCGCCGACTTTTCCAACGTGCGTTTGGTGCAAGATGGCGCGCACAGGGTTGCCGTTTCCGGCGCCGTAGGTCGTCCGCCAACCGACCAGTATAAGGTCTCGGCTACCTATCAAGACGGATATCGCGCCGTCGCCACTGTCTCCATTGTCGGCGTCGATGCGGCGCTGAAGGCTGAGCGCACCGCCGCCGCGCTCATTGCCCGCGCGCGCCTGATCTTTGCCGAACGAGGCATGGCCGATTTCACCGCAACGCATGTAGAGGCGCTGGGCGCGGAGGCTGCATACGGCCCAGCTTCGCGCGGGCGCGCCAGCCGCGAGGTTTTGCTGCGCCTGGTCGTGGTGCATCAGGACCGGAAGGCGCTGGATTTGTTCGCGCGGGAGTTGGGTTCTGTAGGAATCGGTTTTGCGCCGGGCACGACGGGAATCTATGGCGGCCGGCCAAAGCCTACGCCGCAGATTCGCCTGTTCACGATGTTTGTCGAAAAAGCGTCGCTCGCGCCGCCGACGGTGACGATTAATGGCGAGGTGGCGACGATTGAACAGCCAAGCGGCAGGCCCGCCGAGTCAGTCATTGCGCCGACGGCGCCGGTTGATCCCCAACCAGAGGGGCCGACTGTCGAAGCGCCGTTGATCCGACTCGCCCTGGCCCGGTCCGGCGACAAGGGCGACAGCGCCAATGTCGCCATCATCGCCCGCGATCCAGCCTTTGTTTCCACGATCAGACGCGAGGTGACGGCAGAGCGCATGGCGGCGCATTTTGCCGGCCTTGTCGCGGGACCTGTCGTAAGGTTCGAGGCGCCGGGTCTGAACGCCTTCAACTTTCTGATGTACGAGGCCCTCGGCGGCGGCGGCATGGCGTCGCTAAGGATCGATCCGCAGGGCAAGGCTTATGGGCAGATGGCGCTTGAAATGATGGTGCGCGTTCCGGCAGCGCTGTTGGCCGATCACGCCGTTACGGGGCGCATTTCCAGATCCTGACAGGCTTCAAGGAGATGCGCCGCCGCAGATTCGATGCGCGGCCCGATGCGCGAGGCGGGCCCTGCGATGGTGACGATATAGGTCGCGGCATTCCAGGCGAACGGCGCCGACAGCGTTACGACGCCGGGCTGGCTCTCTTCGATATTGGAGAACCAGCCCCGCGCGCGGCCGGCCGCGATTTCTGCCTTGAGCGCAGCCTTGGTGGTGATCGTCTTGTCCGTCAGCGTCGCAAGTTTTTCTGTTTTCAGGAAGGCGTCGAGCGTCGCCTCGTCCAGGGTGGAAAGCAGCGCCTTTCCGGCAGAAGTGGCATGGAGGTTACGGACGCTCTGGCCGATGACCACCGTGAAACGCAACGGATGGGACGGCTCTTGCGACAGGAGATAGGTTGCGGTCATGCCGCTGGCTTTGGCGAGCAGCACGGACTCGTCAGTCACGTCGCGTAAGGCCCGCAACACCGTGTCTGCCCGCATCACCACGGGGTCGTGGTTGGCGATCGTCTTGGCGATGTCGAGCAGGCGCAGCGTTGGATAGTAACCTGCCCGCGGCGCCAATTCGTAGACATAGCCTCGCTCCTGGAGAGCTTGCAGCACATCGTGGCAACTGGAGACCGGCACGTCGAGCATGCGCGATATCTCCGACAGCGAAAGAGGCCGCCGCCGCTCGGCGAACAGCTCCAGAAAATCTAGGGTTCGCGAGACAATCTTAGACATGGCGCCTGGCAATTTTTCGCAGCGGCGCGAGCAAGTTGTTCATGGCCGGCGCACCCTAGTAAGATTTGGGCAGGCCGAGGACGCGCTCGGCAAGGAAGCACAGGATCAATTCGCGCGAGACGGGAGCAAGCCGCGTAAGCACCGCCTCGCGGAAATAGCGTTCGACATCAAATTCGCGCGCATACCCCATCCCGCCGTGTGTTCGCACGGCTTGGTCGGCGGCTTTGAAAGCCGCATCGGCGGCCAGATATTTCGCGGCGTTGGCTTCAGGCCCGCAGGGCGCGCCGGCATCATAGAGCGCAGCGGCGCGCAGCATCATCAACTCGGCGGCGTAGAGTTCCGCCCAGTTCTCGGCGAGGGGGTGCTGGATCGACTGGTTCTGGCCAATTGGCCGACCGAACACGATCCGGTCCTTCGCATATTGCGTCGCCTTCGATAACGCCCGCCGGCCAATGCCGATCGCCTCGGCGGCGTTTAGGATGCGCTCGGGGTTAAGGCTATCGAGAAGGTAGCGGAAGCCCTTTCCGTCCTCACCGACGCGGTCGTCAACCGACACGCGCAGTCCATCGATGAAGATCGCGTTCGAATTGACCGCGGCGCGGCCCATTTTGTGGATCTCGTGTACGTCGATGAAGCGGCGGTCGAGATCGGTATAGAATAGCGTCAGCCCATCGGTCGGCTTCTTGCATTCCTCGATCGGCGTCGTGCGCGTGAGCAGCAGGATTTTGTCAGCCTGCTGGGCCGTGCTTGTCCATATCTTGCGCCCATCGATCACGTAATGGGCGCCGTCGCGCACGGCGCGGGTCTTGATCTTGGACGTATCCAGCCCCGCGTCCGGCTCGGTGACGCCGAAGCAGGCGCGCTCCTTGCCGGCGATCAGCGGCGGAAGGAAGCGTTGCTTCTGCTCGGCGCTGCCATGGACGACGATAGCGTGCGGCCCAAAAATGTTGATGTGGACGGTGGAGCACGCCGCGAACGCGCCGGCCGACGAGCCGATGGTCTGCATCATAATCGCGGCTTCCGTGACTCCAAGCGCCGCGCCGCCATATTCGGCCGGCATGGCGATGCCGAGCCAGCCGCCCTCGGCGATGGCGGCGCTGAACTCGAACGGGAACGAGGCGGTTTCGTCCTTGTTGCGCCAGTACTCGTCGTCGAAACGGTTGCAGATCGCACGCACCGCGTCACGGATCGCCGCGCGGTCGGGGGTGTCGGCAAGCGGTTCAGTCATCATGGGACAGCCGTTTCCGGCGCCGCCTTCTTGGCCGCGATGACGCCATGCTCGCCGAGATTGGGCGGCGCCATGCGCAGCGCCGTGGGCGAACCGCTGAAGTTTATGGGAAAGCGCGTGGTGACGATCTCTCCTTCGGTCGGGTGCGAGACCTGCTCGAACAGGCCGACGGCGGCGAGGTGCGGATCGGAATAAAGATCATCCACCGAGTTCACGCCGCAGGCGGGAATGTCCGCTGCGTCAAGCAAGGAGAGCCATTCGGCATTGGTGCGCGCAAGCAGGTGATCTTTCAGGAAAGCGCCGACTTCGCGAGCATGAACCGTGCGGCTCTCCTGGTTCACGAAAATAGAGCCGGGCGCGAGCAGGTTTCCGGCGCCGATAATTTCGGCGAAAGCGCGCCAATGCTTGTCGGTGTAGACGACGATCGCGAGATAGCTGTCCTTGGTCCGGTAAGGACCGCGCGTCGTTGACATCAATCGCTTGTAGCAGGTCTCTCCGATTGGCGGCGCAAACGCGCGTCCGCCGCTGTGATCGGCGAGGACGAACTGCGCCATGGTCTCGAACATCGGGACCTCGATCGATTGGCCTTCGCCGGTGCGTTGACGATGCAGCAGGGCGGCCTGCACCGCGATGACCACGTAGAGCCCGACGACGCGATCACACACGTTGATCGGCGCGTAGCGCGGCGCGCCGTCGATTGCGGCGAACAGGCCGGCGATTCCCGATGCGGCCTGCATGAGATCGTCGTAGACCGCGCGCCCGGCGCCCGGACCGCCTTCGCCATAGCCGACCGCCGCGCAATAGATGATCGACGGATTGGCCGCCCGCAGCGCCTCATAGCCAAGCCCAAGCCGTTCCATGCCCGCTGGCCGCACATTGGAAATCAGGACGTCTGCATCCTTCGCGAGGTCCAGCAGCGCCGCGCGCCCTTCGGCCAATTTCAGATCGATAACGATTCCGCGCTTGTTGCGGTTCGCCTGGAGATAAAGCGGTCCCATGCTGTCATGCCGAGAGGGCCCAATCCAGCGCATCGAATCTCCCGCAACCGGCTCCACCTTAAGGACGTCGGCGCCAAGGTCGCCGAGGGTTTGCGTGGCCGATGGCCCCATGACCACGGTGGTGAGGTCCAGCACCCGCAGCCCGGCCAGCGGCCCTGGCGTCGAGCGTCGTGGTTCCTCCCATGTGGCGATCATCCTCGCATCCTTTCCGCTCCGTGTGCGGGTTTGTCCAAGTCGCGCGCGTTCGCCTAGCGCAGCGCCATCGCCCGCTTCTTGACCTGCTTATGATCGAAGTCATTGGCGAAAGCGACGAACTCCTCGGTCGCGATTTCCGACGACGGAATCGCAACCTTGGCGACACCCGCATCGGCGAGGAGTTGCACGTAGCCTTGCAAGGCGGTCACCGATAGCGCGCCGATGCGCTTGTTGGCGGGATCAGACGCGGGAAGGTCGTCTTCCCAAGCAGTCAATTCGGCGGTCTTGCGCCGTACATCGTCCTCCGAGAACGGCTCGCCCGTGGCCTTCAGCAACAAGCGCGCCGCGGCTGCAGGATTATAGCGGATGTACAAAGACGCCTTCACGATCGCACGCGAAAAACGGCCGATCGCATCGTGCTTGGCGGCAAGCACCGTTGGCGCCGCCGCATAGCCGACATTGGATACACTGGCGAACGTCGGGTGCCGAAAAAAACGGAACTTCATGCCCGCGACTATGAACGGAATGAATTCGTACACGGGGAATGCCGCCCCGTTGACCTGGCCGGAGGTCATGGCTTTCGCCGCCTCGTTCTCGTAGCCAATCGCTTCAAACGTATATTCGTTCGGTTTTAACCCTGCCGCTGACAAAGCCGATGCAGTGGTGAATACGCCCGAGGCGGCGGTGGTGATTACGTGCACGCCAATGCGCTTGCCCTTGAAATCGGCGAGCGACTTGATCGGGCTCGCCTCTGGCACGGCGATTACATAGGCAAACCTCGATGCGCGCGAGAGAAACATCTTCAAGTGGATGCCATCGGGATAATTCGTGATCAGGGGTTCGATGCCGATGGGGCATATATCTCCTGCGCCGCTCGCGCACGTCTGGGCCGCTTCGAGTGCCCCGGCGACTGTGATTCTCGAAATCGTCAGGTGTTCGTCTTTGTAAAAGCCCGCGCCATCGGCGACGAGATTTAGCGTATTCATCAGCGTCGGCGTCCGCTTGGCCAAAACCAGCGAGAGGTTGTCGTCAGCGAGCGCCGTGCGCGGCGCGAGCAAAAGCAGGGCGCAGGCGCCGATGAGGAGGCTACGCAGCAGGGCGTGCGGCAAATTCATGGTCAAGAAAACCTGCGATCTAGGTTGTCGAAATTCCGTAGTCCGTCCCATGACTGCTTCACATAGGGACCAAGCTCTCGTTCGACGCCAAACCGATCGCCGCGATAGGTGAATTGGCCGAAATAAACCGCCACGCCTTTGGTGTTGCACATGATGCGGGTGACCTTCGCGACCGGCGCGGCCATCGGATATTTCAGCAGCCGGGCTTCTTCATAGTCGGCCGCCGCGACGACGATCCGCTCACGGCCGGACGCAACTTTGGGTCTGGCGTAGGTGGTCAGCAGCGGCGCAAGTTCCTGCCGCGCCTCGATTCCTGGCGGAAACTGATCGACGATCTTCTGCGCAATGTAGATGTTCATCGCGGCATAGGGCAGGTCGTTGAACTTATGAATCTTTCTGAACATTGCATAAGCGTGGTCAGGCGCGCCCATGAAGAACGCCCCCGCCTGCAACACAACATGATCGATCCGCTGGAGCAGAACGATCTCGTGATCCGGTTCGTTCGACTTGATGGCCTCGATCGTGGTCTGAAATGACTCCTCCGCCGAACGCGAAGGTTTCGGAGCGACCATGACGCGTTTGCCGCGGCCGCCGTTGATCAGCAGCCCTTCGTCCGCCAGCATCTGGATGGCCTGTCGCACCGTTATGCGAGAAACGCCATACCGCTCGCACAATTCATCGATGGTGGGAATGTTAGTTTCCGGCCCCAGGTTTCCGCCAAGAATCTGGCTGCGTAAAATGCTCGCCAGCTGGCCGTAAAGGGTCGTTTGACCAGAGATGAGGCGTTCGTACATGACAGATGGCCCAGGCGGCGGCGCGCTAAAGTAAACCTATTATGCTGACTAAGATACTGGCGAGTCCCGCCGGCCGCTAGTGCCAATCAGGCCTTCACGTAGGCAGGCGCGATATACGCGGACGGCGGCGCCCCGATCGCGTTCATATCGACTTCGATAAGGCGCGGGCCCTTTCCGGCGATCGCCTGCCGCACGGTGGATTCGAAGTCCTTCGCTCGGCCAACACGCCAAAATGGAATGCCAGCGAGCTTGGCAAGGCCCTCCAGATCGGGGTTTTGCAGCTTGGAAAAGTAATGCCGCCCCTCGGCTAAAGCGTCCTGTACATGCTCGATAAGCAGGTAAGTCTGGTCGTTCATGACGACGATCAGCAGATCCGCGCCGGTGGCGAGCGCGGTCCACAGTTCGCCGTGGTGCATGAAGAATCCGCCATCGCCGGACAGCAGCACGGTCTTGCGTTTGGACTGGCTAAGGGCGGCGCCGATGGAAGTCTGCAAGCCTGAGCCGATCGCGCCGGTAACCGGAAATAGACTGCAACCCGGCTCCAGCACCGGAAACGCGTAATGCGCCCAGATAGAATGCCAGGTGAGGTCTCTGACAAGAATGGCGTCGTGCGGAAGGGCTTGCCTCAAACCTTGGGGAAAGTCCCGGTAGGCGCCCAGCGTCGCCCGATATTCCGTCGCGGCCTCTTGTTTTGCCGCCCTGACTTGGCCGCGCCATGTCTCGCACGCCCGATAGCTTCCCTTTAGGTGTGCGACGAGCGCGCCAAGAATCTCAGCGCTGTCGCCTTCAATGAACATCTCCGCCGGGTAAGTCCGGCCATTTGCTTTGGGATCGACATCGATCTGGATCAAAGGCTGCGGCAGCGCATCGCGCAAATCGCGTGTCTGCTGGGCGCGGACGCGCGATCCGGCCACCAGAAGCAGATCCGCTTCGCCGAAGATGCGCAGCGCGTTTTTGGAGAGGCCGGCGTTGTAGGCGCCCAGGACGCGCTCGTCCGCTTCGCTGACGACGCCTCGGCCCGACCAACTGGTGACCAAGCCAAAGCCAAGGTCCAGCAATTCCAGGACTGACGCCGATGCATGCAACGCGCCTGAGCCGGTCCAGATCAAAGGGCGGCGTGCGTGGCGCACCAATTCCGCAAGCCGAGTCACGTCTTCGTCCCGTGGCGCCGGGGCCGTCCACGCGGGCGCGGGCTCGATCGAGGCGGGCCGCTGCATCTTCGTGCGCTGGATGTCGATTGGAATCTCGACGCTCACGGGACCGCGCGGCGGGCGCAAGGCGTCGGCGGCGGCGCTTCTCAACGTCTGCAACGCCGTGTCGGCTGATGCGATCCGGTATGTCGATTTCGACACCGAGTCCAACATCTGCTTCTGCTTGGGCAGATCATGCGTCGTGCCCTGGTCTTTGCCCAGGTATGCCGTCGCTGTCTGGCCCGTGAAGTGAAGCACAGGCGAGCAGGCGAGCAGCGATTCCATAAGGCCGGGGATCGCGTTCGCGGCGCCGGGCCCGGTGCTCGTGAAAACGACGCCGAGCTTGCCGCCGGCCCTTGCGTAGCCGTCGGCCATATGCGCCGCGCCGGCTTCTCCGCGCGGTGTGACAAAGCGTATCTGTTGGCGCCGGCCGATGGCGTCGAGCATGGGCACATTGTGAACCGAGGCGATTCCGAACGCCATCTCGACGCCAGAAGCCTCGAGAAACTCGACGATCAGGTCCCCAACGGTGTAGTCCTGCATTCTAATCCCCAATAAGCGGGTGCACGCTAAGGCAGCGGCAGGGCAGTTGCCATATCATATAAGCATGATAATGAGTTTTTCTTGGAGCGGGGGCACGGTCAGCCATTGCTCCAGAAAGCCCGGGAGTTCGCGCCCGGGCTAAATCATTGGCCTCGCGCCAATCCTCAGGGCGCTTCATGCAATATATTCACTCCATTGTCCGAGCCTTTCGAGATCGGGGCGTCGATCGCACGTTCAGCCTCATGGGCGACGGCGACATGTACTTTCAGGTCGCATTCAAAGCCGCCGGCGGCCGAATATACAATGCTCGGCACGAAGCGGCGGCGCTCAACATGGCCGATGGCTATGCACGGGCCACAGGGCGCGTCGGCGTATGCACTGTGACGCGCGGCCCCGGACTGGCGCAGCTCGCGACGCCTTTGCTCGTCGCGGCGCGATTCGGCAGTCCGATCGTGATTTTTTGCGGGACATCGCCGAAGGGCAATATGCAGGAGCTGGATCAGGCCCGATTCATGGAAGCCTGTGAAAGCCTCTATGTCGAAGCGGATGGCACGAAATCAGCGCGCGAGGTTGTCGAGAGCGTCTTTGAACTGGCCGAAACCCAGCGTAGGCCCGTGGCGCTTGCCATTTCGGACCGCGTTCAACTCATGACCGATCCGTTCCCGCCCAGCGCCGCAAGGGCAACGCGCGACGGGAATTCCGCGCCGGCGCCGATAGACGCAAACGAATTGGCGGCGGCGGTTAGAGTCGCGGATGCGGCGCGCGCGCCAATCATAATAGCCGGCCGCGGCGTGAGCACGCCACAGGCTCTTGCCGCCGTTGAAAAATTGGCCGAGCGGCTCGGGGCTCCCGTATCGACAACGCTGCTCGGCATGGGGCACCAGTTTTCATCTCACCTTCCGCACCTGGGTCTTACCGGCGGATGCAGTCTGCCTGCGACCGAGAGGATCGTTGCAAAGGCCGATCTCGTGATCGCCGTAGGTCTTTCCATGGCGGTCGGGACATCGCGAAGCGGCAAATTGTTTACGCAGGACAAGGTTCTGCGCATCGACAACGATCCGGCGATTAAAGAGGGCGGTACGATTGTTCACGGCGACGCTGAGGAGGCTTTGTCTGCGATTGCCGATGCGCTGCCGCGGGCGAATAATCGCAATGCGGCGTGGCGCGACTATGTCGCCGGCGAATTGTCACGCGACCAGCGCCTTGAGGAGCTTGAGGAGTACAGTCCGGCCATCGATCCGGGCACGGTCGATCCGCGCCGATTGATCATGGGGCTCGACGAAGTCATCCCCGATGACGCGGTCGTGGTGATCGGCGGCGGCCACTCGCTCGCTTTTCCGCCGACATTCCTCAGTGTCCGCCGGCGGACATTTATTTCGAGCTATTCCTTTGGCGCGATCGGGCAAACGTTCCCCACCGCCATCGGCGTAGCCACGGCGATCACGGATCGTCCGGTCGTCGGTTTTGAGGGCGACGTTGGATTTTTCATGCACCTGCAGGAACTCGACACCGCCGTGCGGGAGAAGGTGAATCTCACCTACGTGCTTATGAACGACGAAGCGATCGGCGCGGAATATCATCGTTTGCAGAACGAGAATCTCGACTATCAGATGGCGCAGGTGCCCACGCCGTCCTTCGATGAGGTGACGCGCGCGTTTGGCGGCAGAGGTTATCGCATCGAGGCCGAAGACCAAATCCGGCCGGTTGGCGCCGCCGCGCTGGCTGCTTCGGGGTTTCGCCTGATTGATGCGCGCACCAGCCGCACGGTCGTGAGCCGACATTTCCGAGTGGCCCGGGTGCACCTCGACAAACCGGTGGCGGCCGCAGCGGCTAGCTAGGCGCCGCGGCGCCGCTGGCGTGTGAAGCAGTCAGCCGGCCGGCGCCCTTGCTGCGGGGACGGCAGCTTTCGCCGGGCGTTCGGACTGGGTCACCAGGCTGGAAAACACAATGCCGAGCACCGCCAGCGCGGCCATGTACCAGAACACCAGCGTGAAGGCCCTGTCGTCAGGAAATGACTTGCCCGCTGGGCCGACGACGACAGAGGTTGCGAGCAACACCGCGACCATTTGAGAGCCGATGGCTTGCGACATCGTACGCGTCACGGTCATCACGCCGGTCGCTTCGCTGGTCCGCGAATTGGGCGAGCCATCGACGATGACCTTTGGAATGCCGGCATACGATGCGGCCATGCCGCTCTGACTGATCACCACAAAAACCAGGATGAGCGCCACGCTGTCGTGAGCGAATGCGCCCAGCACGCCGGCGAGCGCCATTGTGCCGCAGCCGACCAGCATCGCCAGGCGGCCGCCACGCCGGTCTGATACCCAGCCCGCCCAGATCGAAGCAAAAATGCCGGCTACCATGCCGGGGAACTTCATGAGGCCCGCCACCGTCGCAGTCGTGCCAAGGCCGACCAGCGTCCAGACCGGCTGCTGAAGTATCAGCGACGCCACCTGAGTGCTCTGGATAACGCCAGCCGCAGCGCATGCGATGGTGAGATTGGCGAGGGCGGTGTTGCGGTTGGCCAGCAGGCGGACGTCGATCAGCGGATCGGGGACGCGGCGCTCGTGCCAGACCCAAATCGCAAGCGTCGCCGCGCCGCCGATGCCAAGCGCAAGCACGGCGGGGGTTGTCCATCCCCAGCGCCCGCCGTAGCTCGCGACCACCAGCAACGCGGCGACGGCAGGCGCGAACAGGACGCCGCCAAGCCAGTCAATCGGGCCGCTGAGCGTGAGCGGTGTCGATCGAGGCAGGCCGAGGGACACAACCGCGAGCACCAACGCCGCCGTGATTGCGCTCGCCGTGAAGATGCTCTGCGGTCCGAAATGATCGGTGAGAATGCCGCCGAGGAGAAACCCGGCCGCCGTGGCGCCGGCGGTCATGGCGCCGATGAAACCGATCGCAAAGCCGATGCGCTCGCGCGGCAGATGCTCCCGCGCCAGGCCGATGCACAACGGAATGATGGCGCCCGCCAGGCCCTGGATCGCCCGGCCAATGATGATCCAGGCGAGGCTGGGCGCGACGGCGCTGACGATTGAGCCAAGGCACGCGGCCGTGATTACGAACATGAGTACGTTCTTGCGGCCGAACAGGTCGCCCAAGCGTCCGCACAGCGCCGCCGAAGCCGACGCAACCAGCAGGTAGGCAGATACGATCCAGCCTGGCCCGATCGGATCGCCATAGATGCGGAACCAGGAGGGCAGAGCGGCAAGCACCATCGAGGATTCGAAGCCGGCGACGATCTCCGCCACCATCAACGTGGCCAAGATCACCCAGTGGCGTAAGCTCACATCAGTCTCCCATCCTGAACGATCGTTGCGCGCCGCTCTTCAGGGCAGCATAGGTCAACGCAAAGCCGGTCGCCATATCCTAAAAGCCGAATAACCGAACATACCGCGCGCACTGCCTCGCGCTCGTCACCTGATGAGATCGGGGGTCAAATCCGCGATGCGGGGCCGCCCTGTCATCGCCATGACGGTCTCCAACTCACGTTTCAACAGCGCAATGGCGTGGGCCGCTCCCGCCTGACCGGCGACGGCGGCGCCATAAAGGGGCGCGCGGCCGATCAGCACGCCATGGGCGCCGAGCGCCAAGGCCTTGGCGATATCGGCGCCCCGCCGGATGCCGCTATCGAGGATAATGCGTGCTCCGGCGCCGACGGCGGCGACCATTTCGGGCAAGACTTCGATCGTCGACAGCGAACTGTCGAGGTTGCGGCCGCCGTGGTTGGAGAGAACCACCGCATCGGCGCCGTGCTTGAACGCCAAAACGGCGTCCTGCGGACTCATGATTCCCTTCACGATGAACGTGCCCGGCCATAGGTCGCGCAGTTTCGCGATGTCCGGCCAAGAAAGGGACTCACAGAGCGTGGGCGCGCCGACCCTGCCTGCGTCCGTCACGCTTGTCCGCTGCCATGCAGGATAGTTCTCAAACTTGGGATAGCCGGTCGTCACAACATACCGGCCGAGCACGCCGCAAAGCCAGCGCGGGCGGCGCATCATGTCCATCAGCGCCCC
>DASZPV010000158.1:0-8071 GCA_035549875.1 Caulobacterales bacterium
AGGAACAGGCTCATTTCGCTGCCGACCATTAGGTCGGCGCGCGGCGGCGTGAGGCGGTCCAGCGCCAAGATCAGATGCTTGGTCAGGAGCATCCGCATTTTGAAATGCGCGTTGAGTTCGGAACCCCTCGGAACGATCTCCCCCCGGATCAGTTCGAACGGCGCGTCTTCATCGAGCGCGCCCGCCTCGACCAGTTCCTGGATCTGCGCGTTCGTCCAGCCCCAGCGATCAAGGCCTTCGGCGCCGCGAGTGAGGGTAGGCTTGTTCATGAAGCCAATTTAGCATGAAATCGTGCGTTCGCCAGTCACGCCGCCTTGCTCATATAGGCTGGCATCCAGCCTTCGTGCGCCGCGCGCAAATCGTCCAGTGCGATGTATTCATCGCCGAATAGGATTTCGCGGCTGCCGGCGACGCCAACCGGTTCGGCATATACCTCCGCTTCGCGCGCGGCGGCGTAGATGGCTTGTTCGCGCTCGGCCGGAACGGCAAGCAGATAGCGCGCCTGATCCTCGCCGAACGCGAAGGCGGCGGGCGAAAGATCGCCGCTGTTGAAGATCAGCGCGCCGACATTGGCCGCCAGCGCCATTTCCGCCGCGGCGCATAACAGGCCGCCGTCGGACAGATCGTGCACCGCAGCGACCGCGCTCTCGATGATCAGCTTGCGCACAAAATCGCCATTGCGCTTTTCCTCCGCCAGGTTCACCGGCGGCGGCGCGCCGGCTTCAACGCCCAGCACTTCGCGCAGATAGAGCGACGCGCCGAGATGGCCGTGCGCTTCGCCGATCAGGATCAGCACGTCCTTTTCCTTCATCGCGCGCATGTCGGCGCGTTTGCTCAGATCGTCGATAATGCCGACGCCGCCGATCGCGGGCGTGGGCGGGATCGGCTCGCCGTCGGTTTCGTTGTAGAGGCTGACATTGCCGCTGATCACCGGAAAATCGAGCGCGCGGCAGGCTTCCGCCAGGCCTTCGATCGCGGCCACAATCTGGCCCATCGTCTCGGGCTTTTGCGGATTGCCGAAATTGAGATTGTCGGTGACGGCCAGCGGGCGCGCGCCGACAGCGGTGAGATTGCGCCAGCATTCTGCCACGGCCTGCTTGCCGCCTTCATATGGATCGGCCTGCACGTAGCGCGGCGTCACATCGGTGGAGATCGCCAGCGCGCGATGGCTGCCGTGAATGCGCACCAGCGCCGCATCGCCGCCGCTTTCGGAATCGGCCAGCGTATCGGCCATCACGTGGCGATCATATTGCTGCCAGAGCCAGCGCTTGGAGGCCATGTCCGGCGAGGCCATCAGCGTGGCCAGCGCCTTGATCGGCGAGGGATGCGGCCTGGCCAGAACATCGGCGGATAATTGCGCGGCAGCAACCGGCTTCACGAACGGGCGATTATATTTCGGCGCTTCGTCCGCCAGCGGGCCGAGCGGCATGTCGGCGGCGATTTCGCCATGCCATTTCAGCACCAGGCGGCCGGTGTCGGTGGTCTTGCCGATAACAACCGCGTCGAGCCCCCATTTGTGGAAGATCGCCATGGCTTCTTCCTCGTGGCCCGGCTTCAGCGTCATCAGCATGCGCTCCTGGCTTTCGGAGAGCATGAATTCGTATGGGCTCATATTCTCTTCGCGCGCGGGAATGAGATCGACGTCGAGTTCGACGCCGGCGCCGCCCTTGCTCGCCATCTCCACGGTGGAGGAGGTGAGGCCAGCCGCGCCCATGTCCTGAATGCCGATGATCACGTCGTGCTGCATGAGTTCGAGGCACGCTTCGATCAGCAGCTTTTCCAGAAACGGATCGCCCATCTGCACGGTGGGGCGCTGGCTTTCGGCTTCCTCGGAGAATTCCGCGCTCGCCATCGTCGCGCCGTGGATGCCGTCGCGGCCGGTTTTCGCGCCGACGTAAACGACCGGATTGTTCGCGCCCTTCGCGGCGGAGGTGAAAATCCGGTCCTTCGGCGCAAGGCCGACACACATGACGTTGACCAGTATGTTGCCGTTGTAGCCGGAATGGAAATTCGTCTCGCCGCCAACCGTCGGCACGCCGACGCAATTGCCATAGCCGGCGATGCCGGCGACGACGCCGCCGACAAGATGGCGTGTTTTCTCGTGGCTCGGATCGCCGAAGCGCAAGGCGTTCATCAGCGCAACGGGACGCGCGCCCATCGTAAACACGTCGCGCAGGATGCCGCCGACGCCGGTCGCTGCGCCTTGATAGGGCTCGATGTAGCTCGGGTGATTGTGGCTCTCCATCTTGAAGATGCAGGCCAGGCCCTCGCCGAGGTCGATCGCGCCGGCGTTTTCGCCCGGCCCGTAGATTACATGCGGCGCGCTGGTCGGGAATTTCGCCAGGTGCACGCGCGATGATTTGTACGAGCAGTGCTCGGACCACATCACCGAGAAAATGCCAAGTTCAGTCACGTTCGGCGTGCGGCCCATGTGGCGCAGCACATCCCTGTATTCATCCGCCGATAGCCCGAATTCGAGCGCCTGGCGTTCTGTCGCGGGCGCGAGATGGGGGTGAGTCATGAGGGAGGGATTAAAGGCGCCCGCCGGGGCTATCAACACGGACGGCATGCTTACTCATCGGAAAGGCGCGTTTTGGCGTCCATTCGCTGGTGCAGGACGGCGATGACCAAGAAGTCGCCGCCGGCTTGTTCCTCAAGGAAGGCTAAGTGCGAACCCACTCCCAGCGCGAATAGCCTATCACCCAGGTCGGGACGGGAACGGAGCAGCGATCGCCTGGTCACAGCGAGCGCCACGAGGTTGTCGATTTCGCGAACATAGTGATCGGCCTGCTCCCGGCCCCAAGTTTCATCGGTATAATTCCAGATATCGGCGAGTTCGCGTTTGGCGCGCTCCGTGTAGCTGAAGCCCGCCACTAGCCCTTCTTTGACGCGTGGAATTCAGCGATAAAATCCTCAATCGTTCCCTCGGCGATCCGCCCCGCTCTGGCGTCTTCCAGCCCAGGCCGCAGCGCTTCCTTCAGCGTTGCAAGCTTGGCTTCGTAATCGGGATCGGCGTCGGCCGCGAGGCGTTCCACTGCGCTGCGCACCAAATCGCCGGCATTTGCGTAAAATCCTTCCGCCACTTGATCGTTCACAAACGTCTCAAGGTCAGGAGGTAATTCGATCACAAGCTTGCTCATGGCTCAATCTTACCGCCGATTGCGCGATCCCGCCACTATTCCACTGGCCAGCGCGACCTGGATTCCCCACGACAGGCTGGCACCTATACGGCAGCTTCCCTCGTTTGGCGCTATTCCCCCGCCTCGACCTCGAATTTTGGCAGGTCCGCGCGCAGCGTTTCATAAAGCCGGCCGACGAAGCTATCGACGTCCTCGTCGACGAAATCGTCGAAATAGCCGTCCTGATTGGACTCGAACACGAACTCGCCTTCGTCTGCGTAGATGAAGCCAATCACTTCCTCGCTGGCGGTGTGGGTGACTTCGATGGCGGCTTCCTCCTCGTCGTCGTTCATCTCGAATGCGAGGCGCCGGCTGGAAATCTTTTCCACGATTTTCGGGATCAATTCCTGCAGCGCGGCGATTTCGTCAAAGCCGGTCTTGCCGGTGTCTTCGCGCGCAGCCTCAAGGCGTTTGCGCGCATCATCGACTTCTTCATCGAAACCAGCCATGTCAGCTCCCTGATCTTATCCCGCCGCCGCAGCGACGCTTGCCCATAAATTCCAGCCGCCATTGCGGCCCAGTCCCGGATCGGCGCTGCGGTCGGGGTGGGGCATGAGGCCCAGCACGTTGCCGCGCGCGTTGGAAATGCCGGCGATGTCGCGCATCGAGCCGTTCGGATTGGCGCCGTAGCGAAACACCACGCGCCCCTCGGCTTCGAGCTGATCGAGCGTCTGATCGTCCGCCACATAGCGCCCCTCGCCGTGGGCGATGGGCATCACGGTCTCGCGCTGTTCGCGATAGGCGCGCGTGAAGGCGGTGTTGGAATTGGCGATTTTCAGGGGCGTGTCGGCGCAGATGAAATGCAGGCTTTCATTGCGCGTGAGCGCGCCCGGCAGCAGGCCGCTTTCGGTGAGGATCTGGAAACCGTTGCAAATGCCAAGCACGAAGGCGCCGCGCGCGGCATGCACTTTCACCGCGTTCATGATCGGGCTGCGCGCGGCCATTGCGCCGCAGCGCAGGTAATCGCCGTAGGAAAATCCGCCGGGCAGCACAACCAGATCGACGTTGTCAGGCAGCGCCGTGTCCTTGTGCCAAACCATCGCCGGCGCCTTGCCGGTGACGCGCTCCAGCGATGTCGCGGAATCGCGGTCGCAATTGGCGCCGGGGAACACAATGACGGCCGACTTCATTGTCTCGCCATAGCGTGCGTCGCGCGCCGGGCCAAGCGCCGGCGCGCCGCGCCTCTAGAACAGATGGAAACGACCGCCATGGGTGAGATTGCGCTTATTATCCTGACCGTGATCGCCTTTGCCGGCGGCGCCGGCTTGGCTGCTGTCCATAAGGGGCGCGTTCGTCACGCGGCTGCGCTGGCCCGGAAGGGTCCCGATCCGCGGGCCATGCCTGCGACCCAGACCGCGGATGTGCAGGCCAAGGCCGGCCGCGATCCAGCCGCCCGCCTGTGAATATCAGTCGATCTCGATGCGGTAGTTTTCGATCACGGTGTTGGCGAGCAGCTTTTCGCACATCGCCTTGACCTGCTTTTCAGCCTCATACCGGTCGGAGCCGTCCAGATCGAGTTCGATCACCTTGCCGATGCGCGCCGCCTGTACGCCGGGAAAGCCAAGCTCCCCCAGCGCGCTGGCTACGGCTTTGCCCGGCGCGTCCAGCACGCCGGGTTTCAGGCCAACCGTCACGATCGCTTTCAGCGCCATCAGGCGGCGTCTCCCGCCACCTGCTGGCCCTGTTTCAGGATGCCCAAACGCCGGGCTACTTCCGTATAGGCCTCGGTGACGTTGCCGAGGTCGCGGCGGAAGCGGTCCTTGTCCATCTTCTCGTTGGTGGTGACGTCCCACAGCCGGCAGGAATCCGGGCTGATCTCGTCGGCGATCACCGTGCGCACCATGTCGCCTTCGTAGAGCCGGCCGAACTCGATCTTGAAGTCGATCAGCTTGATGCCGACCGCGGCGAACATGCCGAACAGGTAATCGTTGACCCGCAAGGAGAGCGCCATGATGTCGTCGATCTCCTGGGTGGACGCCCAGTTGAACGCCGTGATGTGCTCTTCAGCCACCAGCGGATCGTGCAGATCGTCGTTCTTGTAATAGAACTCGATGATCGAGCGCGGCAGGGGCGTGCCTTCCTCAAGGCCGAGCCGTTTGGAGAGTGAGCCGGCCGCCACGTTGCGGCAGACCACTTCCAGCGGAATGATCTCGACCTCGCGGACGAGTTGTTCGCGCATGTTCATCCGCTTGATGAAATGCGTCGGCACCCCGATCGCGTTCAGATTGGTCATGATGAACGCCGAGATCTGGTTATTCAGGACGCCCTTGCCGTCCAGAATAGCTTTCTTGGTTCCATCAAAAGCAGTCGCGTCGTCTTTGAAATGTTGCACGATGGTGCCCGGCTCGGGCCCCTCGTAAAGAATCTTGGCCTTGCCTTCATAGATTTTCTTGCGACGAGACATCGCGCTTACCTCCAAACGCCGCGATTACTGCCCGCGGCCGCAGGGGCGCCGATCTTGTTCCTTGATGACCTGCCGCCCTTTGTTGAAGGACTTGGCCTTTGGGGAGGAATCGGCGGTGCGCCAGCCAGATCAACTTAGCGACCCCGCCGCCCGCCCACAATGTCTTCCCGCTTTTGGGGAGAAGCTTCTGGCTGGGCGATTTCAGCGCGTTGATTCCGCGGGGGCCGGCCTGTAACGAGGCGTGGAAAGGGACCACCACCCCATGAGCAGCTTCGACGACCGCGAACGCGGGGAAGAGAAAAAATTTCAATTAAGTCAAGAGCTTGAGTTCAAGGCGCAAGCGCGCCGGAACAAGCTTTTGGGGCTCTGGGCGGCCGAATTGATGGGGCTTTCCGGCGCGCAGGCCGAGCAATACGCCAAGACCGTGGTGGCCGCGGATATGGCCGAAGCCGGCGATGAAGATGTTTTCCGTAAGGTAAGGGCCGATTTTGACGCCAAGGGCGTCGCACAATCTGATCATCAAATCCGCAGCCGGATGACCGATCTGCTCGCCGAAGCGCGGGCGCAGGTGAAGGCGGGCGGCTGAAATGTTGTAATCTAGTCTGGTCTAGACTAGATTGGTCCATGACCGATCCATGGACCGTCCAAGACGCCAAGGCCCAACTTTCCGAACTGCTGCGGCGCGCCCGCGCGGGCGAACCGCAGCGTATCGGCACGGCCGATCCTTGCGTGCTGGTGGCGGAGAAGGAATGGCGGAACGCGCAGCCAACTCATCTCGGACGCTGGCTCGTGGAAACGGCGCCGCGGGGGGCTGATCTGGAACTGCCGCCGCGACGCACGCATCGCCGCGATCCGTTCGAAGATATCGGCGAGTGACCGCGATCCTGCTGGATACGAATGTCTTGTCCGAGCTTGTAAGGGCCAAGCCGAACGCGCGCGTCATTGCGTTTATGGATTCAACGCCGGATCTGCTGATTTCGGCAATGAGCGTGCAGGAGATCGCGTTCGGCGTCGAACGCGCGCCCGATCCGGCCCGCCGCGCAAAGCTCGGCGCCTGGCTCGCCAATGTGCGCCGGCAATTCCACGGCAGGGTCGTCGAGATAGACTGGGCCGTAGCCGAGAGCGCGGCGCGCATACGCGCCAACGCCGCCGCGCAGGGCGCTTCTCACGACACCATCGATGCGCTGATCGCCGCCTGCGCGCTTGCGCGCGGCGTGCCTATAGCCACCCGCAACGTGCGTGATTTCGCAGCATTCGGCGTTGACCTCATCAATCCGTGGGCGGCTTAGCCCGCCGCGCCGAATAGCGCCCCGGCGGCGGCGGTGATCGCCATGGCAGCGGCGCCCCAGATCGTCACGCGCCAGGCCGCCTTGCCCAGTGGCGCGCCTCCGGCGCGGGCGCCGAGCACGCCGAGCCCGGCCAGACAGACCAGCGCCGCCAGGCTTACGGCAATGACAATATGCTCGCGCGGGGTGAGCGCGGTCACGATCAGCGGCGCGGCGGCGCCGAGGGAAAAGGCGGCGGCGGAAGTCAGGCCCGCCTGGATCGGCCGGGCCACAGCGATTTCGTTGATCCCCAATTCGTCGCGCGCATGCGCGCCGAGTGCGTCCTTGGCCATGAATTGCCGCGCAACTTCCTTGGCCAGGTCCGGCGTCAGCCCGCGCTTGACGTAGATCGCCGCCAATTCGGCGGCCTCGAACGCCGGATCGTCTTTCAGCTCCTGGGTTTCGCGCGCCAGATCGGATTTTTCCGTATCCGATTGCGAACTCACCGAAACATATTCTCCCGCCGCCATCGACATGGCGCCGGCGAATAGGCCGGCCACGCCGGCCAGCATGATGTCGCTGTGGCTGGTCGCCGCCACGGCCACGCCGACGATCAGGCTGGCGGTGGAGACGATGCCGTCATTGGCGCCCAGCACCGCGGCGCGCAGCCAGCCGATGCGGGAGACGAGGTGGTGCTCCTTATGCAGACGCGACATCACCCGGCCCCGAAGACGCGTTTGAAAATCGTATCGACATGGCGGAAATGGCGGACGTCGTCGAAGCAGCCGGCCAGCGTTTTCGCGTCGAGCCTGCCGGTCACGTCCGGATCGGCTTTCAGTTTGTCGAGCAGCGCCGTGGGCGCGCGAGGCGGGGCGCTGCGCCATACCTCCATCGCGTTGCGCTGCACGATCTTGTATGCGTCCTCGCGCGAAACGCCCGCCTGCGTCAGGGCCAGCAGCACGCGCTGTGAATTGTGCAGCCCGCCCAGCAGCGCCAGATTGCGCGCCATGTTTTCTGGATAGACAATCAGCCGCTCGATCACGCCGCCGAGGCGTTGCAGCGCAAAATCCAGATGGATCGTCGCGTCCGGGCCAATGCCGCGCTCGACGCTGGAATGGGAAATGTCCCGCTCATGCCATAGCGCCACATTCTCCAGCGCTGGAACCACGGCAGAGCGCACCAGCCGCGCCAGGCCGCAGAGATTTTCCGTCAGCACCGGATTG
>DASZPV010000159.1:0-24831 GCA_035549875.1 Caulobacterales bacterium
CATCGTCCCCTCCGTCCCTAACCACGGGAGAATGACAATATAGCGCGGCGCGGGCAACCATAGTTTGCCCTACCGGCAAAACCCCCGGCCGCTTTCGATGATCAGGCAGTCGGTCTTGCCGGCGAGATATTTCAGGCCCGGCGATGGCGCACACGCCCGGCGCGAGGCCTGTCTGAATATCGAGAAATTTGCCTTCCCCGCCAATCCATTTGCCGATCCAGGCATCGGTCGGCGGCGGAAGGCGCGCCAGCGTTTTGCGGGGGCGGCGCGTACGCGGCTACGGCGTCATCGCTGCAACAACGATTTTTCCGATCATGGCGTCTGTCCCGTCTTGGCAGCCGGCGGCTTGGTAAGATCCAGGTCCGGGGGCCGCAAACCACGGTACAGAAACACCGCGAGACCGGAAGCGGCTGGCGCCAGGAACAGATTTTGCGCCAGCGCCTGCAAAAACATGCCCGCGGCGTCGCCGAAGGCGCTTGTCCCGAGCACCTGGCCCAGAACCGCGAGCGAAAGGCCAATGACCAGGGCGATGGGAAACAACACGATCATCGCCGCCGCCAGAATGCGCAGCGTGTCGCCTTTCGTCCATCCCCACGTGGAAAACGCCATGATGCGCCCCTCGGCGATCGTGGCGACGTACACCAGGAACAGCCGGAGACTAAGCCAGATGATGAAACCCGCCAGCCCCAGCGCGATGGCGATGAGATATGGGCCGCCCGGCCCTTTGAAAATCGCGCCGAACGCTTCGAGCAAAGCCGCCTTATCGCCCGGCGCCACGCTGCCCAGATCGACCTTCGCCTGCGCCGCCGCCGGCAGCAGCGCGATCGAGAAAATGACGATGCACACGACGATGACAATCAGAAAGAAAAAACCCACCACGATCGCCGCGCCGAGCAGATTGGACTCGTCTCTGCCGATCTTCAGCCCAAAAAACCCCGAAGCGTCGTTGCGCAACGCCAGGCGATAAGTGAACGCCGAATAGGCCAGGCCGAACAGAATAGAGGCCATGGTCGCGACCAGAGAAATTATCTCTGCGCCGGCCGCATTTGACCCGGGCGCAGGCGCAGCCACGCCGGCCAGCGCCGTAGCCGCGGCGAACATCACCGCCGCGGGCGCCACCGTGCGTAGGGAAGCGCGCATGAACGCGTACCCCGCGCGCGCACTCTCAAGAATGGGAACGCCGCCGTCAGCCATGATTGCCCTTTCTCCAGCGCCGGTTATGGCGCGTTTCGCCGGCCTGTGCGAGAGAGGGCGATGCACCTCTTAGACAAGCCTGTACACGTTATCGGCGCCGGCCTTGCCGGCTCGGAGGCGGCCTGGGCTCTGGCGCGCGCCGGCGTGCCGGTCGTGCTGCACGAGATGCGGCCGGCCACGATGACGCCGGCGCACAAGACCGAAGGCTGCGCTGAACTCGTCTGCTCCAACTCGTTCCGCAGCGACGATGCAGAGGCCAATGCCGTTGGCCTGCTGCATGCGGAATTACGCCGCGCCGGCTCCCTGATCATGCGTGCGGCGGACGCCAACCAGGTGCCAGCGGGCTCGGCGCTGGCGGTCGATCGCGATGGCTTCTCCGCCGCCGTCACCGCCGCGCTGGCGAACGAGCCGCTGATCCAGATCATGCGGGGCGAGATCGCCGATGTCTCCGAGTTGTTCGCCGCCGCCGACAGCGTGATCGTCGCCACCGGACCGCTCACCGCTGCATCGCTGGCGCAGAGCGTTGCTGTGCTGACCGGCGAAAAGGAGCTGGCGTTCTTCGACGCCATCGCCCCGATCGTGCACGCCGACAGCATCGACTTTACGGTCGCCTGGAAGCAATCGCGCTATGACAAGGAGGGGCCGGGCGGCGACAAGGCGGCGTACGTCAATTGCCCGATGGATCGCGCGCAATATGAAGCGTTCATCGCCGCGCTCCTGGCCGGAGAAAAGACCGCGTTCAAGGATTGGGAGCGCGACACGCCCTATTTTGAGGGCTGCTTGCCGATCGAGGTTATGGCTGAGCGTGGCCCTGAGACGCTGCGCTTCGGGCCGATGAAGCCAGTCGGCCTTGCCGATCCGCGCACCGGCAGGCGTCCCCACGCCGTCGTGCAATTGCGCCAGGATAATGCGTTGGGCACGCTGTTCAACATGGTCGGCTTCCAGACCAAGCTTAAGCACGGCGCGCAGGCGGACATTTTCAAGACCATTCCGGGACTGGAAAAGGCGGTGTTTGCGCGCCTGGGCGGCATTCACCGCAACACGTTTCTGAATTCACCGCGCGTGCTTGATGGAACGCTGCGCCTTAAGGCCGAGAAGCGGCTGCGCTTCGCGGGCCAGATCACAGGCGTTGAAGGCTATGTCGAGAGCGCCGCGATGGGTCTGCTGGCGGGACGCTTCGCCGCCGCCGAACGGCGGGGCGCGCCGCTCGTCGCGCCACCGGCGGTTTCCGCGCTGGGCGCTTTGCTGGCGCACGTCACCGGCGGACACATCGAGGGGGCGGAAAATTCGTTTCAGCCAATGAACGTCAATTTCGGTCTGTTCCCGCCTATCGAGACTCCAGCCATGCGCGGCAAGGAGCGCGGGCGCGCGCGCAAACAGGCGCTTTCGCGGAGGGCGCTCGACGCTGTTGACCGCTGGCTGGCGGAGGAGTCCGCCGCAATCGCGGCGGAGTGAGAACAAGCGCGCAAACGTGCGACGATTTTAGCCGACGATTTCGCTGTCCTTGAAGAAGAACGCAATTTCGATCTTGGCGTTTTCGGCGCTGTCGGAGCCGTGCACCGTGTTGGCTTCGATATTGGATGCAAAGCGGCGTCGGATCGTGTTCGGCGCGGCGTTGTAAGGGTTGGTGGCGCCCATCACTTCGCGATATTTCGCGATGGCGTTTTCGCCTTCGAGCGCCTGGACCACTACCGGACCGGATGTCATGAACTTCACCAGGTCCTTGAAGAACGGCCGCTCCTTGTGGACGCCGTAGAAGCCTTCCGCCTGCTCCTGGCTCATCCTGATGCGCTTTTGCGCGATGATGCGCAGGCCGGCGTTTTCGATGATCGCATTGACCTCGCCGGTCAGGTTGCGGGCGGTCGCGTCGGGCTTGATGATCGAAAACGTTCGCTCGACGGCCATAACAAGAAATCCTCGGGAGTGGGGCGGGCGCGCTTCATAGCCGCCGGCTCCGGCGCCGCCAAGCGGCTTTTTTGAACGCTTCCGTGACGAATTGGTCAGCCCTGCTTTTCCCAGCGTCCGCCGTCGGTTTCCTTCCAATAGGAAACGGCGACGCCGCCGTCCTTGGCCGCCTTCCAGCGCGTGCGCGCAATCGCCAGCGCCGCCTCGTCGCGTCCATCGAACAGCATGATCGCGCGCTCGAACGTGTCGGAATCGCTGGAATCGGCGCCGTCGATGAGGAACAGCGCTTGCGCGCCATTGGCGTTGCCCGCGGCGCCAGTCAGCCACACGGGCTGGCGATCGGGCTCGTCGCGCCCCGCACGCCCGTGCGGCAGAAAACTCTCGTCGCGATAGGTCCAAAGCGAAACATCTAACCCGTCGAGCCGCTCTTCCACGCCGCCGCGCACCAGCGCGCGCCAACCGCGCTGCAGGCATTTTTCCAGCAGCGGCGGCAACGCCGCGTCGATTTCAGAGCGCCCCAGATGGTAGAACCAGAGTTCGCCCATAATGTGTACGTGGCCTCATTCCTCGTAACGCGTCGCCACCAGCCGGTTGACCAGACGCACGCCGTAACCCGTCGCCCAGGACGGGGAGATAGGATCTTCGTAGGGCGGCGCTTTCCACGCCGTGCCGGCGATATCCAGATGCGCCCAGGGCGTGCCCGGTTTGATAAAGCGCTGGATGAATTGCGCCCCGATGATCGAACCGGCGACCGGCTTGCCGGCGATGTTCTTCACGTCCGCATTGGGGCTGTCGATCAGCTTGTCGTAGGCGGGGCCCAGCGGCAGGCGCCAAACGTTTTCGCCCTCGCCGGCGGCGGCCTGCGTGATGGCGTGCGCCAATTCGTCGTCATTGGCGAACAGGCCCGCATGCTCGTTGCCCAGGGCAACGATCACCGCGCCGGTCAACGTGGCGAAATCAATCACTGCAGTCGGATTGAATTTCTCCTGCGCGTACCAGACGGCGTCGGCCAGCACCAAACGCCCTTCGGCGTCGGTATTGAGCACTTCAATCGTCTGGCCCGACATCGTGCTGACGATATCGCCTGGGCGCTGTGCGGCGCCGTCCGGCATGTTTTCCACGAGGCCGATCACACCGACGACGTTGGCGCGCGCCTTGCGGCCAGCGAGCGCGCGTATCGCGCCGACAACGGCGGCTGCGCCGCCCATGTCGCCCTTCATCTCATCCATGCCGGCCGCCGGTTTGATCGAAATGCCGCCGGTGTCGAACGTGACGCCCTTACCGACCAGCGCCAGCGGCTGGGAGCCTTTCGCGCGCGCGCCGCGCCAGCTCATCGTCACCAGCCGCGTTTCGCGCTCGCTGCCCAGCCCGACGCCGAGCAGCGCATGCATATCGTGCTTGCGGATCAGGTCTTCGTCGAGCACTTCGACTTCGACTTCAAATGGGTCGAGCGCGGCCCGGACGCGCTGGGCGAATTCGTCCGGATAAAGAACGTTCGCCGGTTCGTTCATCAGGTCGCGCGCGAATAAAACGCCGTCCGCGACATGCGACAGCGGCTCATAGCGCGACTTTGCCGCCGCCGGCCCTTCGGTGACGATATCGACAGCTTGCAGCGAAACCTTTTGTTCGGGCTTCAGCCGCGTGCGGTATTTATCGAAGCGATAGGCCGCCAGCCGCGAGCCAACCGCCGCGCGCGCCGCCGCCTCGGCCGCCGGCGCGTTAGGCACGCTGTCCGCCAGAAGCACGAGCCGTTCCACGCCTGACGACAGAGTGCGGCGGACTGCCGCGCCCGCCCAGCGCTCCACCCCGATCGGTTCGATCTTATCAGCCGGGCCAAGTCCAACGACCAACAGGCGAGGCGCGTCCAGGCCTTGGGGCCCGAGCAACTCAAGCACCTGGCCTGCCGCGCCGGTAAACCGCGAGACTGCAGCCGCTCTTGCGATCGCGCCGCCAAGGCGCTGCTCGATTTCCTGGCCGCGTGCCGTAAGAACGCCGCCTTCGGTAGCCATCAGGGCTATGGCGTCGCCGCGGCTTTCCTTGACGAAATTGACCTCCATGCGTCCTCACTCAAGAAATCGCGGCGCGCCGGATCGGCGAGTCGCTTCAACCGTGTCTTCGGCAGTGGTAACGAGGGCCAAACCCATTGGAAAGCCAAAGCCCCTCAAGAGGATAACGGCCCCGGCATGACGGCGTTGCAATATTACGTTTTTCGGCAGGTGTTAAAGCCGCTGGCGGCGATCCTGCTGGCGCTGACCGCCATCGCGATTCTTACACAGGGCCTCACACAACTGGAAATCATTAGCGACCAGCGAAGCTCTGGATTCACATATTTCATCATAACGCTGCTGGCGGTGCCCCAACTGCTCGCCCTGATCCTGCCGTTGGCCGTGTTTTTCGCCATCGCTTACGCGATCAACCGACTGCTGACCGATAGCGAGCTTGTTGTGGCTTTCTCGGCCGGCATGGGCCACTGGCAAGTGATCCAGCCGGTGTTTCGCCTGGCCGTGGTTGCCGGGCTGTTGCAACTGGGCATGGCTCTGATAGCCCAGCCGGCGGCCTACAGCGAGATGCGCCAGATCGTCTACAACATCCGCGGCGACCCGGCTGGATTTCTGGTCCGCGAGGGCGCGTTCTATAGTCCGGTGCCCGGCATCACGATCTACACACGCTCGAACGGACCGGGCGGGGTCATGCGCGACCTGCTGATCGAAGACGCGCGCAATCCGAAGGCGCCTGTTACCTATTCGGCGCGCAACGGCGCGGCCGCCATCGTCGAGGGCGAACTGGCGCTCATCATGCGCAACGGACAGATATTGAGCGGCAAAGAAGACGGCTCAGTCGATCTTCTGGATTTCGATCAATATGTGTTGCAGTTCGCCGAGGCCGTCCGCGATCTGGATCCGCTCATCCTGAAGCCGGGCGATCGCTACCTGATGCAATTGCTCCGCCCGAACATGACCAGTCCCTATGATCAAAGAATGACGGGTCGCTTCATCGCGGAAGTCCATTCGCGGCTGGCCGCGCCGCTTCTGAGCCCGGCGCTGGCGATGATCGCGCTGGCGTTCCTGCTTACGGGCGATTTCAACCGCCGGGGCTATACGATGCGCATGGCGTTCGCTTCGGTCGCCGCACTCGGGACCGTGCTCGTCACGTTGACGCTGCAGGCTGCGGCGCGCGAAACGCCTGCGCTGTTTGCGATGCAATACGTATTGCCCATCGCGATCGTTCTGGCTTGTGGCGCCGCAATCATCCATTCCCGTCGAAAACGCGCGCCTCGCCCGGCGCCGGCGCGCGCATATGAGGCGGTCGCCTGAGCCATGGGATTTTTGTTCACCCGCCTTGGCCGATACCTCGTTCGTCAAACAGTGCTGTCGATAGGCCTTACGCTGGCGGGGGTGATCGTCACCGTCCTGCTGATCGATCTGGTGGATCAGTTACGCACCCTGTCAGGGCGAACGCCGCTGGCGCTGGTGAGCGCAGTGTACCTGACCATGCTGAAGACGCCTCTGCTTATCGAACAGACGCTGCCGTTTGTCGTGCTTGTCGGCACGATGATCGCAATGGTGCGGCTCAACCGCCGCAGCGAACTGATCGCCATGCGCGCCGCCGGCGTATCGGCTTCGCGATTCCTGACGCCCAGCGCGGCCATTGCGGTCGGGCTTGGCCTCTTGTCCACCATGGCGCTCGACCCGGTAGCTTCGACGCTTTACCAACTTTACCAGGCGCGCGCGAACGAGTTGCTGGCCACGAGCGCGGAAACGACCCCCCGCCATGATGTGTGGCTCCGCCAGGGCGACGGGGCTCAGCAAATCGTCATCCACGCGAATGTAGCCGACCCGCGAGACGGCGCCCTCACCGACGCGACCTTTCTCGTGTTTGACGTGCAAAACGACAGCTCGCTGAAATTTTCCCGCCGCATTCGAGCCAGGCGCGCCGACCTTCACCCAGGTTTCTGGCAGTTGCGCGACGTAACCGAGGCGGTCGCCGGCGCCAAGCCCGAGACCTACCAGCAATTGGCGTTGCCAACCGCCCTGCGCCAGCAGGCGCTCCAGGACCGGGTGGTCGATCCATCGACGCTCTCTTTCTGGCGACTCCCTCGGTTCTTAACCGAATCGCGCCAAGCTGGCCTTGCGCCCTTGCGATACGAGTTGCGCTGGCACGCCCTGCTCAGCGCGCCTGTGTTTCTGCTGGCGATGGCCGCCATCGGGGCGGTGTTCTGTCTCCGTTTGCCGCGCCTGGGAGGCATGGGACAAATGGCGGCTACGGGGGTAGCGATTGGTTTTGGCCTGTATTTCGCCAACCGGCTCATTTCGGCTTTCGCCTCCGCCGAGACGATTCCGCCCCTTGTCGCGGCCTGGGCGCCGTCCCTGGCGGGACTTTTTGCAGCTATGGCCTTCGTCTCACAGGCCGAAGACGGTTGAGCTCGCTGGACGGCGCAGCCTGGAGAGCGTTAGGAATTGACCGGGGATTTTTTGCGAGGCCCGGGGATGGCCCGTTGTGTGCAGACCGCTGACCGAGCGACGCTTAAATGGGCGGCCGCCGCCGCTGCGCTTATGGCCGCGCTTCCAGGCGCCGTGTCGGCGCAGCCGGGGGCGCCCGCCCAACAAACGCAGGGCGCCTCAGTCGTGCTCGAGGCTGATCGGGTTATTGAAGATCGCGATAGCAACCAGATCATCGCGGACGGCAACGTCGAGGCGCGCTATCTCGGCAGGACGCTGAAAGCCGATCGCCTGATTTACGACACCGTAAAGCGCACCATTCGCGCGCAGGGCAACGTGCAAATCCTCGACGTGGACGGCACGGCGCGGTTCGCCGAGGAGGCGGAGGTCGATGAATCCCTCAATGTCGGCGTCGCCACCGCTTTCAGCATGCGCCTGCCCGGCGGGGGGACGGCGGCGGCGGCATCGGCCTATATGCGCCCAGACGGCGTGCGCCAGCTCAATCGCGTCGTGTATTCGGCCTGCCCCGTCTGCGAGGAGAACAAAAACGTCACGTGGACGCTGAAAGCACGCCAACTCGAGAGCGACCCTAAAAAGCACAAGCTTACCTACCATGATGTAGTGCTGCAGTTTCGCGGCGTGCCGGTGTTCTACCTGCCTTACTTCTCGCACCCCGATCCAACCAAGGAACGTCAGAGCGGCCTTCTGTTTCCAGACGTAGGGCAGAGTCTGCGCTTCGGCGCCTATTACGAGCAGCCAATCTACTGGGCGATTTCGCCGTACCAGGATCTTACGGTCACGCCGCGGTTTATGACGAAAGTAAATCCGCTGCTCGGCCTCGAATATCGCAAGCGTTTCTGGTCCGGACAGGTGGATTTCGCCGGCAGCATCACGAAGGAAACCGATTTTGACGGGTCTGGCACCCGCTTCGGCGACAAAGACATCGTCCGCGGTCACCTGTTCGGCGCCGGCGCATTCCAGATCGACGATTACTGGAAATGGGGCTTCAATGTCGCCGCTGCGACGGATGACCTTTATATCAAGCGCTACCAACTGACAGACCGGACGGACCTGCGCGCTTCCTACGGCTCCGATCTCACGCGGCTGTTTTCACAGATTAACCTCACCGGACAGGGTCCGAACTCCTACGTCAACACCGCGTTCATCGGCGTGCAGGGCCTGCGCGCTGGCGACGCGGACGCCAACCTGCCGAAAATATTGCCGCGTATCGAATACGATCGTGTGATGGCCGAACCTGTTTTCGGCGGCCAATTGCGCCTTCAGGCCTCTTCCGTGAACCTGGTGCGCAATACCGGCATCGATAGCGCGCGCGTGTCGGGCGGCGCCGAATGGGCGATGGAGCGGGTCGTCGGGCCGGGCGTGGTCGTGTCGCCGTATGCGCAGGGACGCACGGACTTTTACCGTGTCGCCAACTACCTTGGCGCGACCGAAGACTCGTTTAGCCGGTCGGTCGGCCTCGCCGGCGTCGAGGTCAGGTATCCATTCCTGCGTCCGGGGCCCAATCTCAGCATCATGATCGAACCGGTCGTGGCCGTAACAGCGGCGACTACAGATCAGGATATGCGCATTCCAAACGAAGACAGCATCGCCTTCGAGTTGGACGATTCCAACCTTTTCCGCCCGAATGTGACGCCAAATTACGATCTCTGGGAATCCGGCGAGCGCGTGGCTGCCGGCGTGCGCGCCTCGGCGACAACATCCGCGGGCACGCTGTCGGCGGTATTTGGCCGGCGCTGGAAGACCAAGGACGACACGGCGTTCAAGCCGAGCACCAATCTGGACAGTGTCAACTCGGATTACGTTGGCGCCTTCAGCGCCGATCTGGGACGCCACTTCGCGGGTGATATGCGGGTTCGTATCGACGATAAAACGTTCGACGTGCTCAGGTTCGACGCCGGGATGCGGGCGTCGATCTGGCGGACCAGCGCCACCGTGCGTTACTTCGACGTCCAGGAGGGCCTGCGCGGCGCGGACCCCAGTCAGGAACTCACCATGAGCCTTGGCTACACCATCAGCGACCGGTTCAGCCTCGGTTACGCTGTGCGCCGCGACCTGGATTCTGCCGTAAACTTGTCCCAGGAAGCGCATCTGACCTATCAAGACAATTGCACCTTTGTGGAATTCGCCTACTCGCGCAACGAAACGTACGACCGTGCGCTCGGCCCAACCGAAGGCTTCCAGATCCGGATCGGCCTATCGACCCTGGGCGTAATAGGTCGTTGATTTCCTTGGCGGATGCTCGGCGAAATGGAGTTTTGGAGATGAGCCTTAGACACGCCGCCGGGGCGCTTATGATCGCACTGGGGCTGACCTGTGCGGCCGCTGCGCAAACTGCGCCCCCAGCGCCGGCGGCCAAGCCCGCAGCCGGGGCCAAACCCCCAGCCGGCGCCAAACCCGCAGCCCCCGCCGCCGCAAAACCGGCGGCCGCCCCGGCCGCAGCCCAGGCCGATAAGCCGGTCTTGGGCGAAGCGGTGGTTGCAATCGTCAACGATCAGGTGATTTCAACCTACGACCTGAACCAGCGCATGGGGCTGATCGTCTTGAGCGCGGGCATCCGGCCGACGCCTGAAGTGATGGAGCAAATTCAGGCCCAGGCTCTACGCAGTCTTGAAGACGAACACCTGCAAATGCACGAATTGAAAGACCGCAAGGTGACCGTCGATCCAAAGGACGTCGATGCGGCGCTTGCAAACATGGCGCAGAATGGCCGCACGTCGGTCGCGACGCTCAAGGCCCAACTGGCCTCGGCAGGGGTGGATATAGGAACGCTCCGCGCTCAGGTTGAGGCCCAAATTGGATGGAACAGGCTGATGAGCGGACTCTACAGCCGGCAGTTGAGGGTTTCCGAATCGCAAGTGCAAGACACGCTCGCGCGCATCGCCGCCAATGCCGCCAAGCCGCAGTATCTTGTCTCGATGATCTTTATCCCCGCCGACACGCCGTCTGAACTTGCCGAAGCGCAGACGGGCGCAGCGCGCCTCATTGAAGAACTCAAAAAGGGCGCGAATTTCGCGATGGTCGCCCAACAGTTTTCCGCTGCGCCTTCGGCGGCAGCCGGCGGCGACATGGATTGGTTGGCGCAGGACGAGCTAAAGCCGGTGGAATTGCAGCGCGTCGCGGCGAGCATGAGCGCCGGCGATCTGGCCGGGCCGATTTCGGCGCCAGGCGGGGTGTACATTCTCGCCCTTCGCGACAAGCGCGATGGCGTGGACCCCAAAGCCAACAGCCGCATCACGCTCAAGCAGATTTCCGCCCCCGCCAACGAGACTGCCGCGATGAACCGCGCCCGCCGCCTCGTTCGAGGCTGCGATTCAGTCGCCGCGGCGGTTTCCGGCGTCACTGGCCTGGAGGCGACGGACCTGGGACAGATCCAGGAAGCCGAGCTAAGCGATGAAATGCGCAAGCAGATCACCGACACGCCGACCGGCTCTGCCTCCGCGCCGTTCAAATCTGGCGACAAGCTTCGCATGCTGGTTGTCTGCGCGCGCGAAACCGCCGGCGGCGCCCTGCCGAGCCGGGAAGAGGTGGAAGACCGGCTGATCGATCAGGAACTGGCCATGTTGTCCCAGCGCTACCTGCGCAATCTGCGGCGGGAAGCGGCGATCGTCCGTCGCTGATCGCGCACATGCCCGCTGATGCCCTCGCGGTCTCGATGGGCGATCCGGCGGGAATAGGTCCCGAGATCGTCGTCAAGGCATGGCGCCAGCGAGAAGCGGGGAGGCCGGTTTTCTTTGCGATCGGCGATCCGCTTGTGTACGAGCGCGCCTTCGCTCGCCTCGGCGCTCGCGCGACAATAGCGCCGATCGGCGATCCGTCGCAGGCTGCGGGCGTTTTTGCCGACAGCCTTCCCGTACTGCCCATTCCCGTCGCCGTCGAGGAATCACCGGGGGCGCCCCATCCCGCCAACGCCGCCGCGATCATCGCTTCGATCGAACGCGCCGTCGTCCTGTGCCTCTCCGGCGCCTGCGCGGGGATGGTTACGTGCCCGATTTCAAAGGCCGGCCTGTACGAGGCCGGTTTCGATCACCCGGGCCACACCGAATTCATCGCCAGCCTCACGGAACATGCGCCGCAGACAGAGCCGCGCGGTCCAGTCATGATGCTCGCCGGCCCATCGCTGCGCGTTGCGCTTGCTAGCGTTCACCTTCCGCTCAAGCAGGCGATATCGAGACTTTCGGCAGACTCCATCATGCGCGTCGCCGAAATCGTTAGCGCCGCATTGCGCCGCGATTTTGGGATCGCGAGGCCGCGTATCGCGCTAGCGGGACTAAACCCGCATGCCGGCGAAGGCGGCGCACTCGGCCGCGAAGAGATCGAGATCATCAATCCCGCCGCCGCCGCCTTGCGCGCCCGCGGCATCGACGTCACCGACGCACAGCCGCCCGATACGCTGTTCCATGAAGAGGCGCGCCGCGGCTATGACGCGGTGATCGCGATGTATCATGATCAAGGGCTCATCCCGCTCAAGACGCTGCATTTCTGGGACGGCGTGAATGTTACGCTCGGCCTTCCCATCGTGCGCACGTCGCCCGATCACGGCGTAGCTTTCGACATTGCCGGCGCAGGCCGCGCGCGCCCTGAAAGCCTGATCGCCGCGCTTGCTATGGGGCGCGACATCGCGCGTCGCAGGGCGCTGGTCCCGGCATGAACGATCTGCCGAGCCTGAAGGCCGGGCTTGTCGAACAGGGGCTCTGGGCGAAGAAAAGCTTCGGCCAACATTTCCTGCTCGATCCTTCGATCAACGCGCGTATCGCGGCCTTCGCCGCGCCGCTCGCAAACCATCCGGTGGTTGAAGTAGGGCCCGGCCCCGGCGGGTTGACGCGCGCCCTGCTGGAAGCAGGCGCAGCGCCGCTGATCGCCATTGAAAAGGACCGGCGCTTTCTGCCGCTGCTGGAACCGTTGGTCGCCTGGTCCAGCGGCCGATTGCGGCTCGTCGAGGCCGACGCGCTCGTTGCCGACGAAGCCGAGTTGCTGCGCAGTGCGAAAGCCAATGGCGCCGCAACGATCGTCGCCAACCTGCCCTATAATGTGGCGACCCTCTTGCTGGTGAAGTGGCTGAAAGCCGGCCCCTGGCGCGGCCCGATGGTGCTGATGTTCCAGAAGGAAGTCGCCCAGCGCATCGTCGCGCGCGCCGGCGATGAAGCCTACGGCCGTCTGGCGGTGATCACACAGGCCGCTTGCACGCCTGAAATCGCGATGACGCTGCCGCCCGGCGCCTTCACGCCAGCGCCGAAAGTGGAGTCCGCCGTCGTCCGGTTCGATCCGCTGCCTGCGCCGTTCGCCCATCTCGATGTTCTTGAGCGGCTGACTGCGGCGGCATTTGGCCAGCGCCGCAAGATGGTGCGCGCAAGCCTGAAGCGCCTTGGCTTGCCAGAGGCGCTGTTTGCCGCGTGCGGCATCGCGCCGACGGCGCGCGCCGAGGAAATTCCGGTCGAGAAATTCCTGATGCTGGCCGGCAAGATGACCGGCGGCTTTACCGGTCCTTAAGCAGCGTATCGACAAAGCCGGAAAGCCAGCTTTGCCGGGCGCGCCGGCCCCGTTCAACGGTCAATATGCGCTGTAGATCTTCGGCGCTGGCGTCGAGATCACGGTTCACCAGCACATAATCATACTCTTCCCAATGGCGGATTTCGTCCGCTGACTTCGCCATTCGCCGTGCAATGATCGCTTCGGAATCCTGCGCCCGCGTATGCAAACGCCGCTCAAGCTCGACCATGTCCGGCGGCAGAATGAACACCGATACGACGTCCTCGGGCGCGGCGCCGCGCAGCGCCCGCGCGCCCTGCCAATCGACGTCGAACAGCACATCCTTGCCCGCCGCGAGCGCAGATTCCACCGGCGCGCGCGGCGTGCCGTAGTAATTATCGAACACCCGCGCCCATTCCAGCAGCGCGCCTTCGCCCATCATGGCCTCGAACCGGTCGTGATCGACGAAATGATATTCACGGCCGTCCATTTCGCCAGGCCGCGGCGGGCGCGTGGTCGCGGAAACCGACAGCACCATATCGCCGTTCCGCTCCATCAGCCGGCGCGCCAGCGTGGACTTGCCCGCGCCCGACGGGCTTGAAAGCACGAACATCAGTCCGCGGCGGGGGCCTTCGCTATTCGACATTCGCAGCCTGCTCGCGCATCTGATCGATCGCGGTCTTCAGATCGAGACCCAGACGCGTCAGCGCCAAATCGCTGGACTTTGAACACAACGTATTGGCCTCGCGGTTGAATTCCTGCGACAGGAAATCGAGCCGCCTGCCTGCGGATTCAGCGCCATTGATCAGCGCGCGCGCTTCTTCGGCGTGCGCGGTCAGGCGGTCTAGTTCTTCACGCACGTCCGCGCGCGCCGCCACGAGCGCAGCCTCCTGGGCAAGCCGTTGCTGATCGAGCTGAATGTCCGGCGCCAGCCCGGCAAGCCTGGATTTGATCCGCTCCAGCATCGCTTCAGGCTGCGCCGCGGCGAGGTCGCGCGCCTGCGCGGTTAGCGCTTCGATGCGGGTTAGCGCCGCCGCCAGCATCGCCTTGGTTTTCTCGCCCTCCTGCTCGCGCGTTTTGGCGAGCGCGGCCAGCGCCGAATCAAGGCCGGCGATCAGCGCGCGTTCGAGCGCAGCGCGCGCTTCTGGAGACTCGTCCTCGCTCTCGGCGCCCATCACGCCGCGCGCAAGCAAAAGCCCGTCCCAGCGCGGCGGTGCGGCCTTGCCGGCGGCGACGTAGGGCGCACCCGCCGCGATCAGGTGATCGACCAGCGCCAGGTTGATTGCGCCTGCAGCGGCGCGTTCGTCCTTGCGAATGTTGAGAGACACCTGCAGCGAGCCGCGGCGCATGCGCTTTTGCGCCGCCTCACGGACCGGCGCCTCAAGCGCTTCAAATCCAGCCGGCAAACGCGTGCGGACATCAAGGCCGCGTCCGTTGACGCAGCGCGCTTCCCATATCCAGCGCAAAGCGCCTTCGACGCCCTCGGCACGGCCGAAGCCGGTCATGCTGACGACGCTCATTCCTGGCAAAGCCCTCGGTTGGGGCGGCAGCCTATTGCGTACCGCGAAGACGCTCAAGGCTGCGCCAGCGCTCGACGTTCTTCTGGTGTTCGCCGATCGTGGACGCGAAGGCGTGGCCGCCGGACCCGTCGGCCACGAAATAAAGGTCCGCGCTCTTCATCGGATTGAGCACCGCGGCGATGGCGGCCCGGCCCGGATTAGCGATCGGCGTCGGCGGCAAGCCGTAGCGCGTGTACGTATTGTACGGCGTGTCGTGGTCCAATTCGCTGCGCAGCAAGCCGCGGCCCAGCGGCCTGCCCTTGCTGACGCCGTAGATCACCGTGGGGTCGGATTCGAGCCGCATGCCCTTGCGCAGCCTGTTGACGAACACGGCCGCCACGTGCGGGCGCTCGGAATCGAGGCCGGTTTCTTTTTCGACGATCGAAGCGAGGATCAGCGCCTCGCGCGGCGTCTTGAACGGGAGATTGGCGGCGCGTGTATTCCACAATTGGTCGAGCGTCTCCCTGGACGCCTGCTGCATTTCGCGGATCACATCGGCGCGCTCCATGCCGCGCTCGACGCGATAGGTCTCGGGCAAAAGCGAGCCCTCCGGCGGCGGCGCTGGCGTATCGCCATCCAGAAAGTCGGCGGTCGCGAGCATGTCGACGATCATCGCGCTGGTCCAACCTTCGGGCGCCGTGACCGGGTGCAGCACGACGCGGCCGGCGGCGATTTTCTCGATAATCGAGGCGCTGCTGGCGCCGGACGGAATGGTATACTCGCCGGCCTTCAACGAGCGGCCGCGGCCGTAGATCATCACGGCGGCGCGGAACGCCATGCCGTTGCGGATCACGCCCTCGGCCTGCAGGTGCTGACCGATCGCCGCGATCCCGACGCCGCGCGGCACAACGATCGTTGTTTCGGCGCCGCCGGCCGGCGCGGGCGGGCCAGGACGCTGTGTGTCGATGATCAGCAGAAAGACCGCACCGAGCCCGACCGCAAGCAGCGTCACGAACCAGGACGCTATAGCCGTGAACCGGGACCAAAAACTCGCGCGCCGCGGCGCATCGTCATAGTCGTCGTCGTAATCGTCTTCGTAGACGCGCCCGCTCATGGCGGCGCCGTGAAGATCACTGCCGCGTTCGTGCCCCCGAACCCGAACGAATTGCTCATCGCCGCGCGGATCGGGCGCTTCTTGGCGGTATGGGGCGTGAGATCGATCGGCGTCTCGACCGAAGGCGCGTCCAGATTGAGGGTGGGGGGGACCATCCCATCGCGGATCGAGAGCGCACAAAAAATTGCCTCCACCGCCCCCGCGGCCCCCAGCAAATGTCCAATCGCGGACTTCGTAGATGACATGGAGAGGGCGCCGGCCGCATTGCCGAATACCCTCTCCACGGCCTTCAATTCGATCTCGTCGCCCAGGGGCGTCGAGGTGCCGTGGGCATTAACGTAGTCGATATCGGCGGGAGTGAGACCAGAATCTTGCAGCGCCGCGCGCATGGCCCGAAAGCCCCCGTCGCCGTTTTCCTCAGGCGCGGTGATATGGAAGGCGTCGCCGGAAAGGCCGTAGCCCTTCACTTCGGCGTAGATTTTCGCGCCCCGCGCCTTGGCGTGCGCCAATTCTTCCAGCACGACCACCCCTGCGCCTTCACCCATGACAAAGCCATCGCGGTCCTTGTCATAAGGCCTGGAGCCTTTGGTCGGGGTGTCGTTGAATCCGGTGGAGAGCGCGCGCAGGGCGGCGAAACCCGCCATGCCAATGCGGCAGATCGAACCCTCCGCGCCGCCAGCAACCATCACCTCTGCGTCCCCGTATTTGATCAGGCGCGCGGCATCCCCGATGGCGTGGGCGCCGGTGGCGCAGGCCGTGACCACGGAATGGTTCGGCCCCCGGAAACCGTAACGGATCGAAACCTGGCCGGACACCAGATTGATCAGCGCGCCGGGAATAAAGAACGGGCTGACCTTCCGCGGCCCGTCCCGTTCCAGGATCAACGCTGTCTGGGCGATCGAATCGAGGCCGCCAATACCGGAGCCGATCAGAACCCCGGTTCGCTCCCGCTCTTCGTCAGTCTCCGGCTTCCAGCCGGAATCGGCCACCGCCTCATCGGCGGCGGCCATCCCATAGAGAATGAAGTCATCGACGCGGCGGCGCTCTTTGGCTGACATCGCCTTGTCAGGATCGAACACGCCCTCAAGCTCGGCCGACCCGCCAGCGCGGCCATCTACGCGCGGAATGACGCACGCGATCCGGCATGGCAGATCATCGACCTTGAAATGCGCGATCTTGCTTGCGCCAGACTGGCCGGCCAGCAGACGCTTCCAGGCTATCTCCCGCCCATAGCCGAGCGGCGTAAGCAGGCCGACGCCCGTGATGACGACACGGCGCGATGCTGGATCGTGCGCGCGCATCGGGGTTTCCGGCGCTAGCCCAGTTTTTTCGAGATGAAGGCCACCGCGTCGCCGACAGTTTGGATGTGCTCGGCGGCGTCATCGGGGATTTCGATCGAGAACTCTTCCTCGAACGCCATGACCAGTTCGACATTGTCGAGGCTGTCGGCGCCGAGATCATCGATGAAGCTGGCTTTCTCGGTCACCTTCTCGGGCGGCGCCTCGAGATGCTTCACAACGATAGCCTTAACACGGTCGAACACATCGGACATCAGGCGCCCTCGCACACCACAGAAAAAGTTAAGAAATCCAAACGCCTCGCCTGAAAGGCGAGGTAAGAATCCGCTGACGAAACGCGGCGTAACATATTCGTTTCCGCTTGACCAGCAAGCCGCCCAAAGCGCGAAAACGCGGGTCAGATCATCGCCATCCCGCCATTCACGTGCAGCGTCTGACCGGTGACGTAGCCGGCTTCCTCGCTGGCCAGATAGACGGCGGCGGCAGCCACATCGGCGCCCTCGCCGAGTTTGCCGGCCGGGATGCGGCCAAGGATCGCCGCCTGCTGGGCTTCGTTGAGCGCGTCGGTCATCGGCGAACGGATGAAGCCGGGCGCGATGCAATTGGCCGTCACGTTGCGGCTGGCCACTTCCTGGGCCAGCGATTTGGTAAAGCCGATCAGCCCCGCTTTCGACGCCGCGTAATTGGCCTGCCCCGGATTGCCGGTGACGCCGACGACGGACGTCACCGCTATGATCCGCCCCCAGCGCTTCTTCATCATCGAGCGCAGGGCGGCGCGCGAGAGCCGGAAATGCGCTTCCAGATTTACCTTCATCACGCTCGCCCAATCGTCATCCTTCATACGCAGAAGCAAACCGTCCTTGGTGATGCCGGCGTTGGAAACGAGAATATCGAGCCCGCCAAGCGCTTCTTCCGCGCGGCCAACTAGGCCATCGACCGCCGCGCTATCGGCGAGGCTGCACGCCAGCACAACGCTATTGGGAATTTCCGCCTGCACCGCTTTCAGCGCGTCTTCGCGCGTTCCGGAAAGCGCCACCTTCGCGCCCTGCGCCGCGAGCGCCTTGGCGATCGCGCCGCCGAGACCGCCCGAAGCGCCGGTCACCAGCGCAGTTTTTCCGGTGAGATCGAACATCATACTCTCCTTGAAGAGGGAATAGGCGATAGGGTGTGGGGAGTAGGGAGTAGCGCCATTCCCAAATCCCTATTCCCTGCTCCCCATTCGCTCTCTCAAACCATCTTCGCGAACGCTTCCAGATCAGCCGGCTCGTTCAGCGCCAGCGCTTCGGCATCCGGCGCGTTGCGCTTGACCATGCCGGTCAATTGCTTGCCGGCGCCGATTTCGACGAAGCGCGCCACGCCGCCTTCTTTCGCCATCCATTCCACGCTCTCGCGCCAGCGCACACGCCCGGTCACTTGCCTGACCAGCAGATCGCGGATCATCGTCGCTTCGCGCACCGGCGCGGCGGTGACGTTCGCCACCAGCGGCGTCGCCAGCGGCCCAATCTCTACCTTCGCCAGCGCCTCGGCCATCGCCTCGGCGGCCGGCTGCATCAGCGGGGAGTGGAACGGTGCGGACACGGCGAGGGGCACTGCCTTCACCCCTCTGGTCTTGGCCGCCGCAATCGCCGCATCGACGCCAGCCTTGGTTCCGGAAATCACGACATTGCCGACATTGTTGTCGTTGGCGACAACCACGATCCCCGCGCTTGCGCCCTCTTCGGCTATCGCTTCGGCCATCGCCAGATCGACCTTGCCGATCAGCGCCGCCATCGCACCCTCGCCCACCGGCACGGCCTTCTGCATCGCATCGCCGCGGATGCGCAACAGCCGCGCCGTATCGGCCACGCCGAAGGCGCCGATCGCCGCCAGCGCCGAATATTCGCCCAGCGAATGGCCGGCGACATAGGCGGCTTTCGCCGCGCCTATGCCGAATTCGCTTTCCAGCACGCGGATCGCAGCGAGGCTCACGGCCATCAGCGCCGGCTGGGCGTTGGCGGTCAGCGTCAGCTCCGCCGCTTCGCCTTCCCACATCAACCGCGACAGGCGCTGACCGAGCGCATCATCGACCTCCTCGAACACCGCGCGGGCAGCCGGAAACGCGTCGGCGAGGGTCTTGCCCATGCCGACAGCCTGCGCCCCCTGACCGGGAAAAATAAAAGCGAGAGACATGGCGCGGGCGTTAAACAAACACGCCCGCGAGGGCAAGGACGCTATTTTGCCGAGGGCGGCTCGGGCCAGAAATCGTCGTCCATCGCCTGTTCGAAGGTGAATGAACTGGTCTCGGGAAACGTGTCTTCGGACATATCTGTCTCGATGGAAGCGGCGAGCCGGGCGGCCTCGTAAGCGTTTGCAAACGTCTCCTCCAGGCCACTTTTGAGACCTGGGTTCCGACGCATATGCTTGGATATTTCGAGGCGCTGGACGCGAATTGTGGCGGTCCACGAACGGCCGCGCATATCGGGCTGATAAGTCCACTTCAGGAGGTGCAGCAGCAGCACCTTCAGCCGCGCATAAAGCTCGCTTTCCTGGCTCCGCCCCACGCTCTCGATCTCCTCGGCGACGTTTTCCCAGTCGATCTCATTGGCCGAGCGGCGGCGCAAAGCATCCGCCTGGGCGAAGGCCCAGGAATAAGTGTCCTTGTCATAGAGGTCGCTCATTGGGCCATCTTAGCAGGTTTCCGGCCTTTTGGCTTGCCTTTGGAAGCCTCTTCCCGTATCTCCCGCCGCTTCTGAAACGGGCTCGCGGTCCCCGAGGCTTGCCTCATCCGGGATCCATCGCTTCGGCGGAACCTTCCTCCGCCCCGGCGCCGCGGCCCAAGCGAAGGTGAGGCAATGGCCTATTACGAACACGTGCTGATCGCGCGGCAGGATATCTCGCCGCAACAAGTCGACGCCCTGATTGAAGATATCACCCGCACGGTCGGCGAACTCGGCGGCCGGGTGGGCAAGAATGAATATTGGGGCCTGCGCAATCTTTCCTACCGCGTGCGCAAGAACAGGAAGGGGCATTATTGCCTCCTGAACCTGGAAGCGCCCCCCGCCGCCATCCACGAGTTGGAACGGCGCCACCGCATCAACGAAGATGTGTTGCGCTACATCACGATCCGCGTGGAGGAACTGGACGAGGAAGCCTCCCCGATCCTGGCCCGCCGCGACCGCGACGAGCGCCGCAGAGCGCGCCGTGAGGGCGGCCCGGATGGTGAAGGCGATGATGGCGATATGCCGCCCCGCGCCCGCCGCGACGGCGGCGATTACGACTCGGAGGCCTAGGCGATGACCGACAAGAACGCCAAGAACAAGATCAACATCGCCAACATCCCCGCCCGCCGCCCGTTCGGGCGCCGGCGCAAGGTCTGCCCATTCTCCGGCGCCGAAAGCCCGAAGATCGACTACAAGGATGTGAAGCTGTTGCAGCGTTACATCTCCGAGAAGGGCAAGATCGTGCCGGCCCGGATCACGGCGGTCTCCGCCAAGAAACAGCGTGAGCTGGCCATCGCCATCAAGCGCGCGCGCTACCTCGCGCTTCTGCCATACGCGGTGCAATAATGCAGATCGTACTTCTTGAGCGCGTCGAAAATCTCGGCGCCATCGGCGACGTCGTTAAGGTCAAAGACGGCTACGCCCGCAACTTTCTGCTGCCCAAGCACAAGGCGCTGCGCGCCACGGAAGCGAATTTGAAAAAATTCGAGGCCCAGCGCGCCGATCTTGAAAAGCGCAACGCCGCCGCCCGCGCCGAAGCCGAAAAATCGGGCAAGGCGTTTGACGGCAAAAGCTTCGTCCTGCTCCGCCAGGCCGGCGAAACCGGCCATCTCTACGGCTCTGTCGCCGCGCGCGATATCGTCGATGCGGCGGCGGCTGAAAAGATCGAACTGCCGCGTTCCGGCGTGGTGCTCGACAAGCCGATCAAGCTGCTCGGCGTCTATGACGTGAAGGTGCGCCTGCATCCGGAAGTCACGATCACCGTAAAACTCAACGTCGCCCGCTCCGCCGACGAGGCCGAGCGCCAGGCGCGCGGCGAAAACGTCATCGCCGCCGCCGCCGCCGACCAGCGCGTGCTGGACGATAAACAAGCCAAGACTTTGGCCGCCATCGCCAACGAGCGTCCGCCCGGCGACGCCTGATCTCTCGATCTGTGCAACATCTGTACAAAAGCGCTTCTCCTTCGGGGAGAGGCGCTTTTTTGTTATGCCGCTTGGCTTACGCCGCATGACGACTCGATGAATGTTCTTCTGAATGAAGCGCTCAAGCGCAGTTTTATCGCGGGCCCGAAGATGGTGAGGTGCGGCCATGTCCGCCGATGGAAGCCTTCCCGCACCGCCGCGCACCGCGCCGCATAATCTCGACGCCGAGCAGGGTCTTCTCGGCGCCATTCTCTACGACAACGAAACATTTAACCGCATCGGAGACCGGCTGCGCCCGCAGCATTTCTACGATCCGGTGCATGGCCGCATCTTTGAAGTCTGCGTAAACATGATTTCGCGCGGCAAGCTCGCCGACGGCGTCACGTTGCGCGAGCATTTCATGCGCGAAGCCGCGCTCGCTGAAATCGGCGGCGCGGCTTACCTGCTCACGCTGGTCCAGAACGCGGCCAAGCTCATCAGCCACGCGCAGGAGTATGCCGAGATCATTTACGATCTCGCCTTGCGCCGCGAATTGATCCGCATAGGCGAAGACATCGCCCGTGAGGCCGCAACGCCGGTCGTTAACGAAAGCGGCGTCGCCCAAATCGAGGAAGCTGAACGCAGCCTCTTCACATTGGCCCAGAGCGGGGGCGCGAGCAAAGGTTTCGACGACTTCTCCGTGGCCCTCGCGATCTCGATCGAGATGACCGCGGCGGCGTATGAAACGAAAGCCGGCATTTCGGGCATCGCCACGGGCCTTACCGACCTTGACCGCCAGCTTGGCGGCCTCCATCCGTCCGACCTCATCATCCTCGCCGGGCGCCCCTCGATGGGCAAAACCGCGCTGGCGGCGAATATCGCGTTCAACGTCGCGCGCGCGCGCAATCATTCCGCGCGCGAAGGCAAGACGGGCAAGGACGCCGCCGGCGGCGTCGTCGGGTTTTTCTCCCTGGAAATGTCGGCCGAGCAATTGGCCACGCGTCTGCTCTCGGAATTTGCCGAGATCGAATCCAGCAGGATCCGGCGCGGCGAAATCCAGAAACACGAATACGAAAAACTGAAGGACGCCGCCGCAGAGTTGCAGGCAATCCCGCTTCATATCGACGAGACCGGCGGCATTTCCATCGCCGCGCTGCAAGCCCGCGCCCGGCGCCTCCAGCGCACGCATGGGCTGGACCTGATTGTCGTCGATTATCTCCAACTGGTTACCGCATCGAACCGGCGCAGCGAAGGCCGGGTGCAGGAAGTCAGCGAAATCACCCAGGGCCTCAAGGCGCTCGCCAAGGACCTGAAAGTGCCGGTCATCGCCCTGTCGCAATTGTCGCGGCAGGTGGAGTTGCGGGAAGACAAGCGCCCGCAACTGGCCGATCTGCGGGAGTCCGGCTCGATCGAGCAGGACGCCGACGTGGTGTTGTTCGTGTACCGGGAGGAGTATTATCTTGCCCGGCAGGAACCCAAGCTCAACACGCCCGAGCACGTGGCGTGGCAGACCGAACTGGACAGCATCCGCAACAAGGCGGAAGTGATCGTCGGCAAACAGCGGCACGGCCCGATCGGCAAGGTAGACCTTATCTTTGATAACCGCTTCACCAAGTTCAGCAGCGTTGCACGTGGTTCCTGAAGCGCCGCGCCGGCTGGCGCGGCTGACGGTTTGCCCGCAAGCGGCGGGCGCCAATTGGAAATTCTTCGCGGCGCGTTCGGCCGGCGAAACCGGCGCGGTGGTGAAGGCCGATGGCTACGGCCTCGGAGCGGACCTGATCGCCCCGGCCCTCGCCGCCGCCGGAGCCCGCACGTTTTTCGTTGCAACGCTCGGCGAAGGGCTTTCGCTGCGGTCGCTACTCGGTGAAACGCCCGCCATCTACGTCTTCAACGGGCCCGCGCCGGGGGAGAGCGCAGCCTATGCGCAGGCGGCGCTGATCCCGGTGCTCAATTCTCCGGCGCAAATCGCGCTGTGGGATGGGGCCATGGCGCACGCGCTGCACATCGACACCGGCATGAACCGCTTGGGACTGAAGCCAAATGAATTAAGCGCGGCGAACGGCCTGAAGCCGCTCATGGTAATGAGCCATCTGGCCTGCGCATCCGATCCTGCGCATCCGAAAAACGCCGCGCAACGCGCCCGCTTTACTGAAATCGCCGCGCGTTTTCCTGACGCGCGCAAGAGCCTGGCGGCGTCCGGCGGCGTGCTGCTGGGACGCGATTACACGTTCGACCTGACGCGCCCGGGCATCGGCCTTTATGGCGGCGGCGCGCTCGATGAAGCCAACCCGCCGCTATCCGTCGTCGCCACATTGGAAGCGCCGATCCTGCAAGTATTCGATCTGCCGATCGGCGAAACAGTGGGCTATGGCGCGACGTTCACCGCGGCCGCGCCGATCAGGGCCGCCACTGTTGCGCTTGGTTACGCAGACGGCTGGTTGCGGTCGCTCTCCGGGAAAGGCTATGGGCACATCGGCGGCGCTTTATGTCCGCTGCTGGGGCGCGTTTCGATGGACCTGGTCACGATCGATATTTCCGCAGCGCCCAACGCGCGCGAGGGCGATCTCGTGGAATTCCTCGGCGCAAACGCAAAGCTCGACGACGTCGCCGTCCGCGCCGGCACGATTTCCTACGAAGTGCTGACCAATCTTTCAGGCGTGAGGCGCCAGACGTGAACGTATTTGCGCAAATCGGCCGCGCCACGCTGGCGATCGTGCGCGAGGCCGGCGCGCTGGCGATTTTCGCCAGCCGCACCATAGCCGCCTGCGCGCGCCCGCCATTCTATCTCGATCAGCTCGCCGGCCAGTTCCTGCGCCTCGGCTATTTCTCGCTGCCGGTCGTCGGCCTTACGGCGGTGTTCATCGGCGCGGCGCTGGCGCTCAATATTTTCGTCGGCGGCGCGCGGTTCAACGCCGAGACGTTCGTGCCGAATATCGTCGTCCTCGGCATCACGCGCGAACTTGGCCCGGTACTCGCCGGCCTGATGCTGGCCGGGCGCGTCAGCGCGGGCGTCGCCGCCGAGATCGGCACGATGCGCGTAACCGAGCAGATCGACGCGCTCTCGACGCTTTCCACCGATCCGTTCCGCTTTCTGGTCGCGCCGCGCGTTTTGGCGACGACCATCTCGCTGCCGCTGCTGGTGATCGTCGCCGACATCATCGGCGTGATGGGCGGCTGGCTGATCTCGATCACATCGCTGGGCTTCAACGGTTCGATCTACCTCCAGAACACGATGAAGTTCCTCCAGCCCGAGGACGTGTTCCTCGGCATGACCAAAGCCGCGGTGTTCGGCTTCATCATCGCCACCATGGGCGCCTATCAGGGCTACCATTCCAAGGGCGGCGCGCTCGGCGTCGGCCGCGCCGCGACCAATGCGGTCGTCGCCTCCGCCGTGCTGATCCTGGCGAGCAATTACGTGATCACCTCGCTCTGGCCGCACGCATGACCGCCAAGCTGCAACTCGCCGGCATAAAGAAGACGCTCGGATCGCGGCAGGTTTTGCGCGGCGTCGATCTTGACGTGGACGCTGGCAAATCGCTCGTCGTCATCGGCGGTTCGGGCGTGGGCAAATCGGTGACGCTGAAATGCGCGCTCGGCCTTTTGACGCCCGACGAAGGCAAGGTGCTGGTCGATGGGCGGGACGTGACCCACCTGCACCTGCGCGAGCGCCACAAGCTGGCCGAAAAATTCGGCATGCTGTTTCAGGGCGGCGCGCTGTTCGACAGTCTCACCGTCTGGGAGAACATCGCGTTTCGCCTGCTCTATGCCCAGAAGGTTCCGCGCAAGCAGGCGCGCG